>NZ_JBWKWD010000023.1:0-104142 GCF_059422045.1 Pseudomonas sp. GW821-FHT02A08
AAACCAGTAATCGCGGTACGTCAGGCAGACCGCGTCAGCCGGACTCACGACTGCTATGCAGCCGAACGCAGCCTCGCAGGCTCGGCAGCTGCTACAGATCGCATTACCGCTTAACTGACTGGCATTAGCCATATGAGCCGGTTTCTTTGACTTCCTGATACCCACGCGCACAAAAAACCCCCTCACAAGGAGGGGGTTTGATGTTTGAGCGGTTCAGACGATTTCAACCGTCCTTTCCCGGATTCTCGTCAGCTCAGCGCAGCGCAGGAATTCCCGCAAACATCCAGGTAGATTCCTGAACCGGCGTTGCTTCGTTGCGCTTACGCGCCCACTGGGTCAACGCCACCATCATCGCAAAGCCGAGCACGATCAACACCGGATAGGCCATCAGCAACTCGGTCAGCGAATACTTCCAGGCCAGCGGTCGACCGACACCAAGCATGGCGGCATACAACCAGGACACGCCCGACAGTGCGCCAGAGAACAGGGCAAACATTCGTACATTGACCTGAAGATCAAGCAAAGAACCGGCCTTCAACATTGCAGGCAATACATAACGGTGCAACAACATGCCGTTGAACGTCAGCAACAATACAATAATAACTTTTGCTTGAAGTTTCGGATTGGCAAAATAGGTCATGCCTTTATCAAGGTAATCAATACCTATAATCGCAGCGCCCGTCACCCACAAGAATATCAACGCATTGGCAACAGACTTCTGCAGACTGGCCATATGTTCATTATCGTGACCCGACGACACGCGACCTTTCAATAGATCCTTGACCATGGCGGCATCGCTCGCAAACACCAGGCCAATGGCCACGCAGCACGCCAACAGATGAACGTACACAACACCTAAACGCAAAAACTCCATGGATTCTTTCTGGCCGATCAGGCCAATCATTGTATTAATATCCAAAACTACATCTCCACTTATAGCAGCAGTGCAAATTGACCATGCCCCAGGCAGGCGAATTATTTATTCGCACCTGCAAGGTCAAGTTGGCAAAGATTGAAGCAACTAAATAATTTGGTATTACAAGAGAGAGCGACTCGCCCAGCGAGTCAGTGATGACGGCATACTATCACTCCAGGTCTCAGGTAAAAAAAATCCCCATGCGCATTCCATTCAATGCAGATGAGGTATACGTCCATTTTTCTAGTGAGTGCAGCGCGTCCCGAAGGATCCGCCTGCTGGAAAATCAGAGCCCAGCATATCCCGATCGTTCAATTTTTGAACAAAAACATCGACAAACGGTACTGTTTCCAGGACCTGGGGACGCCTGCCTCTTTGGCTGAAACCCGCGTTGCTACGCCGCTGAATCGTTTCTGGTCGTATGCCGAAAAAAAATCGCTATTTCGCTGAATTTTTGTCTCCAGACCCGATCAACGGCGAAATTTCTTACCACGAAGACCTGCGCAAATTTGCGAAAACGGGCCCGCTGGACGTTTTCGACCAGGCCGTCGGCAAGTTCTCCATCGCCTACGCCAATCAAATTGCGAAAGACCATGCCGCGCTGATAACCGTGGAAAATCAGGGCGTATCTATGATCAGCGCCCTTCCAGTTTTTTCACGACCTCATCGGTGGTCATCAGGCCGTTGGCGATGTAGCGGAAACTGACCAGCGCGCTCCCGTATCCGTCGCCGTCAGGCAGCCACAGGAACTGCGTCGCAGCGCCCGTCAGGCAAAAGGCAATGGGTCCGGGAAAAAGGTCGATCCATCGCCCGCGTAAGGGCAGACACGTACACATCCCGGACCTGGCTCAAGCCAACAACTCGGTAATCCACCGGGCCTGCCGCGCGATGTCCTGCACCGTCTCCTCGGGCACGGCCTGCTGCGCCCGGGCGAAGTGGCTCAGGGTCTTGTGTTTCTGGCGCAACTTGCGCTGCCACTTGACCAGGAACGCTGGAGTGCGGGCCTGCATCTGCAACGGACCGAAGTACAGCTCTTGGGCGGTGTAGATCACCGGTCCGGAGCGCTCGGCGACGATGATTTCGTAGTCGAAACGATTTTCCCGCAGCACTTCCTCGCAGAGGATGCGGTAGCCATTGTCCATCAGCCATTGGCGCAATGGCTGCTCGCCGCCGTTGGGTTGCAGGATCAGGCGCTCCTGACCGCTCAGGTACGCCTTGCCGCTGTCGAGGATGTCGCGGATGGTTTCGCCGCCCATGCCGCAGAGGCTGACCGCCGTGATCCCGTCTCCCGGTTCGATTGCCGCCAGGCCATTGGCCAGGCGCACGGTGACCTGCGAGTCCAGGCCGTTCTCGCGCACGGTGCGGTTGGCCGCGTGGAACGGCGTCAACGCCACCTCGCCGGCCACCGCCGCCACAATGGCGCCACGGCGAATCAGCGCCACCGGCAGGTAGCCGTGATCCGAGCCGATATCGGCCAGGCGCGCACCGGCTGGCACATGTGCCGCCACGCGCTCCAGGCGCATGGACAATGTCTGTTCGTTCAACTGCGGCCCCTTTTCACCACGAACGTCCGGCGCCTTTGGCCGGATCGGGGCGTGATTCTGTCGAGCAATGCCGTGCATTTCAAATTTATGTGACCAGGGTCATGGCCCCCTTTACGCAATCACTCGCGCATACACCGACCTGTCGACGTTGCCACCGGACAGAATCACCCCCACCCTTTTTCCCGACATGGCTTCACCCTCCGAGATGAGCGCTGCCAACGCCGACGCACCGGCCCCTTCGGCAAGGTTATGGGTATCGGTGTAATACACACGCATGGCTTCGGCGATCTGGTCATCGCTGACCGATACGATCCGCGCCGCACCCGCCGCGTAGACGGCAAAGGCTTCTGGAATCGGCTTGCGCACGGCCAGGCCGTCGGCAAAAGTGTTGGCCGAGGCGGTTTCGCATATCACGCCAGCGTCAAACGACAACTGTGCGGCCGCGGCCTGCGTGGAAACCACGCCAACCACCTCGGTTTGCAGACCCAGCGCATCGCGGGCGGCGATTACCCCGCAAATCCCCGATCCACAGCCAATCGGTACATAAACGGTGTCCAGGTCCGGCGCGGCGTTGAACAGCTCCAGCGCATAAGTGGCGACACCTTTGACCAGTTCGGTGTGAAACGGCGGAACCAGGAACAGGTCATGCGCCTGCGCCAGGCGGGCAGCCTCTTCACGGGCCTCATCGAAATCCCGGCCATACTCGACCACTTCAGCGCCAAAGCCGCGCATGGCGTTGTTCTTTTCTACCGAGTTGCCTTGCGGCACGACGATCAACGCCTGCAGACCCAGTGTGCGAGCCGCCAGTGCCAGGCTCTGGCCATGGTTGCCGCGGGTAGCGCTGACAATGCCCTTCGCGCCTGGGTGCTCGCGTTTAAGCCAGTGCATGAACGTGATCCCGCCGCGCACTTTGAAAGCACCGGTAGGCGTGTGATTTTCGTGCTTGACCCACACCGTGCAACCCAACCGTTGAGCCAGCAAGGGCCAAGGGTACTGGGCGGTGGCGGGCATGACCTGGTAAACCTGGCGAGCGGCCTGTTCGATATCGTCGCGAGTCAGTCTGTGCATGGGTGGTCCCCCTGAGATTTTGCCCAGTCTGAACAACGGCGCCGTATTGCGGCTTTCAAAAAACCGACC
Organism: Pseudomonas sp. GW821-FHT02A08; assembly: GCF_059422045.1. Lineage (NCBI taxonomy): Bacteria > Pseudomonadati > Pseudomonadota > Gammaproteobacteria > Pseudomonadales > Pseudomonadaceae > Pseudomonas > Pseudomonas sp. GW821-FHT02A08. The sequence goes on from NZ_JBWKWD010000023.1 coordinate 3,598, forward strand.
TGACTTTTGTCCCCTCTCTTCACTACTATGGTGTCCATGAGTCATCGAAACCGCCCGCCGCCACCACTGCTGTCCGAACCGGTCCGTCGTATCGAGGCCGGTCCCTGGACGATCGAATTGCTCCCCGGTTGCGCCTACGCGACCCGCTATGTCGCGACCCAGGCGGGAATCGGCTTTGCCTTTGACAGCCAGCGAGGCCTGCACGCCATCGGCAGTGACCGCATACGCCCCTTCGATGCCGTGCCCAACGGCCTGGCGTTCGTCCCCGCCGGATGTGACGTGTTGTCCGAATCACCCCAGGGCGGTGAATACCTGCGGGTGATTCGCACCGACGGTATGGCGTTGGAGGGGGATCGTGCCTTCAACAATCGTATCGACCAGCAGGCCACTGCCCTCGCCTGGCGAATGCGCGCAGCGCTATTGCTGCCCTCCATGGAGGATGATTGGGAAGTCTGGGCACTGGCATTGTCCGAGCGGGCGACCGGTAGCGAAGCGGTGTCGACAGCAGCCCATGGCGCGATAACCGGCAGCCGGATGCGCTTGCTCGATGAGTTCATTGATGCAGGCCTCGAAGGCCCAATGAGCGTACCGGCGATGGCGGGCCTGCTTGGATTGTCCGAAGGGTATTTCATGCGGGCCTTCAAAAACGCCACCGGCAAAAGCCCCCACAGTTATCTGATCGACCGACGCCTCGCCAAGGCCCGCGCGCTGATGCGCAATCCGACCGCCACCCTGACGGAGATCGCCTACGCCTGCGGTTTCAACTCCCAGGCGCACATGGCGACCACCTTCAAGCAACGCCTTGGCGTGAGTCCGGCGCAGTTGCGTCAGTCTTTGGGGGTTACGTTAGCGTCTGGCTAACAGCCGGCTTTTTCGCCGCCTCATGAGACAGCCTTACCTGCAATCCCTGGCCCGCTTGCGCGCGGCCTTAGCAAACAGCCAGTAGAGGACGAGGAGCAAGGGTGTTGGCAGGACCAGCAGCAGCAATGCGCGAGTAACGTTCGACAGGTCATTGCCAGCGAAATTATTGTCGAGTTCGGCCAATGGAATCATGATCATCACAACCGCTCCCAGGTTGCACATGCAGATGGCCATGACCCTATAAAAGATTCGCCATGGTTTGGAGGGATGGTCGATGTTCCTGGTAGATGGCGGGATAACGCCGGGGCTGGGCATCACGATACAAGTAGCAATGCCCCCGGCAATGGACTGAAAGAAAAAGACGAACATTGTCAGTGTCATGAGGGGTCAATCAAGTAGGTGAAAGCGCGCATAAAGAAAGCGCATTCGGTCAGAACACAACGACAGGGACATGTTCTGTCATGACCCTGTAGCTGTATTTTCAGAATTGCTTACCAGCGCATGCCTTTAAACGGGTTCCATCCCTGTTCGCCCTTTTGTTCCTTGAGGTAGTAGGCGTAGTTGGTCGAGAGGGCATAAAGCAGATTGAAAGCGAAGCCCACGGCAAAGTTGACCTGCTTGGCGAAGCCAAAGTCGACCAGTGCGAATACAGCGTCCAGAGCGAAGGAAATGGCAACCATGATCGCAATCAGCGTCAGGTTCTTTTTCCAAAGTCCCAGCACAAACAGGTAAATCGGCCCGAAGAAGAACGCAATGATGTTTGCGTTGATGCTCATCTTCTGTTTCAGGGGAAGTTGCTGCAGTGCCGGTTTGTAACCCGGTGCATTGGGCGCACCGTGAGCATCGAAGAAGGCAAAACGCGCCTGCCATTTTGCGCTGTACTTGCTGCTGCCTTGCACTTGATCTGTAGTGTTCATTCGATAAGTCCTTTAGTCCCTGAATGGTGTGTTGCTTCCGGATTTCCTTGGTGTTGCTCCATGCCTGGCGAGGCAGGCATGTCGAGTGGCCACCAGGACAGCCTATGGAGGCGATTTGCGAAGTAAAGTTCCCACGCCAAAGCGATTTTATTAAACACCCGTTACAGTTAACAGCGTAAACGTGCCGCTGTCGGCCAGGCACGGCCTTTCAGGCGATGTTGAAAATACTCTGGAACCCAGGGAATCGAACGGTGTCGTTGCGGTCCAACACGCGGCAGGACAATGGGCGCAAGATGCCCAACGTATCGCCTGCCGACCGCCATTGCCCTTTGGAGAACCGATTGTCAGCTGTATTTTTGCGTCAAGTTTTCCGGTTAGCGATCGTGCTCCTTTGCGCAGGCACCTCGTCCTCGGTTTTCGCCTGCCCGGCCGGCCAGTCCCAGATCTGCATGGTCGCTTGTTTTTGTGCCCCTGGTTCCGAAGAGGAAGCTGGAACGATCTTCGACGACATGAACAAGATGGCGGCCTCTGGATTGCAGAACTGGATTGTGCAATCGCGCAACTCCGCGGCAACGGGCGATATCCGGCCAATCCCGTTGAATATCCGGGCCCAGCTCGAACCCTGGTATGACATTCAAGTGCTCGATTCGGCGCGCTACAAGGTCGGCGATGATGTGGAGCTGAACGCCGCACACACCATGCTGCAGAATCCCGATGTACGTGCGGTCACCCTGATAGACATCATCGTCTTTCGAAATCCCGAGGATGCACTGAACGATGTCGCGCTGTGGGCGCACGAGTTGAAGCACGTGCAGCAGTACCAGCAATGGGGTGATCGCGAGTTTGCCACTCGTTATACCCGTGACTACGAAGCCGTCGAGGCGCCTGCCTACGAGATTCAAGCCCAGGTCTCCAGAACGCTGCGAGCCAGCCAGGCTCGGGCAGAATCGACTCGACTTCCCTGAGTTCAAAGGGTCAAGCCTGGTCAGGTAACCATGGAAAGCTGGCACCGCCCCCCTCTCACGCTGATTGTCTGCGCCAGGTGCCGGTGGATGTGCCGAACTGGCGTTTGAATGCGCGACTGAACGCGGCTTCGGGCAGCGAAGAAAGCAGCGGACTGAAGGGTGTTTGATAACCAAGGAATCCGCACAGCAACTGCGTGGCCTCACCGCTCCCGCCGTACTTGATCCGTGAAATGGCGCCGAATTCTGGCGGCTGGATGACGTCCCTCGCCGGCATGGGCGCAATACCCAGGTCGCTGCCAAAAGAATGTACGTCGTTGCGAGGAAGCAGAACGAGTTCGCCAGCCCTTACCTCGGTGCCCGTCAGTCCTCTAAACGCCCCGCGCGCGCTCGATCGCGCTCGTAGTGTCGGGTGAGCGCGAACGCCGGCAACCAGGCCTCTCGTCGCACAGTCCAGATTTCGTAGGTTGGCGTCAGCTGGTCAGGGGTATCCAGGGATCCGAGGTTCACTTCGATTTCGTCTGCGCTGCGTGAAAACACCGAGGAACCACACAACGGACAGAAATGCCGCCCGGCGTAGTCATGGGTTTCACCTTCGATCGTCACGGCATCCTGATGAAATATCGCGGACGCGTGGAACAGCGCCCCATGATGTTTGCGGCAGTCGAGGCAGTGACAAACGCCAACCCGGAACGGGCGCCCCGACGCGACAAGGCGCACCTTGCCGCACAAACAACCGCCGGTGAATCGGTCCATGGGGTGCCTCCTCCAGGCCGTGCGAAACGGCGTATCAGCGTGGAAACAGGAACGTCACGGCGGCGCGAAAGCCCCAGCCTTGCGGGCCGTCCTCCGGGCTGTCGAGCCAATAGCGCGGGCCGGCCTGCACCGTCAGCGGTTGACCGCCGATCCTCAGCAGTTGGGTGACCGTCAGGTTGACCGGTACCGACCATTCGCGCGATTGCCAATTGTAGGTCGACTCGGTGTTTACCCCGTAGGTCGTGTACGTATGAGTGGTGTACGAGAGGAAGGGTTGCAGGAAGGTCTGGTTGACCTTTTCCTTGTCGTCCGGCGGGCTATCGTCCAGGCCCCAGATATGGTTGGCCAGAATGCCTCGGGTCCAGCCATTGGACTGTTTCAACGCCACCGCCGTCGGGCCCAGTCCCCATTGCTCGCTGCCGAGCAATTCATCACTGCCGGTCGGTATCAGCAACGCCGGGCCGCCACCGAGTATCCAGCCACTTTCCGTGGGTTTGGTCGGCGAGAAGAAAAAACTCTGGGTGATATCGCCGGTGCCGGATTTGTCCGCCGCGCCATCGGGGGCCAGGCCGTGCTGGTCGATGATCGGTAGAATGGTCCGGGAAATGAGGTTCCAGTCTTCGTTCAAGGCGAACGGCAGCACAGGCTGGATATTGGTGACGCTGTGCATGCCCTCCCCGGTAGGCCCCATTTTCTGGTCCCAGTTGTACTGCACCGGCAGGCTGTACATCGCCGCTACCGGGTTGAGGGCTTTCTTTGCCAATTCTGCCGAATCATCGGCCTGAGCCATCGGGATGAAGCCCAACGCAACGAAGAATGTCGACGCGGTACCCATCCATTGTTCTCTCAAATCCATTTCACTCACCTGTAGACGCCAAAGCCGGCATTGCTAAGGGTTAGCGTAGGCAACAGTGATCGATGTGCAATTTTACCGGCCCCGTGTTTGACAGTTTTTGAGAGTTATTGATTCGGATTATCCCGCAACTACGGGCAGCATTCGGCCCGCATTGTCCGGCGTGCAAGCACCTGCTTTGCGTAACCGACCGGCAAGTATCAGTGCCTGAAAACAAGGCGTGCGGACCAATGCCCGGGGCCAGGTCGGAACCTGAATGACAACTTTCATCACTTGAGAACCAAAAACATGGGCATGTCGAATAAATGGATTGCGGGTATTGCTTTGAGCTGTGTATTTCAGGTCGGCTGTGTCTCGAAAGTCGCGCAGCAAGAGCAATACTCGGGCTTCCTGGGCAATTACCAGGGCCTGGAGGAGCAAACTACGCCGAGTGAGCAGAAAGTATTGCGCTGGGTATCGCCAGGGTTCGATCCTCGCGCGTATTCCACGGTGGTGTTCCGGCAGGTGGAGCTGTATCCATCGCCGCAGCCGACCGCGCGCGTCAGCCTGAAGACCCTGCAAGACCTGCAATTGATGACCAGCAACAGCGTCAAGACCGCCTTTGCCCGTCGCTATGCGATCATCCCTTATCCGCAGCTGGCGCCGACCGATTCGCGGTCACTGATCCTGCAGGCAGCGATCACTCACGTCAGCGCCAACAACGAAGGCATGCACTGGTATGAGGCTGTTCCAATCGGGGCCATTGTCGGGGCGACACAAGCAGCCACCGGGCATCGGGACCAGACCGCCGAGATGTACATCGAAGCCAACCTGATCGACGCCAAGACCGGTATGCCGGTCGCGAAGATCGTGCGCAAGGTATTCGGCGAGACCATCAAGAATGCCGAACAGCCGATTGTTGCCAATGACTTCAAGGTTGCACTCAAAGGCATGACAGACGATATGGAGGCCCTCCTCCTCAAGCGTTGACGTTCAGGTAAACCCCATCGCAAGCAGACCGGCATGGGGTTTCAATGTGATACCCCGCCGCGCTTTCCCTCTGACAAACCGTTAGCCGTACCAACGCCTGACGCGAGACTCAATGATGAAAATTCCGGCCCAAACTCTGGCGATACTGATGCTGTTGCTGAGCACCAGCGCCCTGGCTGCAACAGTGATTCCCCTCAAAGGCCAGACCTCCCAGACCATCCAGCAGGACACCAGTGCCTGCCAATCCCAGGCCAACGCGCAACATCCGGTGCAAAGCACCGTGCCTTCCGGTGGTCGGGTCAAGGGCGCCGCAACCGCCGCGGTAGCCGGTGCGACCGCGGCAGAAGTTCGCGGCCGCCAACATGAAAACCTCTATGACCAGATTGACGACGATACCCAGCAAGACTATCGCCAGAACCGCGCACACAGTGCCGCGGTTGCCGGCGCCGTCGTGGGGGGCTCCAGGCAACGTCAGGATCGCCGGCAGAATATGAATGAGAGCGAACAAGACATCACCGCCAACAACTCCGTCTACAGCAGCTGCCTGCAACAACGTGGCTACGATGTCTTGCCTTGATCGGCGACGACAATGGCATGACGTGTTTATGTCCTTGTCGTTTTGCTCGCGCCCTGGCTTCTGGCCAACTTCGTCCGCTCAAAAAAAGCCCCGGGCCCTTCATGAAAGGACCCGGGGCAAAGCCGTAGAACGAGAGGTGAGGATCGTTTACGCCGCGACAAACAAATCATGAACGCGATGTGCGTCAACGCTCCTCGAGAGCCATTTAAGTCGGTAACGCCCCCGGCTCAAAGCTAATAAGAATCAAAAATAATCTTTAGCAAGCCAAGTGCGCAAAAATACAATCATTGATTTGTATCTTGATAGTTCAGGCTGAATTTGAAGACTGTCGGCACAACGAAATTAGTTCATTCAGGCTTGGCTGCGCGCAAACCCGCCTGCCCGAGCTTGCAGTTTTCGGATAGCGCAGTTAATCCATTCCAAGCATTATTCATGGTGTCCAAATCGAAAACCATGGGTCATCCAGCAATGCTTTTTCTTTGTTTGATTGAACTGATACCTTTGGCAGGCCGGGCTGTTTGCCGAACCGCACGCCTCTGAAACGAGACAGTCCGGCATTGTAAATGCGACACGCAGTGCACCTTCCGCCTGGCCCTCATCTTCGTTCACTTCCCAGACCAGAATGTACCGAGCCAAATCCGGCCCCTATACTCAGGCCAACACCGCCTGAACGGAAGATTTCTATGAGCTACACCTTCAAGTTGAAAAATGGCGCCATGGCGGTATTCGACCCCGAGAGCGCCATGCTTTCCATTACAACACCCCATGGAGATGTACAGAATTCCACGCTAGGTAGAGCTGAGTCGCGTCTGCTGGACCTGCTGCTCATGGAGCCAGGTGTCACTAAAAGCCGCGATGAAATCATTGACTACACCTGGAATGACCGCGTGGTTGCCTCCGGCAGTTTGAATCAAACGGTTTTCTCACTGCGCAATATTCTCAATGACAGTCGGGATCACGAGATCTTGATGACTGTTCCTCGACGAGGATATTGCTTCAACCGGCAATGTGTCGTCGATGCGCAAGCAGATATACCGACACCCCCAGTAGAAACAGCGCAACCACCCGCGCCCATCATTGAGCAACTACCGCCACCGAGTGGTGATGAGCAACTGGCCCCTCCAGGGAAAACCAGTAATTCCACCCGCATTACAAAGGCCCAACTGGTCGGTTATTTTGTTACGTTGGCAGTCGTTGCCTTTACTATTTTTCAATTCGACTTCGACGCGCCAAAAATTGAAATTTCCAGTATCGACAAGAATGGACTGGTCATACACGCCGTGGGCAGCGATCTTGCCGAGGCTCAAGCGCTGATGGATCTGTCAGTCAAACAAACTGAACAGCTACCGCCAAACCTGAAGGGCCAGGTCTGGATCAACCTGTATAAAGCCAATTATTCCGTTTCGTGCATCCGCCAGGATCAAAGCACTGTAAATCTGCAGTTGAACAGCAGCGAAAGAGACCTCGCCTTGATGATTCGTCAATGTCTGGAAGTCACCTTATGAAGTTCGGAATTCCGCAAGCCGCTCACTGGCCTCTTATAGGCTTGATCAATGCACTGTGCATTTTCTCTTTTGTCTATTCACCTTCGCACTACATGGAAAATACCAGCTACCAGACAAAATCCCGACAATGGCTGGAGGATCTCAACCAACTCAACACCGAAGAGTACCTCACTATCGGGCATGGTCGACTCACGGGGACCACACTGGAAAGCCTGAATGGAAAAATCCGCAACGCGACCATCTCGGCGAATATAATCGGAGAAAACAATACACACGTCGAGATCAAGGTCAGCAATATCAAGCTCAGCCAGGACAATGAACTTTTTGCCATTGAAAAGACCCCTGACCTGTTCTTCAGGCGTCAGTATGTCTTGCAAGAAGGCGCCATTCTAAACTACGAGTTGATCCCGACCCAGGATAAAAACGCCGTGTGTTTTTACATCCATGAACTTGGTCGCTTGCGCTGCATGAACCATTAATCAGCCTCCCGCAGCGACTCGACACCCGCCTGGTCCAGGTTCACATCAAAGAATTTTCAAACAAAAATAATACTTATTGATTTGAATCAAACGTCTCTCCTGACAAAAATCCCTCGCCGATAATCCTTGGAATCGAGCCTGCTTGATTCTCGCCCGGGACAATGCCCTATACAGGAGAATCAAGTGAAAACCATGCATTTCCTGCGAACCCACAAGTCGACGACTTTCGGATTCATGACGGTCTTTTTTCTGTCTGCCATGCCACTTTATTCGTTGGCGCACGACGAGCGCTCCGTCGAAAGCACGACCATTGAATATTATGAAATTGAAACAAGCCCGGATGACAGCCAGAAACTGTCGCATCTGAAGATTCAAAGTGAGAATGAGTATCATACGGACGAGCAGAACAGTGATTCTGCTCTCCCTGCCCCACCACAAAGTGATACCGGCATGAGCTACGCCAACAGGCTCATACTACTTTGAGGAGCGCTGTATTCGCAGGGGAAAACGTTGACTGGCCTCCTCCGGTGACCTGGAAAATATGAGTTATTGACTTTGGCAGGCACCATCGAAGTGAGATTGTTTGCAGCCCAAGTCGTGGCAGAGATGAAGCTGACATTCTGCTCTGCCTGAATAAACTGTTAATAAGGAATCGCCTCGATGCTACTGAAAAACTTCGTCACCGTGTCGTTTGGTTTATTGCTTTCCCTCAAGGCCATGGCCGACGACAAGGGCGTCTACAGTGCCAAATTGACGAATGTCGAAACCAACAAGAAGGTCCCAAGCACCGTGAAAACTGGCTATCAGGTAAAAACCGGTTATCGTATTGACGACTTTTATTCCTTCACGGCAGCAGCCATTGACCCGATGAAACCCCAATCGCAGATTTTCAGTTCGAAAATCGATCCGCGCAACATTCAACGCCTGGATGACTCACCGTCGGACAGCAAGTACGCATTTTCGGCAGAACTGGAACTGATCCGGGGACTCTGACAACCCGTTCAAAGCCAATGGAAACGGGGTCGAACTCACCGACAGAATGAACGCCCGATCGCGTATCTTCTCCATGACTGCCCGTCAGGCTTGACCTTAATCATTTAACAGATGAGCCTTCAATTTCATGAGTATCGCACCGCCCGACGAGATCTTTCATTTGTCTTCTGCCTTGCCGAGCCAACTGAATAGAACAATAGGCAAATGGGAAATGAGCCTTATTCCGACCGAGCATGAAGCGCGCATTCGGCAACACAAACTCTTTCACAGTCCGCAACTGCAGTGCAGTCGCCTTGAGTTCGACTCATCCGTAACCCTGGTCAGTTCTGTCCCTGCCGGATGCGTGACATTCGCCATCTCCCAGGTCCCGATTGGGCGCCCCGTCGTAAATAATCACAAACTACGACCTGACGAAGTCATCGTACTGCACAGCGATGAATCGGTGCATTACACCTGCGAACCGAATGAAACACTGTTCACCATCACCACGACACTGGAAAACTATAACCGGTGCCGCCAACATCACCCTGTCATGGATATTCTTGCAAACCGGACACAACACAGCTTCCAGGCTGAAAACTTTCAATTCATACAATCGGCCATTCAAGCCATCAGCGCTTGCTGTGACGACATCAATGACGCTGCTTCAGCACAACGCAGCGAAGCAGAGGGTTCGGTGATTGAAAGTGCGGTACTCGCTTCTCTGTTGCAGTCGTTGACGCCCGCAGGCGGTGTCAGCCGCAAAGTCCCGACAAGAAGAAAGGTGGCGATAGAAGCCATCCAGTACATCCATGAAAACACAAAAAAAACGCTCACTATAAAGTCGCTCGTAAGACAACTTGAAACCACCACGCGCACCCTGCATTTTGGCTTTATTGAAACGTTCGGGATATCGCCAATCGCCTATATCAGAAATTTGAGACTCGCAAGTGCCCGTCGCGATCTGATCAATAAAACCTGGCCCACCGTCACAGAAACCGCGATGTTCTGGAACTTTCACCATCTGGGCCGGTTCTCCAAGGCGTATCAGATCGCTTACGGAGAGACGCCGTCGGAAACGGCCAGGCGCAATTCAGCCAGACCCAGGAACATGACCTCTCCCGTTTACAATCAGGTCGCTGGCGATAGAAATCATCGCTAACAGGCCTTTATCAAAGCCCTGTAAATGATGATTAATGATTTTCCTTGATTAACAACAGCTATCCAGAATTGCTTATTTGCCTACTCAAGGAGATAAGCATGCATCATCGAATAAACACACTGCCACTCAAGCAGAAGATCGCACTGTGCATTGCAGTCTATGCAAGCGGCATCTTATTGGCCTGGGTAATTGACTCGTACTGAAGACGCTTAAACCGCGACTACAGGAAGCACAGTGAAATAATGATACCTCGGGGTTTATCGATGGTTGCCGCATTTAAAGCGTTACTTGGAAGGCACGCAGTCACTGTCTGTCTGATTGCTGCAGCGGGCTGGGCCGCATGGCTCTGCGCTGGTGGACTGGCGGAGTCATTCACTGCACGGAAGTTGAATAACGTTTATGTCGATCTGCGCGCAGCACAAGTGGAGCCCAATGCGCAGATCGACAAAGTACTGAAAACCCTCGGCGATCTTGATCGTTCGGGTCAAGCGTGCTCCGCCGAGCAATACTCGCAACTGGCTGACCTGGTCAAGAACCTGCGATTCGTCGATCAAGCGGCAATCGAGTTGCCCAACGGCAAGATCTGTTCCTCCTACGGACAAGAACTCCCGTCGATACTGACCGGTAACGACAAACGCAAGTTCTCCGTTGGCAAGCGAACCTACTGGGTGGATTCCGGCCACACAGTTTCCGCGGACACCGACTTTATCATTGTGTCGGAACAGTCAACCTATGTCTGGGCAAACAAGAAAATCCTGCTCGACAATCTGAAGTTTCCCGAGGACTTGCAACTGGACCTCATCGGCCCCGGCGGCGCAGTGCCCATTGCCTCTACGGGTCCCAGGCCGTTGATGATGCGCAAGCCCTTCCACCTGGAAGAACTGGTTATCTCGGCAGACAAGGCCCTGATCGCCTTTGCGGGCAACCGAAATGAACTGATCTCTGTCGTTTCTCTTCCGTTGAGTTACCTGACAAGTCTCAAATTCAAATTATTCATTGGCCTTGCGTGCGTGTTCGCCGCGCTGCTCTTGCTCGCAAGGTGTATTCAACGACATTACACCTCTACCGCTGTACGGCTGCGCAATGCCCTGAAAGCCAACACCCTGGGGGTTCACTATCAGCCAATCGTCAACTTGACGACGGGCTATCTGGTGGGCGCCGAATCACTTTCCCACTGGAACGACAACGGCACCCAAGTGCCTGCGGATGTTTTCATCCCGGTGGCGGAGAAGTCTGACTTGATCCGCAAACTTACGCGCTCGGTGATTCGACAAGTGGCGGAGGATTACAGCACCTATCTCTGGGCCTGCAAGGACTTCTACATTACGGTCAATCTTTGCGCCCAGGATATTCAGGACCCGAGCTTCCCGGACTATGTGGCCGACGTGCTGGCCACCTACAACATGCCTGTGTCCGCCATGGCCTTTGAAATCACCGAAAGGACCCTGCTCGACCAAAAGCCTGCCGCCCAGCAATTGCGACGGCTTCGTGCGTGCGGACACCGCATTGCCGTGGACGACTTCGGTATCGGCTACTCCAACCTCTCGCTCCTCGATTCAGTGCCATTCGACATTCTGAAAATAGATCGCTCATTCATCGCAGACGACAAGATCGCGGCCAAGGACGCCTTGTGGCGCCATATTGCCCAGTTGGCCAAGTCGCTGAGACTCAAGGTCGTGGCCGAAGGTGTGGAGACTCAGGAGCAACTGCCGCATCTGGTTTCGGAGGGGGTTCTACTGGCGCAAGGCTGGCTGTTCTCCAAAGCGCTGCCCATTCAAGCGTTGGCAAGACGCTACTTTCAATGCCCGGCAAACATCCCGCCCTATGACTCAAAAATATCAATCAATGACTTCTATTAACCCCTCACGGCCCCTCAAATGCTCGCCGAACCCTAACACCAGACAAACCTGTACAAGGACTCCACCACACATGCTACTTCGAAACCTTGGCTTCGCTTCACTGCTATCGCTGCTGTCTTTTCAAGCGCTCGCCGATGACAAAGGTTTATATCTTGGAGCCGGCGTAAGCAGCATACAGACCGACGAATCCAGACTGGACGACGACGACACCAGCTACAAGGTTTATGCCGGGTATCGCGTCAATAGTTACCTGGCCTTCGAGGGTGCCTACGTCGACCTGGGTCAATTCAAGGACAAGAATGTCGATTTCGAAGGCAAGTCGGCCCAGGCTGCCGCCCATGTGGGCTTTCCATTGGGCGATCGGATGCGGGTGTTCGGCAGTGTCGGTGCTCACGCCTGGGACGCCGACGGCAATGCCACCGACGACGATACCGGGGTTGACCTGACCTACGGTGTCGGCCTGGAGGTCGATGTGTTTCGCAATATCGGCCTGCGCGCTGAATACGAAGTCCTGGAGGTCGGAGAGATCGACCTGAATCAGACGACCGCATCCGCCTATATGCTTTTCTGACACCGCTACAACTGAGCGACCGCCCCGGTCGCTCATCGCACTTGCCGCAATGCGCGTCCTCGCCCTGTCAGCCCCCCGCCATTACTTCAACGTCTCCTTCGATTCCTGCGCCGGCGCCATGTACCACTTGTCCCTGGGCACCCATTTTTCCTGTTGCGGATCACCCAGATAGTGCGGCGACATGATCTGTACGCCGTACTCGTTGAACACATCCTGGATGTTGGCGTGCAGCATGCTCAGCAGCACCGCCCGTGGCCGAGGCTGACTGGGGATGGCCTGGGCCACCAACCGGTACTCGGGGTAGAAATTCGACAACGCCGTCTGAAACACCTGCGGCCAATGCCATCTGTAGGAGCGAGCCTGCTCGCGATAAACCGGAGAGCACCGCGGGGCACCTGCCAACCCGCGTTATCGTTGACGACCATCGCGAGCGAGCTCGCTCCTGCAGTTACAGGGTGTTCAGTACCTGATTCAAGGATTGACCTGGTAACCCTTGCCCTGCAAACAGCTGGTGTAAGCCGACGTGGTGTTCGCCTGCGTGGTTTTCGATTGCTCCCGGCGTTCCTGGCGCTGACGTGACGCACCGACCACGGCACCGGCTGCCGCCGTCTCCTTGGCGCGGTTCTGGCGATAGTCCTGTTTCGTGTCATCGTCGACACGATCATAGACCTCGTCACGTTGATTGCCGCGCACCTGGGCCCCAACCGCGCCAGCGGCAGCCCCGGCAGCAGCGCCCTTGATCCGCCCGCCGGAAGGCGTGGAAGCCGTCGAGGTGCTTTGGCTGGCGGCGATGCTGTTGCATTCGTTGATGTCGGCCTGGGTTTGTTGCGAACTTTGCCCTTTCATCGGCACCACCGTTTGCGCCCATCCCGGGGCGCTCAAAACCGACAAGGCGAGACACAGACTGATAGGTGACAGTTTTTTCATGATGACCTCCGGATGAACCTGGTTCACCCCCAACAGGAGTTTAGATCAGCCCCCATCAGCCACCCGGTTACTGACCGGCGGTGAGTTCAATCTCCATGACCAGTTGGTCTGCGATCCAACGTACCGGCACGGCCTCCAGTTGCGCGCCTTTACACGGGCCGTCGATGCAGTGCCCGTCGTCGTAACGAAACATCGCGCTGTGATGGGCGCACATCAGGACCTTGCCGCGCCAGGTGCAGAACTGCTGCGGATTGAAGTCCAGCGGCACCGAGAAATGCGGGCAGCGGTTGATGTACACCCACACCTGTTCGCCCTGACGCACCGCCACCAGCCCGGCGGGATGCAGTTGCTGGTGCTGTGGCAATCCCAACGCCCCGCCGTCGGCGATGTCGTCCAGTCGGCACAAGGAAATGCTGGTCATGGAAAACCGCGCAGTTCCGGATTGCCCAGGCTCCAGTGCCAGGGGCGAATCTGCAGGCTGGCGAACAGTCCCGCCCGGACATAGGGATCGTCGCGCATGAACGCCTCCACCTCCGGCAGGCTGCCCGCCTCGATGACCAGCAACGTCCCCGTCATCGCCGCGCCGGCATCATCAAGGATCGGGCCGCCGAGGCGTACGACCACCCGATGATCCCCGGTCGCACGCAAATGCGCCTGGTGACTGGGCCGCAGACGCTGGCGCAGCGCCTGGCAGTCCGAGTGATCAGTGGCAAACACCGCAAAGAACTGACCCATGATTCACGCACATTCCATGACAAATTCATAACACGCACGCTTGAACGGCACGTCCATACCCAGCCTGGCGGACACATCGTCGTGGCAGGTCAAGTCTTCGTAAATCACCTGCAACGACTGTTTCACCCCAAACACTGCATCGGATTGCAGATACGGATCATCGTGGTTGAACAGGTGCGTCACCAGTTTGCGATAGCCCGGCACCTCGATCATGAAGTGCAGATGCGCGGGCCGCCACGCGTGGCGGTTGGCGGCATCGAGCATGCGCCCTACCGGGCCATCGGTCGGTATCGGATAGGCCACCGGGACAATGGTGCGAATCGCAAAGCAGCCATCCGCGTCGGTGCGATAGCGCCCGCGCAAGTTGCCGAAAGGCTGTTCGGTGTCTTGTCCGGAATACATGCCGTTGTCGGCGGTCTGCCACACGTCCAGCACCGCGCCGGCCAAGGCATTGCCATGAATGTCGACCACGCGTCCGCGTACCAGCGCCGTTTCCCCGGGCGTGAAGGCCATGTTTTCGCCGAACTCGCGATCCGGCATGCCATCGATGTAGAACGGCCCAAACACCGTGGTTTCGGTGGCCATTGCGCTGTGGCGATGGTTGATCGCGTCGACCAGCATCGAAACGCCAAGGGTGTCCGACAGCAGAATGAATTCCTGACGCACCAGGCCATCACATTTGTGCCCGGTATCGGTCAGAAAGCCAATGCCTTCAAACCACTCCTGTTCGGTCAACTCGACCTCGCTGACAAACCCATGCAGGTGGCGCACCAGGCTTTGCATGATCTGTTTGTAACGCGCGTTGGGCGCGTCGTTGAAGCTGTTCACCGCCTGTTGGGAGATCAGTGACTCTATGGCTTTGTCTTGATCGGTCATTGTTGTTATTCCGACGAGGATAAAAGTGGCCGGCAGATCAGGCTGGGGCCTGACCTGTCAGGGCACGGTTCAACAACGCCTCAATCGGGCCTTGCTCGAACGGCCGCGGGTTGTAGTAAGGGCTGGCACAAGCGATTTGCGCAGCTTCGGCCGGGCCGTTTGCCGGAAAGCCGATGTCCGCCAGGGCCAGTGGGATGCCCAGTTTCTGGTTCAGCGCGTACAACAAGGCACCGACCTCACTCGCTTCGCTCCCACCCAATGCGCGGGCGGCCCGTAGCAAAGGCCCGGCCGCTGCTTCGCGGTTGTAATGCGCGGCGTGGGGCAAGACGATAGCGTGCGCCTGGGCATGGGGTAAATTGAACGTGCCACCCAAGGTGTGACAGAGTTTGTGGTGCAAGGCCATGCCGACCGAACCCAGGCAAATGCCCGCCAGCCACGCGCCATACAACGCCTGGCTACGCGCCTGGGGGTCATCGGGATTGCTGACAACGCCCGGCAAGGCCTGCGCTAGCGAGCGAATCGACTCTTCGGCCATGAAGCCGATGATCGGGTTGGCGTCCTGGGCGTACAGCGCCTCGACCGCGTGGGCCATGGCATTCATGCCCGAACAGGCCGATATGTGCGCTGGCAGGGTCAGGGTCAATTGCGGGTCGTAGATCACGGTCTTGGGTAAAACCCGAATATCACGTCCGGTTTTTTTCAGGCGGTTTTCGGTCAAGCCATAGATCGGCGTCATCTCGGAACCGGCGTAGGTGGTCGGCACCGCCACGATGGGCAGGCCGGAATCCATCGCAATCGCCTTGCCCAGGCCGATGGTCGAGCCACCGCCGATGGCCACGCAGCAATCGGCGTCCAGTCGCGCCGCCTCGACGCGCGCCGCTTGCGCCACTTCCAGCGGGACGTGCATCACGGCCTTTGGATAGACACCGGCGGCACGATCACCGAGCAACGCCGCGACCTTTTCGCCGAGCCCGTGCTGTTCCGGTGTGGTCAGGATCAACGCACGCCGCGCATCCAGCCGTTCAATTTCCTCGGCCAGCGCCGAGAGCTTGCCCCAGCCGAACACCACACGGGTCGGCAGGCTTTGGTAAACAAAAGGATTCATGGCAGGCCTCAACGCTTGTAATACGGCGGGATGTTGGCGTCGACATTGACCCAGACCGAACGGGCTTCGGTGTAGTCGTGGATCGCTTCGAAGCCCATTTCCCGGCCATAGCCGGACTGACCGACACCGCCAAACGGACTGCCGGGGTTGACCCGTTTGTAGCAGTTGATCCAGCACATGCCCGCATAAATCGCGTCGGCCATTTTGTGTGCGCGGCTCAGGTTCTGCGTCCACAGGCCGCTGCCTAATCCGTATTCGCTGCTGTTGGCGATGGCCAGGGCTTCTTCGTCAGTGCCAAAGCGCACCACGGTCACAAACGGGCCGAAGACTTCCTCCTGGCAAACACGGTCACCGGGCCTGGCCTCGATCACTGTCGGCTCGACATAAAATCCATTGGCGAACGCTTTATCGTCCGGTGCCTTGCCGCCGGCCAAGACCTTGCCGCCCTGCTCGATGGCGATGTCGATGTACGCCATCACTCGGTCGCGGTGCAACGCCGAAGTCAGTGGCCCCATTTCGGTGTCCGGGTCCAGCGGGTCGCCCAGGCGAATGGACTTGGCCAACGCAATGAAACGCTCAAGGAATTGATCAGCGATGTCTTTGTGCAGAATCAGCCGCGAACCGGCGATGCAGGCCTGGCCCTGGTTGTGAAAGATCGCCCACGCCGCGCCGTTGACCGCTGCGTCCAGGTTGGCGTCCTCAAACACGATGTTCGCGCCCTTGCCGCCCAGTTCCAGCTGGATGCGCTTGAGGTTGCTTTTGGAGGCTTCGACGATCCGACGCCCCGTGGCGGTCGAACCGGTAAAGGCAATCTTGCCCACGTCGAGGTGTTCGGCCAGCGCTTGCCCGGCGGTATGGCCGTAGCCCGGCACCACGTTGACCACGCCCTTGGGGAAGCCGACTTCGGTCATCAGCTCGACAATGCGCAAAGTCGACAACGGAGTGATTTCCGAAGGCTTGATCACGATGGTGTTGCCCGCCGCCAGCGCCGGGCCCATTTTCCAGCTGGTGAACATCAGCGGGAAGTTCCACGGCACGATCTGCCCCACCACGCCAATCGGCTTGCGTTGCACGTAGTTGAGGAACCCCGCTTCGACCGGAATCACCGAACCTTCGATCTTGTCGGCCATGCCGCCGAAATAACGGAAGCACGCCGCCGTGCGCGGTACGTCGAGGCCACGGGAATCGCGGATCGGGTGCCCGGTATTGAGGGATTCGAGCTGCGCCAGTTCTTCACCGCACGCTTCGATCCTGTCCGCCAGTTTGAGCAACAGGCGTCCGCGTTCGGCGGCGCCCAGCGCCGACCAGGCCGGGAAGGCGCGCTTGGCGGCGGCCACGGCGAGGTCGATGTCAGCAGCTTCGGCTGCTGCGATGCGGGTGATCAACGAACCGTCATGGGGCGACACGACGTCGATGGTGCCGCCGCCGACGGCATCCACGAAGCGGCCATCAATATAGAGCTGATTTTGCATAATGGTTTCCTCGCACCGCGCGGCTGGCGCAGTGTTTGACGAAGTGGTTCCTGAGCGCTTTGCCCGGCGCTGGGCCGGGCCGGACGCGAGGTCCTAGAACTCGATTGGATACGGCTTGAGCTCACCGCTTTCGTAGCGTTGCGGCAGGTTTGGCGTGGCGTTTTCCCAGACCATCAGCATCGAGCGTTTGGTCGAGTAGCCCTGGTGACGGATGTCCGCGGGCATGGCGCAGATGTCGCCGGCACGCATGGTGATGCGCGCACGGGGATTGCCGTCGTCCTTGTCGCCGACGTCCCAGATGATTTCGTCGGACATCTGCAAGAACCACTCGATGCGGTCGTTGCCGTGGAATACCGGCAGGATGAACTCCTCGGTGGTCGGACAGAACAGGCTGGCCTTGCACACCGAGGTCACCGACGGGTTCCAGGTCACGTCGGAGCGCGACAGGTACTTGAACAGGTTGAAGGCATGCAGTTCGCCTTCGAAGCCTTCGGCGGCGTGGACCTCCGGTTCGTCCTGCGGCACATCGATGAACTGGCGGTTGACCGGCAGGTCGTCACGTAGCGGCGAGTCATCCTTCAGGCCCGGCATGCGTTTGGTGGCGATGCGCGAGCGCTCGATGGCTTCGATGTTGTTGCCGTTCTTGCGACCGAATGCGCTGCCGGTTTCTTCCGGGGCGGCAAAGGGGTCGAAGGTGGCATTGGTCCAGTCGCGCAGGATGGCCTTGAAGGTGGCCATGATCAGTGGCGTTTCGAAGTTTTCGGTGTAATTGACCCCGGCCGCCTTGAGCGTGCCGTTGAAGGTGCCGGCGTACAGGTCGACCTTGCCGTAGTAATTGCGGGTGCCGATGACCTGGTCAAAGTTGACCCAGCCATAGAAAAAGCCCCAGGCCACGTCGCGCATCATGGCGCGCAGGAAGGCGTCGACCGGAATCAGGTGCGAGCGGGTCTGGCCCTTGGCCGGCCAGGTGATGCGGGCGAAATACTCGTCGCGCGACAGCTCGAAGGCGCCGAGTTTGAATGAGCGGTAGCCGGTGACGGCATGGGGCGCGCTGGCCTGGACTTCATCGTCGGCAAGGTGGGCGGTGTCGGCAGCGGTTTCAAGCATGGCCATGGCGGAATTCCTCTTGTTGTTGTGGGGTGGGCGGTCGGGTGTGGCAGATCACTTGAAGCAGATGTCGGCCCATTTCTCGACCGACAACGGGCCTTTGATGGTCTGCTGCAGGATCACACCCGGGCGGCTGGCTTCGAAGCGATAAGCGGTGCCGACCGGCAACAGGCACTGATGGCCGCGCTTGAGCAACACATAACCCATCGGTTTGCCGGCAGGTACGTCACCGGCCAGATGCGTGCCCTCGCCGGCTTTCAACGGCGCATCGAGCTTGAGGAAGTCCACGCGAACCTCACCGTCCATGACGATGACGAATTCGTCGTGTGCTGCGGTGTACCAGGGCGACTGGCCTTCGGCACGGATGGATTCAACGACGTAGCCGAGGTTGAAACCCACCACGACTTTTTCATAAGGGCGGGAAAGATCGGCCACTTCGAAAATGTTGGAAAAGGCGTAGTGGCTGGCCTGGCCGCTGATGATTTCAACCGACCCTTTGGTGTAGTTGTCCAGCGAGCCGAAGACCGTTTCGATTGCAGCGCTACTCATGGTTTTCACCGTTTTGTTGTTGTAGTAACAGTGAGCCAACAGTACGTCGCAGCACCTTGGCGAACAATTAGAGGACCGGCGACAACAGTGTTTGCGAAACGCGAACATTGAAACCAGCGCAATACTTGTGGGAGCGGGCTTGCTCGCGAACAAGATCTATCAGTTGACTCAGATGGCGACTGACACACCGCTTTCGCGAGCAAGCCCGCTCCCACAGGTTTAGTGTATTCGCCAGGGCCCTGCCTTTCAGCGCACCCAGCCGCGCTCCAGCAGGGGCTTGTCCCAGCATGGCTCATCGCCGAAGTTGTCCACCAGAAAGTCGATCAACGTACGCACTTTCAAGGCCCGGCGCTGGGTGGCGGGATACACCGCCGAAAAATTGAAAGAGGACAGTGCGTAATCCGGCAACACCGGAATCAGCCGGCCACTGAGCAAGTCATCACTGGCCACCAGTGTCGGCAGGCAGACAATGCACACACCGGTCTGCGCGTAATCGCGCAGCAAGTGCACGGAGTTGGAGCGCACCTGGCCCGGCAGGCTCAGCTCCACTTGCTCGTCGTCGCGGGTGAAGATCCAGCGGTTGCGCGACGGATAGCCTTCGTACAGGGCGATCTTGTGTTGCAACAATTCCTGGGGATGGGTCGGTACACCGAACTCGCTGGCGTAATCCGGGGACATGCAGAACAATCGGCGCACGCTGAACAGCTTGCGCTCGATCAGGGTTTCGGCCATGGGCGGGAACATCTGGAACGCCACGTCGAAGCCTTCTTCGATGGGGTCCACCACCCGGTCATTGACGATCACGTCCACTTCAATGTCCGGGTACAAGCGCGTGAACTCGGCCAGCATGCGGCCGAAGTGACCAATGGCAAAACCCGGCAGCATCTGCACCCGTAGCTTGCCGGTGGGCTTGGCCCGCAGTTCGCGCATGTGTTCGGTCAGCGAGTTGAACCCGGCGACCATGTCGGCGCATTCCTTGTAGTAGGTCTCGCCCACTTCGGAAAGCCGCACATGGCGCGTGCTGCGGTGGAACAGCGGCGCGTTGATGAATTGCTCCAGTTGCTGGATACGGTGGGTGATTACCGAACGGGTCACCCCCAGTTGCTGGGCCGCCTTGGCAAAGTTGCCGGTTTCGGCAACCCGCACAAAGGCTTCGACACTGAGTAAACGATCCATGGGGGCAGGTTCTCTGGAGGATGCCAGTCAGTTAAGCAGTTGCTGTCGTAATGCATTTTTTTTGTAGCAACTGGCGCAGCCTGCGTTCGGCTGCGCAGCAGTCGTAAACCCAAACAACACCGTCTAACAGGTAAACCACAAACGCAGGCTTCGCCAGCTGCTACGGATTACCACGCGCTCCAGCAATTGTTGTCGCATCCCCCTTTTTGTAGCAGCTGGCGCAGCCTGCGTTCGGCTGCGCAGCAGTCGTAAACCCAAACAACACCGTCTAACAGATAAACCGCAAACGCAGGCTTCGCCAGCTGCTACGGATTACCATGCGCTCCAGCAATTGTTGTCGCATCCCCCCTTTTTGTAGCAGCTGGCGCAGCCTGCGTTCGGCTGCGCAGCAGTCGTTAACCCAAACAACACCGTCTATCAGGTAGGCTGTACAGATAACCGTCGCTGCATCGGGAAAACCTGCCAGCCCAGGCGTTCGCTGATCAGCCCCCACACCCCTTGCGGGGCCTTGAGCATCATCACCACCGCGACCACTCCGAGGATAATCATGTACACCGCACCGTACTGCGCCAGGCAACCGCGCAATACGAAGTAAATCAGCGTGCCGATCAACGGGCCTTCCAGGGTGCCGATGCCACCAATGATCACGATAAAGATCACCACAGCGGTCCAGTCCTGCAGGTTGAACGCCGCATCCGGAGAAATGCGCAGCTTTTGCAGGAAGATCAACGCTCCAACCACGCCCGTACAACCGGCGGCCAGTACGTAGACCATCAGTTTGGTGCGAAACGTATCCACACCGAGGCTGCCGGATGCCGGCTCGGAATCGCGAATCGATGCCAGCGCCAGGCCCTGACGCGAGCGCAGCAGAAAAAACACGGCTGCCACGGCGGCAATGGCGATGGCCAGTGCAGTGAAGTAGATCAGCGTTTCGCGTCCGTCCCGGTCATTGCCGATCTGCCGCACAATAGCCGCCGGCAGGCTTTGCCCCGACCCGCCACCCAGGCTGCTCATCTGCGCCAGGCCCAAACGGAAGACCTCCGCCACCACCCAGGTACCGATGGCGAAGTAGGCGCCACGCAGACGAAACACGATCAGCGCCGTGGGAATCGCCAGCAACGCCACCAACACGCCTGAAAGCAATACCGCCACCAAAGGCGGCACACCGAATTGGCTCGCCAGCATAAACAGCAGATAGCCCCCCAGACCGACGAAGGCCTGCTGCCCTACCGAGACCATGCCGGCGTAGCCCGCCAGCAGGTTCCACATTTGCGCCAACGCCAGGTAATAGGCGAACTCCACCACCAGACGCAGGCTCGCCCGGTCGGCCCACAAGGGTGCACTGAACAAGATCAATACGCACAGGCCCAGCAACGACAGGCCTATGGTGCTGCTGGTGGTCGTGCGTTGTACGCGAAACCTGAGCGCGGGGTTGTTCAAGGCATTCATCAGTCGACACTCCGGGGAAACAGGCCACGCGGACGCACGACCAGGATCAGCAGAAACACAAGGTGACCGGCGAGGATTTGCCAGCCGGGATCGATTTTTGCCCCCAGGGTTTGCGCAACGCCGAGAATCACCCCTCCGGCCAGCGTGCCCCACAGGCTGCCCAGGCCACCGATGATCACAGCTTCAAAGCCGTACAACAGCCGCGCCGGCCCGACCGTGGGATCAAAACTGGTGCGGATCGCCAGGAACACGCCGGCAATCGATACCACGGCCATCGCCAGCGCCATGGCCAGGCCGAAAATGTGCGCGTTGTTGACGCCCATCAGCCGTGCGGTGTGCTGGTCATCAGAGGTGGCGCGAAACGCCCGGCCCAACGATGTTTTGTAGAACAGCAATTGCAGGCCGCCGATGATCAGCAACGCACTGCAGAACACGATCAGCGGCATCACGCCGACGCTCAGGCTGCCCATGCCGACGCTGGCCACTTCAAGGTCGCCTTGAGCCAGTTTTTGGCTGTCGGCACTGAAAAATTCCAGCAGCACGTTCTGCACGATGATCGACAGGCCGAACGTCACCAGCAACGGCGGCAGGATGTCCGTGCCCAGCGTGCGGTTGAGTAACAGCCGTTGCAGCAGATAGCCGAAACAGAACATCAGAGGCACCACGATCAGCAGACTCGCCAACGGGCTGAAGCCCAGATGATTGACCACCACCAGCGCCAGGTACGACGCCAGCACAATGAAGTCGCC
The DNA here is from genome assembly GCF_059422045.1 of Pseudomonas sp. GW821-FHT02A08. Classification (NCBI taxonomy): domain Bacteria; kingdom Pseudomonadati; phylum Pseudomonadota; class Gammaproteobacteria; order Pseudomonadales; family Pseudomonadaceae; genus Pseudomonas; species Pseudomonas sp. GW821-FHT02A08. The sequence continues at coordinate 26,186 of NZ_JBWKWD010000023.1, forward strand.
ATGGGCGATGTTGACCAGACGCATGATGCCGAACATCAGCGACAGCCCCACAGCGAACATCGCGTACAGGCCACCGAGCAACATGCCTTGAAGCAAAGTATTGAGCCATTCCATCACTAGATCCCGAAATACGCGGCTTTGATTTGTGCTTTGTCCGCATCCCCAGGCCGGCCGGTGAGGGACACCCGCCCTTCCTGGAAGCAATAGAAGCGGTCGCACACACTCAATGCCTGATTGATGTCCTGCTCGACGAGAATCACTGTGGTGCCGTCGGCCTTGATCGAGGGCAATGCGGCGTAGATGTCCTTGATCGTCGTCGGCGCCAGGCCCAGGCTGATTTCGTCGCACAACAGCAAGTGCGGGTTGGCCATCAGGCCCCGACCAATCGCGACCATTTGCTGCTGGCCGCCAGACAGCGCGGTGCCCGGTCGCTTGCGCAGTTTTTCCAGCACCGGGAACAGCTGATAGATGCGCTTGAGCGTCCACGGTCCCGGGCGTTTGCTGTAGGCGCCGATCAGCAGGTTTTCTTCAACGCTCAGGGACGGAAACAACTTTCGGCCCTCCGGCACCAACGCGATGCCGCGCTCCAGCACCCGATTGGCTGCCATGTCGCCAATGGCCTGCCCCTTGAAAGTAATGGCGCCAGGCTGGTTCTTGATCAACCCGGCCAAGGAGCGCAGGAACGTCGACTTGCCCGCGCCGTTGGAACCGATGATCGCCACGGTTTCACCGGCCTCAAGGGTCAGGCTGATGTCGAATAGCGCTTGAAAGTCGCCATAGCCGGCGCAGAGTTTTTCGATGGTCAGCATGCGTCAGCTCCCGATGCCCATGTAGATGTCCTGGACCCGAGGGTCGGCCATCACGCTGCGCGGTTCGCCTTCGGCCAGCTTGGCGCCGAAGTTGATCACCGTCAGGCGACTGACCACCGCCAGCAAGGCGTGCACGATGTGCTCGATCCAGATGATGGCAACGCCGGACTTGTGGATGCCTTGAATGGTTTCCACCAGCGCCAGGCATTCCGGTTCGGTCAGGCCTCCGGCAATTTCGTCGAGCAGTAACAGGCGCGGCCGGGTCGACAAGGCCCGGGCCATTTCCAGGCGCTTGCGGTCGAGCAAGGTCAGTGAGCCGGCCAGCACGTTGGCCTTGCGCATCAGGCCAGTGAGTTCCAGCGTCTGCGCACACCACTGACTGGCTTCGTTGTCACGCAGCCGTGCACCAAAGGTTGCGCCCACCAACAGGTTCTCGAACACGGTCATTTTCACGAACGGATGCGGAATCTGATGGGAACGGCCGATGCCCTGCTGACAGCGCTTGAACACAGGTTCGCGGGTGACGTTGCGGCCTTCGAAATGGATCTGTCCTTTATCGGCCACCACGCCACCGGCGATCAGGTTGAACAGCGTGCTTTTACCCGCGCCATTGGGACCGATGATGCCCAGGGCTTCACCGGGTTGCAGGGTCAGGTCGATGGCGTCCGTGACCTTCACCGAGCCGTAGCTTTTGTGCACATCGGTCATTTGCAGAAGTGGTTGTTGCATGGTGCACCCGTGTCCTGTTGCGCGATCAATACGTAATGGCCTGCATCTCGCCGCCCAGCGGGATCACCGGGGCGGTGGCATTGCTGGTCACGATCAGGTCGTATTTATTGTCCTTGCCCAGTCGCCACTGGCCGCTGACCAGAGGCGTCTTGGCGACGTTCTTCACCGGTCCGCCATTCCAGTTGATCGGGCCGACCACGGTGTTGAGGTTGGTCTTGAGCAAGGCATCGCGGACCGCTTGGGCGTTGCCGATTTCTTCAGTGCGCTTGAGGATGTCCACTGCCAGTTCGAACAGGGCATGCACGAAGCCCAACGGTTGCGTCCACTGCTTGCCGGTGGCCTGGGTGAAACCCTGGGCCAATTGGCCGGCGCTGGCGCCGGTCAATGATGAGCTGAACGGGTGCGTCGGGCTCCACCAGATTTCGGTCGACAGGTTGTTGCCGGCCTTGCCCAATGCCTCGACTGCCGTCGGAAACAACAATGCCTTGCCCACCGACACGGCTTTCGGATTGAAGCCTTGCTGCCGGGCCTGGGTCCAGAACGTGCTCAGGTCCGGCGGGATGACCACGCCGGTGACGATCTCGACATCAGCCTTTTTGAACGCGGCAATCTGCGCGGAAAAATCGTCGGTCAGACTCTGGAAGCGGCCAGGGTCGACCAGTTGAAAGCCCTTTTGCGCGAGTACCGGTGGGAACCCGAGCTTCTGGTCGCCCCAGGCATTGCCGTCGCCATCGTTGGGGAACAGACCGCCGACAACTTTGTTGGACGGCATCGCCCCCCACATGGCGCTGTAAGTACCGATCACCTCTTCCAGGCCCCAGAAGAAATGGTAGGTCCACTCGAAGCCCTGCTCCGGCTTGCCGCCCCGGGTGAAAAACCACGGCTGCCACGGAGCTACCGTGGAGATGCAGGGGATCTCGTTGATTTCGCACTGGTCGGACACCGGGTTGGTGGTCTCCGGGGTCGACGACACCAGCATCAGGTCGACTTGATCCGAGAGAATCAGCTCGCTCGCCACTTCTGCCGCGCGGTTGGGGTTGGACTGGCTGTCCTTGACGATAACTTCCAGGCGATAGGCCTTGCCTGCGACATTGATCGAGTTCTTCAAGACTTGCTTGAGCGACTCGATGATGTAGTTGTCGGCCGCCGCAAACGGCGCCAACGGTCCGGTCTGCGGGCTGACATAGCCCAGCTTGATCACCCGCTCACCGCCGATGGCAAAGGTGAACGGCATGCTTGCCAGTGCCACGCCACCGGCGGCAATACCGGTACTGCGCAGGAAGTCACGGCGGGAGAAGTCGCGGCCTAACAGGTTTTTATCGTTGTTGTCTGTCATGTAAGTACTCCAAAAGCCTGGACGAACAGGGTCGCCACGTGTGGCCGGGCCATCACGCAGGGTCAGGGGGCAAGCAGGGAAATCCGTTTAGAAGAAGAAACTGACGTCGAACGACGCGACCACTTGCGAATCCTTTTCGCCGTCGGCATAGGCATCGCGGCCGGGGCCTGAATGGATGTCGTAGCGCAGTTCCGGGCGCAGGCGCACGTTGGGTGTCGGCGTCCAGGCCAGGTTGGTGGTGACGCCGTAGAAACTGCCCCAGGTCGGGTCGGGAATCCCGGTGTTCGGGTCGATGTTGGCCATCATCACGTGGACCGGGGCGTCGGTGTAGAACCACTCGGCGCGACTGTTCCACATCAGGTTTTCGCTGAGCTTGTGGTACCAGTTCACGTCCGTGCCATACCAGGTCGCGTCGTTTTTATTGGCGAACCCGGCGAAGGCGCCCTGCTCCTGCTTGCCGTAGTTCAACTCCAGCGCCACGCGGTTGTTCGGGTCGATGACTTGCGACAGGGTCAGGTAAGACGCCAGGCGCTTGTAGTCGTCATCCTTGGTGCCCGCCGGCAGCGGCGAGCCACAACTGCATTCGGCGAAACTATCGCCAGCGCCATTACCGTAGATGTTTTCCCAGTCGATCCAGGTGCCGAAGTCCGCCGAGCGCCAGCGCACGTTGGCGATCACGTCCGGCGAGTGATTGGGATCCTGCAGGTTGTTCCAGCCCTGAACCACCCCCAGTTCGAAGCCGAGCATGCTTTCGCCCGGTTCCGAAGGCAGTTTGAACGAGTACAGTGCACCGGCATGTTTGGCCGGGCCGTGCATGAATGAATAGGTGTGGGAGTAGAAGTCAGTCGGGGCCGGAGATGGCAAGGCGAAACCGATTTCGTTTTCCAGCGGCGTGTGGAAAATCCCGATCATCAGCTCAGAGCCGCCGAGCACGGGGAAGTAGAAGTTGACGTAAGCCTGGGCGACGGTGAACGCCGGATCTTCAGGCTTGTTGTCGCGGTTGACGCTCAGGTCTTCGTCCCAGCCGTAGGTCTTGAAGAAGCGCGCATCCTTGCCGTACAGCGCCGTGACGTTGAAACCCCAATCAGCTTCTTGCGGCATCGCGCCGGGAAACGGTCCGACGCGGCCGATCACATTGCTCTTGGGTTTCTTTTCCACGGCCAGGGCGAACTGGTTGAGGTTCACACCTTCGTCGGTATTGAAGAAGCTCTGTTTGCTGACGTCATCCGTGCCGTTGTTGTTATAGATCACACCGGCCTGAGCCCAGCCGTAGATCTTGATCCCGTGTTCGCGCTCAAGGCTGTCGCCGAAGACATTGCGCACCAGCGAACCCATGGGATCGTCTGCTGCCAGAGCCATAGAGGGAAACAAAACGTCGGCACCCAGAACGGGCGCGAACAGGGTTGCTGCGCAAACCCATGCACGAATACTCATACCTGCCTTCCTTATTTTTATTAGGCGCCAATCCCCCGAAGGGGCATGAGGCCGAAAGCAAGGTATGACGTCTTGATGAGCCCTGGCTTGAGCTCCACCCGGTCGTTGGCAGATCGTGGTGTTCGGCGTAATGGAGGCTACAAGCCCGCCACTGCACCAACAATTCCATTCTCGGCGACTTCAGTGTTTGCGTATTCAGAACAATGCAGGTCTTTGTGGGAGCGGGCTTGCTCGCGAAGGCGGTGTATCAGTCAACATAGATGTTGAAGCTGATGCCCTCTTCGCGGGCAAGCCCGCACAGAGTCTGTGCTGGTACACAGGCATCTGCGGCAGCGCCGATCATTGTGGGAGCGAGCTTGCTCGCGATGGCGGTGGCTCGGTCAACATAGATGTTGAGGCTGATGCCCTCTTCGCGGGCAAGCCCGCTCCCACAGGTTTTGCAGTGTTAGTCAGGCATTGGTGGTCAGCGGATAGAGCTTGTCATCGAACTGCGAAAGCTTCGGAAACACCAGTGGTTGGTCGTCACTCAGGTGCTGCAAGCGCTGGTCGTAGTCAACCAGGAACTGCTGGCGCGCCTCTTCGCTGATGTACGGCACATGCCAGGCCACGAACGGTTCCAGTACATCAAAACCAACATAAGCCAGGGTTCCGCGCAGGATCGGGCGCAGCATGTCCTCCAGCGGGCCGTGAATCGCGCCCTCACCGAACATGTGTTCCCGACCGCCCAGGGTCACCGTCACCAGTGCCTTCTTGCCGGCCAATCCACCCTGATCGTAGAAGCGCTTGCCGCCGTAGCAGATGCCCGACACCAGCACCCGATCAATCCAGCCCTTGAGCATGGCCGGGGTGGAGAACCAGAAGATCGGGAAGTTGAGAATCAGCAGGTCGGCCCACAACAGCTTGTCCAGTTCGGCCTGAATGTCCGGCGCCAGCGACTGGCTCTTCACGCCCAGGCGTTGTTCCAGGGCATAGACCAGGTACTCGGGGTTTTCCCGATTCGAGAAGTCGGCGTCGCTGGCCACCGGGTTCCAGTTCATTTTGTACAGGTCACTGACCTGCACTTCGTGGCCCTGGGCTTCGAGGGTGGCGACGGCCTGGTCACGCAGGGCGGCGGTGAAGGATTGCGGCTCCGGGTGAGCGTGGACGATCAGTACTTTCATGGTGGTTCCTTAGACTTGTTCCAGCGAATCGGTTGAAGGTGTGCAAGCGCGTGTGGCCAGCAAGCGGTCGAGCCAGTCGGGGTCCATTTGCGGTTCGGAAGAAAACAGCAGCCCGGTGTAGTCCTGGTGCGGCGGGGTGAAGATCTGGCTGCGCGAGCCGTGGTCCACCACCCTGCCCCGTTGCATCACCAATACCTCATCGGCGATCGCCCGCACAGTAGCAACATCGTGAGTGATGAACAGATAGGCGACACCCAGTTGTTGCTGGATGCGGTTGAGCAATTTCAGTACGCCTTCGGCGACCAGTTGGTCCAGGGCCGAGGTCACTTCATCGCAGATGATCAGTTGCGGATCCGCCGCCAGGGCCCTGGCGATGCAGATGCGTTGTTTCTGCCCGCCCGACAGCTCCCGGGGCTGGCGCTCCATGAAGGTCGCCGGGTCGAGTTCGATCATCTCCAGCAGTTCGGCGACCCGGGCACGCATGGCCTTGCCCTTGAGGCCCAGATAAAACGTCAATGGCCGACCGATGATGTCGACAATGCGCTGACGCGGGTTCAGCGCCGTATCGGGGATCTGGTAGATCATCTGGATGCGCCGCAGTTGTTCCTTGCTGCGTTGGCGAAAGTCCGCGGGCAAGGGTTCGCCGTCGTACAGCACCTGGCCGTAAGTCGGCGGCAGCAAGCCGGTGATCAGCCGTGCCGTGGAGCTCTTGCCGCTACCGGATTCGCCGATCACCGCCAGGGTCTGGCCGCGATACAGCTTCAACGATACGTCGTGCAGCACCGGTTGCCGGCCATAACTGGCGCAGCTGTTGCGCAGCTCCAGCAGCGGTTGTTCCTGTTGCGGACAAGCCTTGGGCTCGGTGCGGAAACTGCGCACCGCCCAAAGCGACTTGGTGTAGTCCTCTTGCGGGTCGCCGAGCATCTTGCGGGTCTCGGCCTCTTCCACCAGTTTGCCGTGGCGCAGCACCATGATGCGGTCGGCCATCTGCGCGACCACCGCCAGGTCGTGGCTGATGTAGATCGCCGCGCTGCCATAGGTCGCCACGGCGTCGCGAATGGCGGCGAGGACTTCGATCTGGGTAGTGACGTCCAGCGCCGTGGTCGGTTCGTCGAAGATGATCAGGTCCGGGTGACAAGCCATGGCCATCGCGGTCATGACCCGCTGCAACTGGCCGCCGGAGACCTGATGCGGATAGCGCTGGCCGATGGTTTCGGGGTTGGGCAGGCGCAGCACCCGATACAGTTCCACTGCATCACGCATGGCCTGTTCGCGGCTCATGCCGCCGTTTTTCACAGCGGTTTCGACGTGCTGGTCGATCAGTCGATGGGCCGGGTTGAACGAAGCCGCCGCACTCTGTGCCACATAGGCAATACGCAGCCCCCGCAGTTTACGCAGGGCTTCAGGCTTGGCGTTGAGCAGGTCGATGCCGTCGAAGTGCACCGAGCCGCCGGTGATCCGGCAACCGTCGCGGGTGTAGCCCATGGCCGACAGGCCGAGGGTCGACTTGCCCGCGCCGGACTCGCCGATCAGCCCCAGCACTTCGCCCCGTTGCAGGGTCAGGTCGATGCCCTTGATCAGCGGATGCCAGGCGTCTTCGTAATGGCCTTCGATGTGCAGGTCGCGGATTTCCAGCAAAGGTTTTGTGGTCGTCATGTTCAGCATTCCTTGAGACCGCTGGATTTGTGCAGCATCCAGTCGACGACGAAATTGACGCTGACCGTGATCAACGCCACGGCCAGGGCAGGCAGCAACGGACTGATGTCGCCGAAGGTGATCAGCACGGCGTTGTCGCGCACCATGCTGCCCCAGTCGGCGGTGGGCGGTTGAATGCCCAGGCCGAGGAACGACAAGGCACTGATGAACAGGAACACGAAGCAGAAACGCAGGCCGAACTCGGCAATCAGCGGCGCGGCGGCGTTGGGCAACACTTCGCGGGTCACCAGCCAGCACAGGCCTTCACCACGCAGGCGCGCGGCTTCGACGAAGTCCTGCACCACCACGTTCATCGCCACCGCGCGCGACAGGCGAAACACCCGGGTCGCATCCAGCAGCGCAATCACCAACACCAGCGACGTTGCCGTGGTGCCGACCACGCTGAGGATCAACAAGGCGAAGATCAGTTGCGGAATGGCCATGAGGATGTCCACCACCCGCGACAAACCCTGATCGACCCAGCCGCCCTTGATCGCCGCAATCAAGCCGCAGGACCCACCGAGCAAAAACGCCAACACCGTCGTGAGGAAGGCAATGCCCAGGGTGTTGCGCGCGCCATAGACCAGGCGGCTGAACATGTCGCGCCCCAGGTTATCGGTGCCCAACAGGAACTGCCCGCCCCACGGCGCAAAGCCCTCGCCCACCACCTGGGTTTCGCCAAACGGTGCCAGTACCGGTGCGAACACCGCCACCAGCACGTAAAGCAGGATCATCAACAAACCGAACTGGGCGCTCAGGGGCGCCCGCCACACGTGTTTTAACAGGCTCATGGTCTACCCCTTCGGATGCATCAGGCGTGGGTTGCTGGCAATCGACAGCACATCGGCGCTGGTGTTGAGCAGGATGTAGGTCGCGGCGAAGATCAGGCTGCAGGCCTGCACCACCGGGATGTCGCGCTTGGCCACCGAGTCCACCAGCAACTGGCCGAGCCCCGGATAGACAAACACCACTTCGACCACCACCACGCCAACCACCAGGTACGCCAGGTTCAACGCCACCACGTTGACAATGGGCGCCAGGGCATTGGGCAAGGCGTGGCGGAAGATGATCCGCGACTGGCTGATGCCCTTGAGCCTGGCCATTTCGATGTACGGACTGGCCAGCAGGTTGATCAACGAGGCGCGGGTCATGCGCATCATCTGCGCGATCACCACCAGGCTCAGGGTCGCCACCGGCAACACCGAGCGCTCCAGTACCGTGCCCAACGAAGCGTCCGGCGCCAGGTTGGAAATGCTCGGGAACCAGTTGAGCTTCACCGCGAACACCAGGATCAGGATGTAGGCAACGAAGAACTCGGGGAACGACACCGCGCTCAGGGCCGAGGTGTTGAGCAAGCGGTCGAACCAGCTGTTGCGGTACAGCGCGGCGAGCATTCCCAAACACAATGCCAGCGGCACCGACACCAGGGCCGCCAGCAAGGCGAGGCTGAAGGTGTTTCCCAGGCGCGAGCCGACCAGTTCGGCGATGGGCCGCTGGTTGGCCAGCGATACGCCAAGGTCACCGTGTAACAGCTGCCAGATCCAGTGGCCGAAACGGGTGAGCGGCGGCAAATCCAGCCCCAATTGCGCCCGGTAGGCCACCACGGTTTCCGGGGTGGCCGACTGGCCGAGCATGGCCTGGGCGATGTCGCCCGGGAGCATGCCGACCGCCAGGAAAATGATCACTGACACCGCAAACAGCGATAACAGCCCCAATGCCAGACGCTGCAACAGCAGCTTGAAAATACTATTCACCGCACAGTTCCTCGCGTGAGTTCGCAGGACTTACGGTGCTGCGCAACCTGTAGCAGCTGGCGAAGCCTGCGTCCGGCTGCGAAGCAGTCGTAATTCCTGCTTGCCCGATTAATCTGAAACACCGCGTGCTTTGAAATGGCGACGGCTTCGCCGCCGAACGCAGGCTTCGCCAGCTGCTACAAAAGCAATGACAGCTTTACGCCTGCCACCAGCGCTCGATCACCCGCAGGCCGTCCAGCTCGCCGTACGGCGCGGTCTGTCCGCCGTGGACGACGCGGTTGGAACGCGCCGCCACGGAGCTGGCGAACAGCGGCACGATCGCCCCGCCCTCGTCCCGGCACAGCGCCTGCATTTCGTTGTACATCTCGCGGCGCAGCGGGTCGTTCATTTCGCCGCGGGCGGCGTTGAGCAGTTGATTGAAGCGCGGGTTGTCCCAGTGGGTTTCGTTCCAGGCCGCACCCTTGGCGTAGCCGATGCTGAACATGCGGTCGGCGGTCAGGCTGCTGTACCAGAACGAGGTGGTGAAGGGTTGCTTCATCCACACGTTGGAGAAGAAGCCATCGGCCGGCTCGCGCACCACGTCGATGTCGATCCCGGCGGCACGCGCCTGTTCCTTGAACAGCACCGAGGCGTCTACGGCGCCGGTGTAGGCCGCATCGGAGGCTTGCAGGCGCACCTTGAGCGAATCCAGACCGGCCTTCTTCAGGTAGAAGCGCGATTTGTCCGGATCGTAGGTGCGTTGTTCCAGCGCAGTGTTGATGAAGCGACTGCCGGGCTGGATCGGGTGGTCGTTGCCCACCAGGCCATAGCCGTGCAGCACCGAGGCCAGCAGGGTTTCGCGGTTGATCGCGTGTTTCATGGCCAGGCGCACGTCGTTGTTCAGGAATACCTGGCTGTCGGTGAGCATCGGGAAGGTGTAGTGCTGGGCGCCTTTGGTTTCTTCGATGACCAGGTTCGGGTTGCGCTTGAGCAGCGCGACGGTTTTCAGATCGACCTTATTGATCACATCCACCTGCCCGGTGACCAGCGCATTGACCCGTGCCGCGCCGTCGGAGATCGCAATCAACTCGGCGCTGGCGAAGTGCGCGCGGCCCGGTTTCCAGTAATCGGGGCTGCGTTCCAGGGTCATGCGCACGCCCGGTTCGAAGTCCTTGAGGCGATAGCCACCGGTACCGGCGCCAGCCTGCCAGTCCGCCGTGCCGTCCTTGCTCGGCATGATCGCCAGGTGGTAATCGGCAACCACATAGGAGAAGTCGGCGTTGCCCGAGTGCAGTTCGAATACCACGCTGTCGCTGCCGATGGCACTGACTTTGGCCACGTCGCCCAGCACGGTCTTGGCGGCCGAGGTGGATTTCTCGCCGAGATGATGCTGGATCGACGCCACCACGTCCTCGGCGGTCAGGGTCTTGCCGTTGTGGAAGGTAACGCCTTGGCGAATCTTGAAAGTCCAGACACGCGCGTCCGGGGTCGAGGTCCAGCTTTCGGCCAGTTCGGGGATGGCGGTGCCGTCGACGGCAATTTCGGTCAGGGTGTTATAGACCGCCGAGAAGCCGACGAAGGTGAAGGTGTCGGACCAGGAACCCGGATCTTTCGAGTCCGTGGTGCTGCCACCCGCCAGGCCCAGACGCAACACGCCACCCGGTTTTGGTGTGGCCTCCCCGGCAAAGGCGCCAAACGGCAGCCCCATGGAGAACGCCCCGGCCACCGCCGCGGCTGCCGCGCTGTACTTCAAGAAGTCCCTGCGCGGGAAGCTGAATTCATGGTTCGCTTGAGTAATCTTGTTTTTGTTATCGCTCATTGCATTGCCCCTGATCAAAAAGCTAATGAATTACCGGTTCAAAACCACGCAAGACACCGGGCCAGGGCCCGGTGCATACAACGTTTGAATCGCCAACCGTCACACCTGGATCGCCTTCACTTCGACGAACTCGTTGAGCCCCTCCTCACCCCACTCCCGGCCATTGCCCGATTGTTTGTAGCCACCGAACGGCGCCTGGTAATTGAACGCCGCGCCATTGAGGAAGCACTGGCCGGCGCGCATCTGCCGGCCCAGGTGCAAGGCACGCTCGGCACTACCGGCCCAGACGCCACTGGACAGGCCGAACGGCGAGTCATTGGCGATCTGCACCGCTTGCGCCTCGTCGGTGTAGGGAATCAGGCACAGCACCGGGCCGAAGATCTCTTCCTGGGCGATGCGCATGCGGTTGTCGACATCGGCGAACAGCGTCGGGCTGACATAGAAGCCGCGCTCGAATGCCGACGGCGCGTCACCGCCGCACAGCAGCCGTGCGCCTTCCTGTTGGCCGACCTTGATGTAATCGAGCACGGTGCGTTTTTGCCCCGTTGAACACATAGGTCCCAGGAAGCTTTGCGGGTCCAGGGGATCGCCCATGCGCAGGCTCAGGGTCTCCTGCAGGGCGATTTCCACGGCTTCGGCATAACGGCTGGCCGGCAGCAGCATGCGGGTCAGCGCAGTGCAGGTCTGGCCGGAGTTGATCATCACGTCCTGCACGCCGTAGCGCACGGCCGCGTCGAGGTCCGCATCCTCGGCAATCAGCAGCGGCGACTTGCCGCCCAGTTCCAGGCACACCCGTTTCACCGAAGGCGCCGCCGCTTGCGCGACGCGAACGCCGGCGCCGGTGGAGCCGGTAAACGACACCATGTCCACGTCCGGGTGTTTGGCCAGCGCTTCGCCGACTTTCGAGCCCGGCCCGCTGACCAGGTTGAACACCCCGGCCGGCAGGCCGATGTCCTCGATCATCTGCGCCAGCAGGAACGCGTGCAGCGGGGTTTCCTGGCTCGGCTTGACCACCACGGTGCAACCGGCGGCCAGGGCCGGGGCGAGTTTGCCGATCAACTGGTGCAGCGGGTAATTCCACGGGTTGATGAACGCGCAGACGCCCACGGCCTCGCGGATCACCAGCGAATTACCGACTTCGCGCACCTCGTCCATGAGATGAGCCAGTTCGACGTACTGCTCAAGGCCAGCGATCGGCCCGTCGACCTGCACCGAGCGGCACCACTGCACCGGCATGCCCAATTCAGTGGTGATGACAGAGGCCATCTCATCGGCACGATTGCGCAGTCGATCCGCCAGCGCACGGATATAACCGGCACGCACGCTGGACGGCGTGCGCGACCATGAAGCGAAGGCCCGTCGTGCAGCCGCCACGGCGTTTTCGACATCGAGTTCATCACCCAGCGGAACGCTGCCGCAGACTTCCTCGGTGGCCGGGTTGATCACCTCGGCGATGCCCTGCCCCGACGGGGTTTGCCAGCGACCATCGATAAACAGTGTCTTGTGATTAAGCATGATCCTGGGTCTCCATCAATTCCTGGGCACAACGGGCAATGCGCTGGCAGGCATCGCGCAACGGTTCGGCACCGACCACCAGACCGAGGCGAATATGCCCCGCCGCGCTCGGACCAAAGGCCTCGCCCGCCAATACCGACACACCGTGGCGATCGAGCAGACGGTCGGCAAACGCCTGGGCACTGAGCCCGGTCTGGCGGATATCGAGCATCACGAACATGCCGCCATCGGGTTTCAACGCCCGCACGCCGGGGCAATCGGCCAAGCTGTCACACACCAGATCGCGACGCTGGCGATAGGCTTCGCGCATCGCTTCGAGTTCCGGCAGGTTGCTTTCCAGGGCCACCACGGCGGCGTCCTGAATGAAGTCCGGCGAGCCGTAGAGCATGCACAGCGCGAGGTTTTCCAGGTGCGCAGCCAGGGATGGCGGCGCCACCACCCAGCCGACACGCCAGCCGGTCATGGCGTGGGATTTCGACAGGCTGTTGAGGGTCGCGGTGCGCTCGGCCATGCCCGGCAGGCTCGCCGGGCTGACGTGTTCGCCTTCGAACAGCAATTCGCTGTAGACCTCGTCGGAAATCAGCCACAGGTCGTGGGCGATGCACAGTTCAGCCAAGGCAGCCCAGGTGCTGCGCGGCAGACTCGCGCCGGACGGGTTGTGCGGGCTGTTCAGTGCCAGCGCCCGGGTGCGCGCAGTGATGCGCGCGGCGACATCTTCGGGCAGCACGCGGAAACCGTTTTCCGAGCGCACCGGCACCGGCACCACCACGGCGCCGCAGGCCCCGAACACCGCTTCGTAAGTGACGTACATCGGTTCGGCGACGATCACCTCGTCTCCCGGATTGAGCACGCATTGGGCCACACTGAACAGCGCACATTGCGCCCCGGCCAGCACGGTGACCTGATCCGCCGAAACGAACTGGCCGCTGCGTTGATGGTGACGCCTGGCAATGGCTTCGCGCAGGGCACGCTTGCCGCGCACCTCGGCGTAGTGCGTATTGCCGCTCAGCAAGCTGTCGATGGCGCCCTGCACGATAGGCTGTGGGGTGTCGAAATCCGGGTCGCCCACGGACAACAGCAGAATGTCTTCACCCTGCTCGCGCTTTGCCAGGGCGCGGTAGTGGATATCCCACGCGGCGGCGCCGTCACCGGCGATTCGTTGAGTCAGATCGGAAAAGCGCATGTCTTCATCCCCTTGAAATACAGATCAATGCGCACAGGCATGCTTGAGTTCGATCAGGGTCACACCGTCGCGCTTGAAGCCTTGGCGCAAGTCGGTCTGCAACTCGGCGAGGCTTTGCGGCTCAGTCACGGTGCAGCCGAAGGCACGCGCCAGGGCAGCGAAATCCGGGTTGCGCGGCAGCACGCCGATGGGCTCGATATCCAGGCCGAGCATGTCGTCGCGGATCTGCCCCAACGCGTCGTTGTTCCACAGCAGCACCACCAGCGGGCTGTCCAGTTCTTCCACGGCGGTGGCCAGTTCCTGGGCTGTGTAGAGGAAACCGCCGTCGCCCACCAGCACCAGGCCCGGCCGCTGCGGTGCGCCGAACTTGGCGCCGATCCCCGCCGGCAGGCCATAACCCAAGGTGCCGTAGCCGGTCGGGTGCAACCAGCTGCGGATGGCCAGGCTGTCGAAGGCGTAGTTACCCGTATACGCAAGCTGGGTCATGTCGGTGCTGATGAAGGCGTTGTTCGGCAGCTCGGCGGCGATGCGGTCGAGGATCGATTGATGGATCGACTGCAACGGGCCGTGGCCGGCCTTGAGCGCTTCACGCAGTGCGGCGACCGAGGCAATCGCAGCGCTGGCATCGCGTACGTCGGATGGCAGGCGCTCAAGCACACCACTGAGGGTTTGTTGTGCATCGCCATGCAACGCTACCGCGCACGGGTAGAAGTCGTTGAATTTGCGCGGCTCGATGTCGACCCGCAGCAGTTCGCCATTGAGCGGCAGGCGTTCGCGCCAGAAGTCGGTGTCAGCCATTTCGGTGCCGACCGCCAGCACCACGTCGGCCTCGGCGATCAGTTTCCAGCCCGGTTCCACGCATAGGGATGAACCGGCGTTGAGCGGCGCGTCCGGCGGCAGCAGGCCCTTGCCGGCGACGCTGGTGAACAGCGGCGCAGCGAGCCGGGTGCTGATGTCTTGTAGTTGCGAAACGGCGTTCAGCGCACCGCCACCGGCGATGATCATCGGGCGCTTGGCAGCCTTGAGTTTGGCCACGGCTTGATCGATGGAGGTGGCAGATGCCGGGCCGCGACCTGGGCGACGCACAACTTCATTACTCCAGTCACGGGCAATCGGCGCCGACAGCACGTCCAGCGGCACCGAAATGTGCACCGGGCGCGGACGCTCGCTGTCGAACACCGCATAGGCACGGGCGATCAGTTCCGGCAGGTCTTCGGCGGTCAGCGCCACCGCTGAGAACGCGGTAATCGGCGCAGTCATCGCCCGTTGGTCCTGGCACTCGTGCAGGCTGCCCCAGCCCTTGCCGAGGCTGGCGCTGTGGTTGACGCTGGAAATCACCAGCATCGGAATCGAATCGGCGTAAGCCTGGCCGATGCCGGTGGCGGCGTTGGTCACGCCGGGGCCGGTAATGACGAAGCACACGCCGGGTTTACCGCTGACCCGGGCATAACCGTCGGCCATGAAGCTGGCGCCTTGTTCATGGCGTGTCAGCACGTGGCGAATGCCGCTGCCGGGCAAGCCGCGATACAGTTCCAGGGTGTGTACACCGGGGATACCGAACACGGTATCGACGCCGTAGTTGGCCAACAGACGCACCAGGGCCTGGCCACCGGTCAATGTCTTGCTTTGCATTTTCATGTCCTCACTCCTGGCCGAGGCGAATCAACGCATCGACCGCAGTCGTGCCATGGGCACCGACCAACAATGGGTTCACATCGAGTTCCAGCAGATGCGCGGCGTTCTCGCACGCGTAGTCGGCCACCGCGCGGATCGCGGTCACCAAGGCGTCCAGGTCCGCTGCCTCGCGACCTCGGAATCCTTGCAGCAACGGCGCGCTGCGCAGGCTGAGCAAGGCATTGCGGATCGCGCCGTCGGTGGTCGGCAGCAACAGGCTGCGACTGTCCTTGAGCAACTCCACCAGAATGCCGCCCGCGCCAATCACCAAGGCCAGGCAAAAATCGTTTTCGCGTTTGATGCCGACGATCAGTTCGGCCAGTGGCGGCTTGGCCATCGGTTCCAGCAACAGCTTGTCGAAGGGTACGCCCGGGGCGTAGGCGGCAATGCTGGTGCGCATCTTCTCCAGCGCAGCGCTCAACGCCGCGCCGTCCTTGAGGTTCAGCGCCACGGCACCGGCCTCGGTCTTGTGTGGCAGTTGCGCGCTGACCGCTTTGAGTACCAGCGGATAGCCCAAGGTTTCGGCGTCCTTCAGGGCCTTGTCCGGGGTGCTCAACACACCGTTCGGCGTTGGCAGGCCAAAGGCTTTCAACGCCTGTTTGGAATCCCACTCATTGAGCAAACGCCCCTCGCCTTCCAGCGCATGCGGGCACAACGGCACCAACGCCGATTCGCCCAACGCCAGTAACGCCTGGCGATTGCGCTGATAACCGGCGATGCGACCCCACGCGGCCAAGCCGTCTTCAACACCTTGCAACGCCGCAACGCCTTGGGCGTGCAAACGCTCGCGAGCATGGGCCGGCAACAGTTCGGGGAAGGCCGAGGTGACAAAACCGGTCTTGCCGTGACGTTGCAGTGCCGCGCAGTACAACTCCAGCAGCAGGTCGCATTCCTTGCGCTCGCCGGTGAACTCCGACGGGTAGTCGAGCACCAGCATCGCCCCGTCGGCTTCGGTGCGCAGTGCACTGTCGAGCATGCGGTTCAAGGCTTCGCCGTCGCCCCAGATCGCCGTGGTGAAATCCAGTGGGTTGACCAGGTTGGCGTAGGTCGGCAGCACTTGCGCGAGTTCGCCGACCTGCCCTTGATCGAGTTTCGGCAGGCTCAGGTCGCTGCGTTCGGCGTAATCGGCAATCAGCCCGGCGTCGCCACCGGAACAGGCCAGCGCGATCAGGCTGTTGCCCGCCGGCAGGTTGCCGCAGGCCGCGGCCTTGAGGGTTTCGACAAAACTCACCGGGCCGCTGACGCGGATCACCCCGAGACGATCAAACAGCGCGTCATACAGTGCATCGGAACCGGACAGCGAACTGGTGTGACTCAGGGCCAGTTCGGCGCCGATCTGCGACACGCCGGTTTTCAGGGCAATGATCGGGATGCCCTTCTCAAGCGCCTTGTGTGCGGCGCGGGCAAAACCCGGCACGTTTTTAAGGCCTTCCAGGTGCAGGCCGATGGCGGTGACCCGAGGTTCGTCGAGCAACACGTCCATCAATTCGGCCACGCCCAGTTGCGCCTGATTGCCCACCGAGGCCATGTAGGCCACCGGCAGCGAGCGGTCGCTCATGGACAGGTTGTAGGCGAAGTTGCCGCTCTGGGTCAGCACCGCCACGCCCTTCTCCACCGCTTTGCCGCCATGGGCCACCGGCCACAGCGCGCAGCTGTGCAGGTAATCGAGCAGGCCGTAGCAGTTGGGGCCAAGCAAGGCCATTTCGCCCGCAGCCTTGAGCAGTTGCTGTTGCAGGGCCTGGCCTTCGACGCCGGTCTCGGCGAAGCCGGAGGCGTAGCAGATCGCCCCGCCGGCACCGATGGCGGCCAGTTCGGCCACGCAGGTCAGGGTCAGTTCGCGGTTGGTGGCGATGAACACGGCGTCCGGGCCGCAAGGCAGGTCGGCAACGCTGCGCACGCACGGTACACCTTCAAGGTTGTCGTGCTGTGGATTGACCAGCCACATTTGCCCTGGGTAGCCGCCTTCGGCACAGCGCTTGAGGGCGCGGGCCATGCTGCGGCCGCCGACGAACGCCACGTGTTGCGGCGCGAGCATGCGTTTGAGGTTGTCACGAATGGTTTGGGACATGGGGATTCTCCGGGCCGATCAGCGCAGCAGCGGCCGCAGCAGCTCGCGGGAAATGATGTGGCGCTGGATTTCCGAAGTGCCTTCCCAGATCCGTTCGATGCGCGCGTTGCGCCAGATGCGCTCCACCGGCCCCTCGTCCATCAGGCCCATGCCGCCGAAGATCTGCACCGCTTCATCGGCGGTACGGCCGAGCACTTCACTGGCGAACAGCTTGGCCATGCCGGCCTCGCCATCGGTCATGGTGCCCTGGTCCATTTTCCAGGCGGTGTGCAGGGTCAGCAGTTCGGCTGCACGAATCTGTGTGGCCATATCGGCCAATTTGAACGACACGCCCTGGTAAGTGCCGATCGGCTGACCGAATTGCTTGCGGTCCGCCGCCCATTGCAGCGACACGTCCAGTGCGCGCTGGGCCTGACCGACGCAGTTGGCCGCCACCATCACGCGCCCGGCGGTCAGCCAGGCATTGGCCACGTCCCAACCCTTGCCGACTTCGCCCAGCACTTTGCTGGCCGGTACGCGGCAGTCGTCGAAGAACATTTCGAAGGTGTGATAGCCACGGTTGCTCACGCACTTGGGCCCACGGCGGATGGTCATGCCCGGGGTGTTGCGGTCGACCAGGAACGAGGTCACGGCGTTACGCTTTTTGCCGTTGTGTTCGTAGGTGTCGGTCACGGCGAAGACAATGGCGAAATCTGCATGGCCGGCGTGACTGATGAAATGCTTGCTGCCGTTGAGAATGAAGTCGTCGCCTTCACGCACGGCGCGGGTCTTGATCGCATTGGCGTCGGAACCGGCACCCGGTTCGGTCAGGGCGAAACAGTCGATCTTTTCGCCCTGGATGCACGGCAACAGGTAGTCGTTGATCTGATCGCCGGTGCAGGCCATGAGGATTTTCGACGGCCGCGCGACAAACACATGCAGCGCCCAGGACACCTTGGACAGTTCGCGTTCGATCAGCGCCTGGGACAGGTAGTCCAGGCCACCACCGCCCACTTCTTCGGGCATGTTGAAGGCGTAGAACCCGGCGGCGATCGCCTTGCCGCGAATCTGCGCCGCCAGTTCCGGGGACACCTCGTCGGCACGGTCGACTTGCTCTTCATAGGGCAGCAACTCCTTCTCGACGAAGCTGCGTACCGAGTCCACCAACATTTCTTGTTCTTGGGTCAGTTGGAAATTCATGCTGCTACCTGTTGTTCGTGTGCTTTAAGAAGTGTGGAGAATCAACGACCAATGAAGCGTGCCGGGCGTTTTTCCATGACGGCGCGCAGGGCTTCGGTGCCGTCTTCACTGCGACCGCAGAGCAGGCCCGCGGCGAGTTCGGCTTGCAGTTGTTCCGCCAGGCTGCGATCGGCGCCTTCACGCATGAGTTTTTTGGTCTGGGCGAAGGCGAAGGTCGGGCCGACGGCCAGGCGTGCGGCCAGTTCGCTGGTGACCGTCAGCAGTTGATCGTCGGCACAGACATCGCCGACCAGACCGGCGTCGAGGGCACGGTCAGCACCCCACAGTTCATCGAGGAACAGCAGGCGCTTGGCCTGTTCGCTGCCGATCAAACGCGGCAGGTGCCAACTGGCGCCGGCGTCCGGTGAGTACGCCATGCTGGTGTAGCCGGCCTTGAAGCGTGCCGACTGGCCGGCAATGCGCAGGTCGCAGCACAGGGTCAGGTCCATCCCGGCGCCGACAGCTGTGCCGTTGATGGCGGCGATGGTGGGTTTTTCCAGGCTGTGCAGGCGAGTCATCAAGGCGTGGGCGGTTTCGGTCCAGCCGTAGGTTTCCAGGGCGCCACGGGCTTCGGCTTCGGCCCATTCATCGAGGTCGGCGCCCGCGCAGAAGCTGCGGCCACTGCCCGTCAATACCACCACACGCACCGCTGGATCGGCGTTGAAACCGTCGAGCAAGGCGTGCAGGTTTTTCAGCGTCGGAATGTCCAGCGCATTGCGCTGGGCAGTGCGATTGAGGGTGATCCAGGCAACGCCTGCTTCGACCTGGCTGAGCAGCGACGATTGAGTGGTCATGGGAATCCTCGAATTATTGTGATTGGTCTGAGGTGATACGACTTGAGGCCATACTAAACGAGTGTTCAGTAAGGCGGCAATCGGCGGGGAAATGAGCTGTAACAAGCCTAAAAACTCTGTAACGCATTGGTTTTATTGAATTATTTATAGATTGGCGAGCGTAAGCCACTGGCGTTGTTACAACTTCGAACAACTGGCGACACTCGGTGTGCCGCAGCTTTCCCGCCCATCACAAAACAACTGTGGGAGCGGGCTTGCTCGCGAAGAGGCACTGTCAGTCAACATTTATGGTGACTGACACTCCGCTTTCGCGAGCAAGCCCGCTCCCACAGGGGGGGGAAGTGTTTAGCTCAAGGTATCAGGCCGTCGGCAAGCTCGGCGCCAGCACGCCCTGACGCTTGCGATGGATCAGGAAGTACGCGCCATAGCACAGCGCAATGAAGCCAAAACCCCAATACAGCGACGGACGCTGGGTTTCATCCAGGGCCAGGAACACGAACAGCGAGCAGCACAGCGTGATGCACATCAGTGGCAATACCGGGAACCACGGTGCGCGGTATTTCAGGTCGCTGAGTTTGCCGCCGTCACGCAGATACGCCTTGCGGAACTTGTACTGCGCCAGGGCGATGACAATCCAGGTCACGGTGCCGGACATGCCGCTCACCGCCATCAGCACCATGAACAAGGTGTCGGCGGCGACGAAGCTGGTCATCAGCGACACCAGCGCGAAGCACAGGGTGATGCTCAAGGCGCGCAATGGCACGCCACGCTTGCTCAATGGCGACAGGCTTTTCGGCGCCATGCCGGTTTTCGACATCGCCCACAGGATGCGCGTCGAGGCATACAGGCCGGAGTTGCCCACCGACAGGATCGCAGTGAGGATCACGAAGTTCATCAGGTCGGCGGCGTAGGGAATGCCGACCATGTCGAACACCTGCACGAACGGGCTTTCCATCAGGCCGGCCTGCTGCCACGGCACGATGGCCGACAGCACGATGATCGCCAGCACGTAGAAAATCAGCACGCGGAACACCACGTTACGCACGGCCCGGGGAATGCTCTTTTCCGGCTGGTCGGTTTCACCGGCGGCCACGCCCATGATCTCGCACCCCTGGAACGCGTAGACCACGGTCATCATCACCGCGAACACCGCCGACAGGCCGTTGGGGAACAACGAATCGCCGATCAGGTTGGTCGCCATCGGCGCCGGTGCGCCGCTGCTCAGGGGCATCACGCCGAAGATCACCAGCACACCGACCACGATGAAACCGAGAATCGCCGCAACCTTGATCCCCGAAAACCAGTATTCGGCTTCACCAAAGGCGCGGGTCGCCATGGCATTGATACCGAACAGCACCACCACGAACAGCGCCGACCAGTACCAGATCGGCACCGTCGGGAACCAACGGGTCATCAGCATGCCGGCGGCGGTGAACTCCAGGCCCACGGTGGTGGCCCAGCTCATCCAGTACACCCAGCCGATCATGAACCCGGTGGCCGGGCCGATGTATTTGGTGGCGTGGGTCTGGAACGAACCGGACACCGGCATCTGCACCGACAATTCGCCCAGGCAGACCATCACCAGGTACATCAGGAAGCCCGCAACCAGGTAAGCCAGGATCGCCCCCACCGGGCCGCCCTGATTGATGGTCACGCCGGAGCCCATGAACAGCCCGGTGCCGATGACGCCGCCCAGGGACAGCATGAAGATGTGCCGGCTCTTGAGGGCGCGGGTCAGCTGGATGCCTTTTTGATGGGTGCTGCGATCAGTGTTTTCGTTCATGTCGGCACCTCAGCAATCGTTGAGGTGAACAGCGCGCGACAGGACGTCACGGCGCAGGGAGGGATCAGCTTTACGGCAATTCATTATTATTATCTCCAATAAGCTTCGAAGACCGCGCTGCGGCGGTTGCGTCGATTATTGGAAAGCCATGTAAGTTCGCGTTGACCGTAAAGATCGAAGTTGTACAAAGTCGTAACAAACTTGTACGTCAGCTCTGCAACAGGCCTTTGAGGGTATCGAGCGAGTGCTGCAATTGCTCATCGAGCACCGGGCCCATGCGCTGGATCGCCGATTCATCGTTTGCCAGCGCCAAGGTCTCCAGCGTCCTTAACGCTGTGGCCAAGGCCCGAAAACCCAGCGAGTCGCAACTACCGGCCAGACGGTGAGCCAATTGCGCGACCTCTGTGCAGTCGTCGGCGGCCATCGCTTCATTCAGTGCGTCGCGGTGCTGCAGGATCGAGTCACGCAGTACCGCCAGCAGGCCCTGGACCTTTTGCGCACCGAGCAGGCTGCGATGGGTCTGCAACAGCGGCCAGTCCATTGTTTCATCGCTCGGCAGCGACTCGGCCGCACGCGCCTGCCCTTCCAGCACCTGGCGCAGGTTCTCCAGCTTCAAGGGTTTGGCCAGGACACCGTCCATGCCGGCCTCCAGATAACCGCGCACCAGTGCCGGCTGCACGCTGGCGGTCAGGGCGAAGATGCGCGTATGGCGGTTCGGCCCGTCGCTGTGGCGAATCTGCCGGCATAACTCGACACCGCTGATGCCCGGCAGGTGCACGTCCAGCAGCATCAGATCGAACACCTGCGCCGCGCAGTGTTTCAGTGCCTGTTGCGCATCTTCGGCGAGCCACACCCGGTGGCCGTCCCGTAGCAGCAAGCCCTTGACCACTTCGCGATTGAGCGCCACGTCTTCGACCACCAGGATGTTCAGTGCCGGCCCCGCCGCCCGCACCGGCGGGGCCTCAGCCACGCCGCTGGCCGGCTGCAAGGACAGTTCGAACCAGAAGCGACTGCCGCGCCCCTCTTCACTGTCCACGCCGATGCAGCCGCCCATCTGCTCCACCAGGTGTTTGCAGATCGCCAACCCCAACCCGGTGCCACCAAAACGTTGCGCGACTTCTTCGCTGGCCTGGGTGAAACGCTCGAAAATCTTCGCCTGCATCGCCGGGGCAATGCCGATGCCGTCGTCCGTGACACTGACCCGCAGCCGCTGCCCCGTCTGCTCACCGGTTTCGCTGAGAAGTGCTACCTCGACGCTGACTTCGCCGCCTTCGGTGAACTTGATCGCGTTGGCCAGCAGGTTGCTCAGTACCTGACGCAGGAACTGCTCGGCACCGTGGTGATGCTCGGCAATGCGCTGATCGATACGGCAACTGAGGATCGTGTCGTTGTTCAGCGCTCGCGGTTCCAACAGTGTCAGCACCTCGTCGAGCAACTGGCGCAGCGAGAAATCCACCGGTTCGGGGTGGCTGACACCCTCCTCCAGCTTGGCGAAATACAGCACTTCGTTAAGGATCGTCAGCAAGCCTTCGCCGGCCTTGTGCAAGGCATCCAGGCGTTTGCCGTCCCGGGCATCCAGGCGCGCGCCGCGCAGCAATTCGGCCATGCCGAGGATGCCGTTGAGAGGTGTGCGCAGTTCGTGGCTCATGGTCGCCAGGAACCGCGACTTGGCGAGATTGGCCGCTTCCGCTTCATCCTTGGCGCGCATCAGGCTGGCGGTGCGGCGCTCGACCATTTTCAGCAGCTCGTCACGGTTGTCCTGCAAGGCCAGGCGATCGGTTTCCCGGCGCTCGATATCTCGCAGGATCGCCCGGCGCATGTCGTCCAGTGCATGGGCCACGGTGTCGATTTCGTCGCTGCCGCGACGCTTGTCCAGGTGCAGGGGTTCCTGCCATTCACCGGCGGCAATACGCCGGGCAAACTCGGCCATGACTTTCAGGTGCCGGGTCACCAGTCGATAAAACAAGCCCGACAACGCCACGGCCAGACCGCAGAGGAACACCGCCATCCACAACAGGCTGGTCAAACCGGTGGCGTAGAGACGCTGGTACACCGCCCCCAGATCGGTACTGACCTCAAGCTCGCCAAGGTGGCGCAACGGACCGGACGGCGGCTGATAGTCCAGGGCAAAGCGCACGATACGCAGCGGTCCGGCAGGGTCCGGATTGCCCTGTACCAGGTCGAAATCGGCGCTGGTCAAGTGCACCCGCGCGACGTCGGAGAAGTCCACCAGCCCGCGCAACTGCACATTCAGCTGTTCCTGGTTCAAGTCCCAGAGGCTGCGTTCCAGGCTGGCCAGGTAGCCGGCGCGGATCAGTTCCATGCGCGAATCGATGTCGCGCATTTCCCGTCGATACTCGATGTACAGCTGCACGCTGCTGGCCAGCACCGTGAAGCACAGGCTGAACAACAGAATGAACAGCAACAGGCGCCGCAACAGTCCACCGGGACGGGCGCGAATCATTGCGCATCCGCCGGCAGGTTGATCATGTCGCGGTAGGTCACTTCGCTTTCGTTGAGCCAGCGCTCGATGTCGCCAGCATCGACCATGCGTTGCAACTGCGCATTGATCTCGGGCATGCGAGTGGCCAAGGGCGAGCGCCGCGACACGGCGACCCGCAGATAATCCACATTCAAGGCCCTGGGCAAGGCGACGATGTCCTGGCCTCCGGGCAGGTTTTCCACGTACAACTGGCCGGTGCGTCGCTCCTGGGTGATGAAATCGATACGCCCGCGAATCAGCTTGCCGAAGTTCTGGCGGCTGTCGGAAACCCATTCGATATTGTTGTTGCGCGCAACCATGCGATCGAACTCCACACCGTAGCTCTCGCCGAACAACAGGCCGCCACGGTAGCCGGCCAGGTCGTCCAGTTGTTCGAATTTCACCGGATGCTGGCGGTTGATGAACAACGCCACTTCTTCACGCAAGACCGGCACCGTCGAGAACAGCATGCTTTGCTCCCGTTGCGCGGTGCTGTAGGCCAGCACCACATCGACCCGGCCGTCGGCGGCGTCCAGCAGGCAGCGTTTCCAGTTGCCCAGCACGACCATCTCGACCTCGTACCCCAACTGGCCGAACAGGTTTTTCACCACATTCGGCGCCAGGCCGCGCACCTGCTTGCCGTCGCTCCAGGAGACCGGCGGGTACACCGGGTAATCGCAATAGCGAACCTTGTCCGCCGCGACGGCATGGCCGGCCACCAGCATCGCCAGCAGGCAAAGCCATCGCGCCATCGGGTTCAGGCCGCCACGCTGGCGGTGAACAGGTAACCGGCGCCGTGAATGGTGATGATCAACTGGGGTTCGGCCGGATCGTCATGCAACTTGCGGCGCAGGCGCCCGACCAGCACGTCGATGGAGCGGTCGTTGGGCACCCATTCGCGGTTGCGGATCTGGTCCATCAACTGATCGCGGCTGAGGGTGTGGCCGCTGTTGCGCAGGAACACACTGAGCAATTGGTATTCGCCGTGGGTCAGCAGGGTTTCGCTGCCGGATTGATCGATCAGGCGACGGCGGTCGGTATCCAGCGACCAGTCGGCGAATTGCTTGACCGGTTTGGCCACCGCGACGGCAGGCTGTGGCGTTTGCGCATGACGTACCCGGCGAATCAGGTTTTTCGCCCGGGACACCAGCTCCCTTGGATTGAGGGGTTTGATCACGTAGTCATCGGCGCCGCATTCGAGGCCGACGATGCGGTCGATTTCATCATTGCGCCCGGTGATCAGGATGATCCCGACCTCCGAACGCACCCGCAGTTCGCGGGTCAGGGTCAGGCCGTCCTTGCCCGGCAGGCGGATGTCGAGCATTACCAGGTCGACGCTCTGGCTGGCCAGGTAGGTTTCCGCCAGCTCCGCCGTGGCGGCGCAATGGACGTCGTAGCCTTCCTGGGACAGGTAGGCGTGCAGCAGATCGCGAATCAGCGGATCGTCATCGACGATCAATACCCGAGGAGTCATCGCTTGGTGTCCGGCTCAGGCCCGAAGGCCAGTTTCTTATTAGAGTGTTTTCCTGCATCGGCGCCAGAGAGTATCGATTGCTGAACGACTGATCAACAGTCGCTCGTCTGCACGCAAAAACGCTGGCGTCCGCCGGCCTGCAAACCGTCGACCCAGGCCTCGCAAATCTGGATGCCCTGCTCCGGGGTGAAGGTGCCGGGGTTCAGCCCGGACTCCAGCCACAAGCCATCGAGCAAGGCGCTGAGGCTGATGGCGGCAAGGTCGGCGTCGAAATTTTCCCAGCCCTCTTCCCGGGCCAGTTCCGCCAGCACCTTGCGCAGGATGGCGCGATACTCGCCATAGGAATGATCGTGGGCCTTGTTGATCGCCTCGGCGGTTTTCACCGCGCCCCAGAACGCCAGCCAAGCATCGATCAGTTGCGGATCGAGCAGTTCGGCGGAAAACGATCCGCGGAAAAACGCCGACAAACGCTCCCGGGCATTCGGCGCGGCTTGCTCCATGGCATCGCGCAGCAGGGTCATGACCCGCCCGGTGATCGCCATGTAGGCCTCGGCCACCAGTTCATCCTTGCCCGAGTAGTGATGGCTGATCAGCCCCACCGAGACCCCGGCCTCGGCGGAAATCTTGCGGATCGACGCGCCCTGGAAGCCGTGACGCTTGAGGCACACCAGTGTCGCCTCGATCAGGTTGGCTTTACGCAACTCCGGTTCCATGCGGGAAAAACGGGCTTCCTGATTCATGGGCGACACGCTCCTTGGTTCAATCGTTTAGGCCTGCGCGGGTTGGCGGCGGGCTGAACGACTGTACAGCAAGAGTGGGCCTTGTCTCCAGTCAGTTGCCAGTCTGGTAGACCGTGGCGCGCCCTTCGCGAGCAAGCCCGCTCCCACAGGGTTTTGTGTTGGTCACAGATTTTGCGTACACCCACTAACCCTGTGGGAGCGGGCTTGCTCGCGAAGGGGCCATACCATTCAACATCTTCTTTGCCTGACCCACCGCTTTCGCGGGCAAGCCCGCTCCCACAGGTTTAAGGGGTGTACGCGAAATCTGCTGGCAACCGAAATCACTGTGGGAGCTGGTTTGCCAGCGATGAGGCCAGCCTGAACAACCGAAAACTTCGATCAGCCCCGATACCCCGACGCCACCCGATCCAGCATCCGCAACAACGCCGCCCAGGCCAGTTGCATCGCATCCGGATCGCTCAATTCACCGTCATCCAACGGCCGCCCCGGATCATTGAACTGCCGCTCGGTGTGCGCGCAGACCTCGTGCGGCGGCAGAACAACTTCACCGGCAGCTTGCGCCGCCAACTGAATCTCACAGGCCTTTTCCAGGTAGTACATGCGCAGGAACGCCTGGCTCACCGTCTCGCCCACCGTCAGCAAACCATGGTTGCGCAGCATCAGCACCGACTTGTCGCCCAAGTCCGCCACCAGCCGTTGTTGCTCACCCAAGTCCAGCGCTACCCCTTCGTAGTCGTGATAAGCGACGCGGCCATAGAACTCCATGGAAATCTGGTTCACCGGCAACAGTCCGCACTTCAACGCCGCCACTGCGCAACCGGACTTGGTGTGGGTGTGCAACACGCACTGCGCATCTTCACGGGCGCCGTGGATCGCGCTGTGGATCACGAAACCGGCCGGATTCACCGGGTACGGCGACGGCTCCACGGCGTGGCCATCGAGGTCGATCTTGACCAGATTCGACGCTGTGATCTCATCGAACATCAGCCCGTAGGGGTTGATCAGAAAGTGATGTTCCGGCCCCGGAATGCGCACCGAGATGTGGGTGAAGATCAGATCGGTCATGCGAAAGTGCGCAATCAAACGGTAGCAGGCCGCCAGTTCCTCACGCAGGCGCTGTTCGGTAGCGCTGCGTTCAGGGGCCAGGTGGCTGGCGATGTTGTTCATGGTTGTGGTTCTCCAGGCTGATCAGCTGGGGCAGACAGTAAGGCTGGACGCTTGGACACGTCCAGCCGTGCGTGTTTATTTGCTCGCCCAGGCGTTGAAGCGCTCTTCCAGCTCTTCGCCATGATCGACCCAGAATCCGACGTTCATCGATAACGCGCCCTTGAGGTTCTGCGGCGCCGTGGGCACCCATTGCGCCAGTTTGTCGTCCAGCCGTGCGGCGGCCTGGATGTTGGTCGGGCCGTAGGGAATCTGCTGTACATAGTTGACCTGGGCGTCCGGCTGGTTGGCGAAGGCGATAAAGCGCTTGGCCTGATCCACATGCCTGGAGCCTTTGATGATCGCCCAGTAGTCCATGCCGTACAGGCTGCCGGGCCAGACCAGAGCGAGGGGGCTGCCTTTCTGCGCGGCGTCGGCGATGCGTCCGCTGTAGGTCGAGGTCATCACCACATCGCCGGCGGTCAGCCACTGGGGCGGTTGCGCGCCGGCTTCCCACCACTGGATGTACGGCTTGAGTTCAGTGAGTTTGGCGAATGCCCGGTCCACGCCTTGCGGGGTGCCGAGTACTTTGTAGACGTCTTCGGTTTTCACGCCGTCCGCGAGCAAGGCGAATTCCAGGTTGTACACCGCGCGTTTACGCAGCCCGCGCTTGCCGGGGGTTTTCTTCACGTCCCAGAAGTCTGCCCACGAGGTCGGGGCCTGGGCCAGTTTGTCGGTGTCGTAGGCAATCGCCACGCTCCACACCAGTGCGGCGGAACCGCATTCCTGTGCAGCTTGCGGGATCAACTGGTCGGCGTGGCCCAGGCGGGTCCAGTCCAGGCGCTCGTACATGCCTTCCTCGCAGCCGCGCATCAGGTCCGGGCCTTCGATCTGCACCACGTCCCAGTCGACGTTGCCGGTGTCGACCATCACTTTGATCTTGGCCATCTCACCGTTGTATTCGCTCTGGATGACCTTGCTTTGATCCACGGCGGCGAAGGGTTGAAAGAACGCCACGTCCTGGGCTTTTTGTCCGGCTCCGCCGTATCCGACCACCACCATGTCCGATGCTGCCTGAGCGCTGCCCAGGCCCATGGCCACAGACAACACCAAGGGATAAAAACCGTGCTTGAGCGTGTGCGATTTCATCAGTGGTTCCTCTTGCAGGTGCCGCCCGGACAGAGGCCGGCGCAGCCCTTTTTATTGTTGTGAGGTACGGCCCGGGAGCGGGCTCGAAATGAAATTACTCCACGCCACAGTAAAAAAACAAGTTGATTTTTTACTGAAGGTAAATTTCTATAGCGCAATAATGACAACGAACAAAACCTGCTGCCTCTGTAGGAGCGAGCTCGCTCCTACACAGGTCAGCCTGCCTGGAGTATCCGCACCATGCCGACCTCGACACCTGCCTTCGCGCACCTGTTCGAACCCCTGGAAATCCGTGGCAAGCGCCTGAAAAACCGCATCATGTCCAGCGGTCACGACACCTCGATGCCCACCGACAATCTGGTCAACGAGCAATTGATCGCCTACCACCGGGCACGTGCCGAAGGCGGTGCCGGGCTCATCGTGCTGCAAGTGGCCGGTGTGCACGACAGTGCGCGATACACCTCCCACGTGCTGATGGCCACCGACGATGCGTGCATCGAGGGCTACCGCAAACTGGCGCAAACCTGCCATGCCCACGGCACCGTGGTGTTGTCCCAAGTGTTCCATCCGGGTCGGGAGATCATGGAGTCCAGCGATGGCCTGCTGGCGGTGGCCTACTCCGCCTCGTCGGTGCCCAATGAACGTTTCCGGGTGATGCCCCGCGCCCTCGATCAGGCCATGATCGACGAGATCGTCGCCGGTTATGCCGCTGCCGCCCGCCGCCTGCATCAGGCCGGGATCGATGGCGTCGAAGTGGTTGCCAGCCATGGTTACCTGCCGGCGCAATTCATCAATCCGCGGGTCAACCGGCGCACCGATGGTTACAACGGCGAGTTGGATCAGCGCTTGCGTTTCCTGCGCGAAGTCATCAAAGCCGTGCGTGCGGCGACCGACGAGCAGTTCATCATCGGCCTGCGCATTTCCGCCGACGAGCGCGACCCCGAAGGCCTCACCGAAGACGAATCCCTGGCCGCCGTACAGTCACTGCAAGCGCAGCTCGACTACGTGCACATCGTCGCCGGGACTTCGGCCTCTCTGGGCGGCGCGGTGCATATCGTGCCACCCATGGCGATCGAAGCGGCGTACCTGGCCAAGGAAGCCGGGACGTTCAAGGCCGGCTTGAACATTCCGCTGTTCGTCACCGGGCGCATCAACCAGCCCCAGGAAGCCGAGCTGATTCTGGCTCGCGGCCAGGCCGATGTGTGCGGCATGACCCGGGCACTGATCTGCGACCCGCAAATGCCCAACAAGACCGACACCGGCCACGTCGAAGACGTGCGCGCGTGCATTGCCTGCAACCAAGCGTGCATCGGCCACTTTCACAAGGGCTTGCCGATTTCCTGCATCCAGCACCCGGAAACCGGTCGCGAGCTGATTTTTGCTGAACGCCGACAAGCGATAAATCGCAAACGCATCATGATCGCCGGCGGCGGCCCGGCCGGGATGAAAGCCGCCGCTGTCGCCGCCCAGCGCGGACATGACGTGACCCTGTACGAGGCCGGTTCACAACTGGGCGGCCAGGTATTGCTCGCGCAGTTGCTGCCACGACGCAGTGAGTTTGGCGGCGCGAGCACCAACCTGCAGCGGGAAATGCAGCTGGCCGGGGTACGCGTGGTGCGCAACACACGGGTCGACCGGGCGCTGGTGGAGCAGGAAAAACCGGACATGGTGATCGTCGCCACCGGTGCCGAGCCCTACTGGCCAACCTTCGAACGTGGCGGTGAGTTGCAGGTGGTGGACGCCTGGCAGGTGTTGCGCGACGAGGTAAAGATCGGCCGCTCGGTGGTGGTGGTCGACTGGCGCTGCGACTGGATCGGCCCCGGCATCGCCGAGCGACTGGTACGCGCCGGGCATCAGGTGCAACTGGCGGTCAACGGCACTCATTGCGGGGAAAACCTGCCGCTGTACGTGCGCGATCAACTGGCCGGCGAGCTGCATAAACTGGGTGTACCGATCACGCCATACGCGCGGCTGTATGGCTGCGATGACAACACGGTGTACCTGCAACACACCGCCAGTGGCGAACCGATGCTGATGGAGAACATCGATACGCTGGTGCTGTGCCAGGGCCACCAACCGGTGGATACCCTGGGTGATGAGCTGCAAGGGCTGGTGGAGTTTCGCCGCATCGGCGACTGCCTGGCGCCGCGTACTGCCGAAGAAGCGATTTATGAAGGCCTGAAAGTCGCGTGGGAGCTTTAAGGCTGTTTATACTCCGGGGCTTTAACGGCTAACACCAACCTGTGGGAGCGGGCTTGCTCGCGAATGCGGTGGATCAGTCGCCATTTATGTTGAATGAATAACCGCATTCGCGAGCAAGCCCGCTCCCACAGGGATTGTGGTCTTTGGCTCAGCCCCCGGTTCGGAACTTTCCATGAGCAACAACAGCAAGACCCCGCCCGCCCCCGGCAACGCCGAACCGCATTTTCTCGGCACGCGCATTCGCGGCCTGCGCAAGCGCCGGGGCATGACCCTGGCGGAACTGGCGCAACAGAGCGAACTCACCGCCGGCTACATCAGCCAGCTGGAACGCAACCTTGCTTACCCGTCGATTCCGGCGCTGTTCAACATTGCCCGCAGCCTCGGCGTCACCATCCAGTGGTTCTTCGCCAGTGAAGCGGTCACCGCGCCCGAAGACGATGGCGTCGTGGTGCGCAAGAACAGCCGCCTGAATGTGCATTACGAAGACGGCATCGTCGACCAGTTGCTGACCCCGCAAGCCAACCGCCAACTGGAAATGCTCCACTCGCGCTTCCCGCCCGGCACCTACAGCCAGCAAAGCTACAGCCACGACGGTGAAGAAGCCGGCTACTTGCTCTCGGGGAGTTTCGAGTTATGGGTCGGCGAGCGCCATTTCCAGCTCAATGAAGGCGACAGCTTCAGCTTTTCCAGCCAGGAACCGCACCGCTATGGCAACCCTGGCGATGTCGATGCGGTGGTGATCTGGGTGATTACGCCACCGACGTTCTAACGTCGGCTGCGAGCGCTTGCCTGAGTGGTACTCGCACGCTTGAGGGTGTCACTCGGCAGCTCGTTGAACAATGCGCGGTAGCTGCTGGAAAACCGCCCCAGATGCCAGAACGACCAATGCATCGCCACCTCGGCCACGGTAGTTTGCGTGGGCGTGCGACTGAGCAATTCGCGGCGGGCGCTGTTGAGGCGGCGCAGGCGCAGCCATTGGGTCGGCGACATGCCGGTGTAGGTCTTGAACGCATGCTGCAACTGGCGCAGTGAAACCCCGGCAACCTGGGACAACTCCAGCAGGTTGAGGTGTTCTTCCGGGGTGTCCGCCGCCCATTCCCCTACCCGCTTCATGATCGACCGCTCGCCGGCCCGACGCTGCAAGGCCCCCTGGTCGAGGCCGACACAGGCGTTGTCGAGGATGAACAGACAGTCTTCCAGCAATTGCTGGGTCAGCGCTTCGCGGCTCGGCGGATCGAAGGTCTGCGACAGCCGCGTCAAGGTCCCGCTGAGCCAACGGCAGAACAGCGCGTTCTGCTGCGAGTTGAGCGGTGCCATGAACAGCCCTTCGAGCCGGGCGATGTCCAGACTATGACGTTGTACAAACTCCGGCCCGAACACCACGGCGATTTCCTGGTAGTTCTCCGGGGTGATCCAGATGTTGCGGCTCTCGCCATTCAACACGTACAGCGCGTTGTCGCCGCGATCGAAACAGAACGACAACGAGCCCTGGGGCGCGCTGAAATTCTGCTCGACCCGGGTGTTCATCGACTCTTCGTATATCTCCACGCCCTGCAGATCCAGATAGCGCACCAGGCCTGCGAAATGCCCCGGCGACATCTGCTGGTATTGCTGCACCCAGCCCGGCGTGGCGCGGATTTGCTCGGCGACATCGGCGGTGTTGAAGGCTTGGACCTGGAGGGCGTTGGAACCTGTCATGGGGCGACCTTACGCACTCTTTTGGTGCGCTTTGTACTGCTTAAAGTGGATAGATGGAACCGCAAGGCTCGCACAAGATAGTCGTCAACGCGCTACAGGGGAAGTGTCCGGCGGATGAAACCGGTCTCTCCTGGCGTTAATAAAACCAATAACGAGGTCTTTATGAATGTCCCTTTCGATCAGCTGTTCACTTGGCTGAAAGATCACAAGATTACCGAAGTCGAGTGCGTTGTCAGCGACCTGACCGGCATTGCACGCGGCAAAATTGCACCGACCAACAAGTTCCTGCATGAGCGAGGCATGCGCCTGCCGGAAAGTGTCCTTCTGCAAACGGTAACCGGGGACTTTGTCGACGACGACATCTACTACGACCTGCTCGACCCGGCCGACATCGACATGGTCTGCAAGCCGGACGCCGACGCTGTCTACGTGGTGCCATGGGCCATCGAGCCGACCGCCATCGTGATCCACGACACCTTCGACAAGTTCGGCAACCCGATCGAACTGTCGCCGCGCAACGTGCTGAAGAAAGTCCTGCAGTTGTACACCGACAAAGGCTGGCGGCCGATCGTCGCGCCGGAAATGGAGTTCTACCTGACCCAGCGCTGCGAAGACCCGGACCTGCCGCTCAAGGCACCGATGGGCCGTTCGGGCCGCGCCGAAAGTGGTCGCCAGTCGTTCTCCATCGACGCGGCCAACGAATTCGATCCGCTGTTCGAAGACGTTTATGACTGGTGCGAACTGCAAGGCCTGGACCTCGATACGCTGATCCACGAAGACGGCCCGGCGCAGATGGAAATCAACTTCCGTCACGGCAACGCCCTGGACCTGGCCGACCAGATCACCGTGTTCAAGCGCACCATGCGTGAAGCGGCGCTCAAGCACAACGTGGCGGCCACCTTCATGGCCAAGCCGGTCGGCGACGAGCCAGGCAGTGCCATGCACCTTCACCAGAGCGTGGTGGACATCGCCACCGGCCAGCCGATCTTTGCCGATGCCGATGGCAACATGAGCGAGCTGTTCCTGCATCACATTGGCGGCTTGCAGAAGTACATCCCGAAAGTGCTGCCGATGTTCGCGCCGAACGTCAATTCGTTCCGCCGCTTCCTGCCGGACACCTCGGCACCGGTGAACGTCGAATGGGGCGAAGAAAACCGCACCGTCGGCCTGCGCGTGCCGACTTCCAGCCCCGATGCAATGCGCGTGGAAAACCGCTTGCCGGGTGCCGACGCCAACCCGTACCTGGCCATCGCCGCCAGCCTGCTGTGTGGTTACCTGGGCATGGTCGAGCGCGTCGAGCCGAGCGCTGCGGTACAGGGCCGCGCCTATGAACGTCGCAACCTGCGCCTGCCGATCACCATCGAGGACGCCCTGACCCAGATGGAAGAGTGCGACACCATCAGCCGCTACCTGGGCAGCAAGTTCGTGCGGGGCTATGTCGCGGTCAAACGCGCCGAGCACGAGAACTTCAAACGGGTGATCAGTTCGTGGGAGCGTGAGTTCCTGATGCTCAGCGTCTAAGGCCCCCGCTCCCCCAGGCATCACACATTCCCTGTGGGAGCGGGCTTGCTCGCGAAGGCGGCCTGTCAGTCAACGACGATGTTGTATGTACCGGCCTATTCGCGAGCAAGCCCGCTCCCACAAGAGGACACAGAACACCAAAGAATTGCCTGAAGAATCCAATAATTCCAAGAAGGTATCGATATGCGTCTATTGAAATCCGTGGTTCCAGCCGCACTGGCGGTTCTGTTCAGCGCCGTTGCCCAGGCTCAGCCCCAGGTGAGTGTCTACAACTGGACCGACTACATCGGCGAAACCACCCTCGCCGACTTCCAGGCCAAGACCGGGATCAAGGTGATCTACGACGTATTCGATTCCAACGAAACCCTGGAAGGCAAATTGCTTGCCGGTCGCACCGGGTATGACGTGGTGGTGCCGTCCAACCACTTTCTCGCCCGCCAGGTAAAGGCCGGCGCGTTCCTCAAGCTCGATCGCGAGCAGCTGCCGAACTTCAAGAACCTCGACCCGAAACTGCTGGCTTTGCTTGAGAAAAACGATCCGGGCAACTCGCACTCGGTGCCGTACCTGTGGGGCACCAACGGCATCGGCTATAACGTCGACAAGGTCAAGGCTGTGCTGGGCATCGACAGGATCGACTCCTGGGCCGTGCTGTTCGAGCCGGAAAACATCAAGAAGCTCAGCGCCTGCGGCGTGTCGATGATGGACTCGGCGGACGAAGTGTTCCCGGCGGTCCTCAACTACATGGGCATGGACCCGCGCAGCGAAAACCCCGAGGACTTCAAGAAGGCCGAAGCCAAGCTGCTGCAGATCCGCCCCTACATCACCTACTTCCACTCCTCCAAGTACGTCTCGGACCTGGCCAACGGCGACATCTGCGTGGCGTTCGGTTACTCGGGCGACGTGTTCCAGGCCGCCAACCGCGCCAAGGAAGCCAACAACGGCGTGAACATCGCCTACGCCATTCCCAAGGAAGGCGCCAACCTGTGGTTCGACCTGCTGGCGATCCCCGCCGACGCCAGCAATCCGAAAGAAGCCCACGCCTTCATCAACTACCTGCTGGACCCGCAAGTGATTGCCAAGGTCAGCGCTTCGGTCGGCTACGCCAACCCGAACCCGGCCGCCAAGCAGTACATGGACCCTGAGCTGGTCAGCAACCCCGAGGTCTATCCGCCCCAGGAAGTCCTCGACAAACTCTACATCTCCACCACGCCGCCGCAGTCGATCATGCGCCTGATGACCCGCTCGTGGAGCAAAGTGAAGTCCAACAAATGAATCAGTACACAGAGGAACACACCCACTCCTATTACGCGGCGTCCGCCAAGGGCATGAGGCAGCGTCCCGCGCTGGCCTCGGACCTGACGGCCGATGTCTGCGTGGTCGGCGCGGGTTTCACCGGCATCAACACCGCCATCGAACTGGCCCAGCGCGGGCTCTCGGTGGTCCTGCTGGAGGCCCGGCGGATTGGCTGGGGCGCCAGCGGGCGCAACGGTGGCCAGTTGATTCGTGGTATCGGCCATGACGTCAGCGGATTCGCCAAACACATCGGCGCCGATGGTGTGCAATACCTGGAACACGCCGGGACCGAGTCGGTGCAAGTCGTGGCCAATCGCATCCGCGAGCACGGTATCGATTGCGACCTGAGCTGGGGCTTCTGCGAACTGGCCAATACCCCGGCCCAGTTCAAGGCGTTCAAGGCCGAGCAGGCGGAACTGATCGAGTCCGGTTATGCCTTTGAAACCCGACTGGTGGCGCCGCAGCAGATTCGTGAGCAGGTGGTGAACTCCGGCGTGTATGCCGGTGGCCTGGTGGACATGGGCTCGGGGCATTTGCATCCGCTGAACCTGGTCCTTGGCGAAGCGCAAGTTGCCGAGTCCCTTGGGGTGCAAATTTTCGAGCAGAGCCCGGTGCTGGAGTTGATCCATGGCAGCACGGTGCAGGTCCGTTGCGCGGGTGGAACAGTGCGCGCCGACACGTTGGTGCTGGCCTGCAACGCGCACCTCGAAGAACTGGAACCGAAGCTCAGCGGCAAGGTGCTCCCGGCGGGCAGCTACATCATCGCCACCGAGCCATTGTCGCAAGATGCCGCTGCAAAACTGATCCCGCACAACGTCGCGCTGTGCGACCAGAAGGTCGGTCTGGATTACTACCGGCTCTCGGCTGACCGGCGCTTGCTGTTCGGCGGTGCCTGCCACTACTCCGGGCGCGATCCGTCGGACATCGCGGCCTACATGCGTCCGCAGATGCTCAAGGTGTTCCCGCAACTGGCCGATGTGCGCATCGACTATCAGTGGGGCGGCAAGATCGGCATCTCGGCCAACCGCTTCCCCCAGGTCGGGCGCCTGAGCCAGCACCCGAACGTGTTCTACGCCCAGGGCTACTCCGGTCATGGCCTGAACGTGACCCACTGGTGCGCCAAACTGTTGGGCGAAGCGATCCATGCCGGTCACAGCAAAGGCTTCGACGTGTTCAGCGCCGTGCCGCACATGACCTTCCCCGGCGGCCGTGCCTTGCGCTCGCCACTGCTGGCACTTGGCATGTTCTGGTATCGGATGCGGGAAATGCTCGGCTGACACAATCCTCCCGGACGCCCCCTGCCTACTGTGGGAGCGGCGGTGCGGCGATCCGACTTGCTCGCGAAAGCGGTCAGACATTCAACATTGATGTCGACTGACCCACCGCTTTCGCGAGCAAGCCCGCTCCCACAGGTTCAGTGGTTGAGCGCAAAACCTGCGAACTACCCATCCCC
Organism: Pseudomonas sp. GW821-FHT02A08; assembly: GCF_059422045.1. NCBI lineage: Bacteria > Pseudomonadati > Pseudomonadota > Gammaproteobacteria > Pseudomonadales > Pseudomonadaceae > Pseudomonas > Pseudomonas sp. GW821-FHT02A08. The sequence continues at coordinate 62,291 of NZ_JBWKWD010000023.1, forward strand.
TTGTTTCGACTTTCGATTTGCTCAATTGCAAGGCACTTCTATATTGAGGAGGTGCTCTGAACTTCCTGCCTTCTGTTGAGCCTGGCCCATGGCATCTACCGATCAACTGATCATCTGCGAGCACTGCGACAGCGTGTACCAAAAAGTGACGCTCGCCAAACATCAGAAAACCCTGTGTACGCGCTGCGGCGGCGTGCTGCAGCGCTATAACGGCCTGACAGTGGAACAGCGTCTTGCGTTGACCTTCACCGCGCTGATGCTGTGGATTTTCGCCAATTTCTATCCAGTGATGAGCATCAGCCTCAAAGGCTCGAAGCACAGCGCCACCCTCTGGGACTCGGTGCTGGCCCTGAGCCTGGGGCCTATCACCTTCATCGCCATGGTGGCGGCGATCGCCATGATCATCGCGCCGATCTTCCAGTTGTTGCTGCTGATCTGGGTGCTGGGCTTCGCACTCTCCGGGCAACGCTCACCCGGCTTCAGGTTCTGCATGCGCTGGCTGGAAACCCTGAGGCCCTGGAGCATGCTCGAAGTCTGCCTGCTGGGCGCCATGGTCGCCGTGATCAAACTCGCCGGGCTGCTTGATGTGCTGCCCGGTATCGGGTTGTTTGCCCTGGCCGTGTTGAGCCTGATGATGATCCGCATCGCCGGGCGCGACATCCGCGAACTTTGGGACATTGTATGAGCACGCCTCCGTACGCCGACGAGCTCAACCTGTGCCTGTGTCACACCTGCGGCCTGGCTTGCGACATGACTGACGAACCTCACGAATGCGAGCGTTGCGGTGCGCCGCTGCACCGGCGCAAAACCAACTCGCTGACCCGCACCTGGGCCTACATGATCGCGGCCCTGGTGTTTTACATCCCGGCCAACCTGTTGCCGGTGATGAACACCGAAATGGTCGGCCATGGCGCCGACAGCACGATCATGAGCGGCGTGCTGGAGTTCTGGCAGGCCGGGGCCTGGGACATCGCCCTGATCATTTTCATTGCCAGTATCGCGGTACCGGGCATCAAGTTCGTCGCCATCACGCTGCTGCTGGTCACCGTGCAACGCGACAGTGAGTGGGCACGTAAAGAGCGGTCGACGCTGTTCCGCTTCGTCGAGGTCATCGGCTACTGGTCGATGCTCGATGTGATCGTGGTCGCACTGGTCGCCTCGCTGGTGAAATTCCAGGCCCTGGCCGACATCGAGCCGCGCCCGGGCATTCTGTTCTTTGGTCTGGTGGTGGTGTTCACCATGCTCTCGGCCATGAGTTTCGACCCGCGCATGATCTGGGATAAAGAACGGGAAAACCCAAACAATGAGGAGGTCACGGATGAAGTCACAAGCCACTGACGGGCCGCAAGCCCCCGGGCAGGCACCGATCAAGACCCGCCGTTTCAGCGTTTCGCTGGTCTGGATCGTGCCGATCGTCGCGGTGCTGGTGGGTATTTCGCTGGTGGTTCACAGCATTCTGCAGCAAGGCCCGACCATTGTTGTCACGTTCAAGACCGGGAGCGGCCTGACCGCGAATAAAACCGAGGTCAAGTACCGTAATGTGGTGATTGGCCAAGTCTCGGATGTGGAACTGAGCAATGACCAGAAGAGTGTGAACGCCACCATCAAGCTGGCCAAGCAGGCCGAAAGCTTCACCCGCGAAGACTCGCAGTTCTGGGTAGTGCGGCCGCGCATTGGAGCGGGCGGTGTATCCGGTATCGATACGCTGCTGTCGGGCGATTACATCGGTGCCGATATCGGCCAGGCCAACGGCCGGGCAAAACACTTCACGGGGCTGGAGAACCCGCCACCCATCACCTACGGCGAGCCGGGCAAGCGTTTCACCTTGTTCACCCAGGATCTGGGGTCGCTGGACATCGGCTCTCCGGTTTACTACCGCAAGATCCCGGTGGGCCAGGTGGTGGCCTACGCGCTGGACCCGGATGGCAAAGGCGTGAACATAGAGCTGTTCATCCATGCCCCCAATGACAAGTACGTCACCGAAAACACCCGTTTCTGGAACGCCAGCGGCATTGACGTGAACGTCGGCGCCAACGGTTTTGCGGTCAAGACCGAATCCTTGTCGTCCTTGCTGGTGGGCGGCATTGCCTTCCGCGCGCCCGACTACAGCCCCAACGATAAGCCTGCTGCCGCAGAGTACGCCTACGAACTGTTCGAAGACCAACAAACCGCCCTCGCCCCGCCAAACGGCAAGCCGCAATACCTGGCCATGCGCTTCGACCAGGCACTGCGAGGGCTCAAGGTCGATGCCCCGGTGGAATTCCTCGGTGTGGAAATCGGCAAGGTGGTGGCGGTCAATCTGGATTACGACGAGAAAAAACGTTCCTTTCCGATCAACGTCGGAATCGTGATTTACCCGCAGCGCCTGGGCCAGGCCCACATCAAAATGCTCAAGGCACTCAATCATGACCCTAATGATGAGGCCGGGGGCGTGCGCCTGATCGGCACCTTTATCGAAAACGGCCTGCGAGCCCAGGCCCGCACCGGCAACTTCCTGACCGGCCAGTTGTACATTTCCCTGGACTTCTACCCCAAGGCCGACAAAGTCACCTTCGATGCAAACGCACGCCCGGTCATGATTCCAACCATTCCCGGCAGCCTCGAGCAATTGCAGGAAAAACTCGAATCCATGGTCGACAAGATCAACAAACTGCCGATCGAGCGCATCGCCGGCAATCTCGATGGCAATCTCGTCGAACTGCGCAAAGGCATGATGCAATTCAACGGCAAGATCCTGCCTGGCGTGCAAACCACCCTGTCGGATGTCAGCAAGACCCTGGAAACCGCCAATTCGACCCTGCAGTCCGCCAGTTCGACCTTGGCCGAGGATTCGCCGCAACGGGAAAAACTGGGGCAAACCCTGGATGAACTGGGACGCACGTCGAGATCCTTGCGTGATCTTTCGGATTACCTGGGACGGCATCCGGAATCGCTGCTTCGCGGCCGTCCGAAAAATGCCGCGCCCATGAATCTGCAAGGGCCGCCGCGCAATTGAACACAGGAGCAATACCCATGGCTTTACCGCTGAAGTTCACCCTGGTCACCGCGATGTTGCTGCTCGCCGCCTGCCGCAGTGACCCGATTCAATTCCACACCCTGACCCCGGCCCAGGAAGGCAATCACTCAAGGACCACCGTCGGGGTGATCGAGATCGAGATGCTCAGCGTGCCGCCCCAAGTCGATCGCGCGCAGATCGTCATTCGCGAGGGCAACAGTGGCCTGGTGATCCTGGAAACCCAATGGTGGGGCGCTACCCTCGTGGACGAATTGCGCAGTGCGCTGGTTGATCAACTGAGTAACCGTCCTGTACAAGGCCGACATTCGGTGCGGATCGATGTGCAGCGTTTTGACTCGGTCCCCGGCCAGTACGCCTTGATGGACGTGGAATGGCGCCTGCGCAGTGCCAGCACCGGCGACACGGCCCGGGTGATTTGCCGCAGTACCTTGCAAACGCCCTCGGGCGCGACCATCGATGACCTGGTGCTTGCCCAGCAAAACAACGTCAAACGCCTGGCCGCGCTGATCAGCCAGGCGGCCATCAAACCACAGGCGAGTTGCCCCGCGCCCTGAACGCTTTCGCCCCCGGTTCAACGGCGACAAGTTCGCCGTTGATCCGTCCCTTCTGTGTTCCGCTGTAATTCTGCGCAACAGAAAAAGATAACAATTCCCAGTAACCGACTAGTGACTAGCGGTACCTCCCCTGCAATTTTTTCACATTCCTTTCACTGCCCTGACACTTGCAGAGTTGTAACTTTCGCTGCAGTTAATTCACCGAACTTGGTCCAGGTGGATTTTTTTATGCTGTTTCGGGCTTTATCAACAGCACTTTCCTGGTGCTCCAATGGTGGAAAAACTTGGTCAACCCTGTCTCGCGTAAACCGTCTTCGCGCCTGTCCAGATCAGTCGTGGCCATTGGCGTACTGACCGTCGGCTTGCTGGCCGCCGGTTTTTTCCTGTGGCCCAAATCCCCGACCAACCTGGCCCAGGAGAGCGCGCAAGCCCGGGCCCGATTGCTGCAACACTGGAGTGCCGGCGAGATCGCGGTGCTGGTTCGTCATACCGAACGTTGCGACCGTTCCAGCAACCCATGCCTGGGCCCGGCTGACGGCATTACCCGTGTCGGCAGTGAAGCGGCGGCCGTTGTCGGGCAAGGTCTGGCACACCTGGGTCTGTCACAGACCGACATCCTGACCAGCCCCGTTACACGCACCGTGCAGACCGCGCATTACATGTTCAACAGTGACCCTCGGTCCCAGGAATGGCTGGCCACCTGCGGCACGACCCTGCGTAACGATGTCGTGGCACACAAGGTGGCCCATCGCAACCTGGTACTGGTGACCCACAGCGGTTGCATCGCGGACTTTGAACAGCAGACCGGCCTCAAGCATGCGGCGAAGGACGCCGAGTACGGCAGCTCGTTGTTTGTCCACATCGATGGTAATGGGCAACTGCAAGTGCTCGGTATTGTGAATGCCGAAGACTGGAACACACTGTTACAAAAATAGAACTGAAATTTTTACGGCTCAAAAATTTTGCTACTAAGTTATTTCAAGCCGGACTGAATGAAGCCTGAACAAAACGGCGAGAAGTGTGATTGAACTTCTCGCCGTTCAATATCATTGCCGACTTTCTCCTACAAGTTGCACATCACTCTCTAACCAGCCACTTCAGCGCCAAGGTCGAGTCATGACGTCAAATCAGCCATTGCCAGATTTTACTGGCCAGCCTTCCCGCCTGCACGCCCCAACGGCGTCTGTCAACGAGCGCTGGATGTTATTCGCCTTGGTACTGGCGTTCTTCGCGTTCTACTTGCTACCCTTGATGAGCCACGGCCTGTGGATTCCAGATGAAACCCGTTATGCGCAGATCAGCCAGGAAATGCTGCAGAGCGGGAACTGGATCTCGCCGCACTTCATGGGCCTTCGTTATTTCGAAAAACCGATTGCCGGGTACTGGATGATTGCCATCGGTCAGGCGGTGTTTGGCGACAACTTGTTCGGGGTGCGCATCGCGTCGGCGCTGAGCACCGGGCTGAGCGTTTGGCTGACCTGGCTGATTGCCCGCCGGTTCTGGGGCGATCCGCGCAAAAGTTTTGCCTGCGCACTGTTGTACATGAGTTTCGGGCTGATTGCCGGTCAGGCCGGGTACGCCAACCTCGACCCGCAATTCACCCTGTGGGTCAACCTGAGCCTGGTCTCCCTGTGGTTTGCCATCGACAGCCGCACCACCCGTGCCCGCCTGGTTGCCTGGGTGGTCCTGGGCATCGCTTGCGGCATGGGCTTCATGACCAAGGGCTTCCTGGCCTGGCTGCTGCCGGCGGTGATCGCCCTGCCCTACATGCTCTGGCAGCGTCGTATTGGCGAGCTATTGCGTTACGGGCCACTGGCTGTTGTGGTCGCCACGGCCGTCTGCCTGCCCTGGGCGCTGGCCATTCATCATCAAGAACCGGATTTCTGGAATTTCTTTTTCTGGAACGAACACGTACGCCGCTTCGCCGCCGACAACGCGCAACACGCCCGTCCGTGGTGGTTCTACCTGCCGATGCTGGTTGTTTCTGTCCTGCCCTGGGCTGTGTTGTTACCAACAACCCTCATCCAGGCCTGGAACAACAAGCGTCAGCCCGTCAGCGGTTTTCTCCTGCTCTGGTTGTTGTTGCCATTGGCGATTTTCAGCATGAGCAGCGGCAAGTTGCCGACCTACATCATGCCGTGCCTGTTGCCGCTGGCGCTGCTGATGGGGGATGCCCTGACCCGCCTTCTGCAACAGGCACGGGGACGGACGATTCGCCTCAACGGATGGCTCAACGTCATCATTGCCACGGCGGCCCTGACGGCCTTGCTGTACCTGCAATTGCGCAAAGAAATTTTTGAGAACACCGAGATGTTCAGCCTGTCCCTGGCGTTCATCGTGCTGCTGGGCTGGATCATCGCCAACGCCCTGCAAATCCTGCGGCCATTGACGTTATGGGCGATGCCGGCCCTCGGCATCTGGCTGCTGGTGGCGCTGCTACCTGCCGCCATGCCGGGCCAGATCGTCGACAGCAAGATGCCCGACCGGTTTATCTCCGAACACCTGGACAGCCTGAACCAGACCACCACTCTGCTGAGCAACGACCTGGGGGCAGCCTCGGCCTTGTCTTGGCTGACCAGGCGACCGGAAGTAGCGCTCTACAACGTCGTCGGTGAATTGAAATACGGCCTCCAGGATCCCGCGGCGGCCTCGCGCAAGGTGAGCCTGCAAGACGTCGGGCAATGGATGAACGAGGCGCGCAAGAAGGGCTCGGTCGGGGTGGTGATGCGGGTCAACAGCGTCGCCGAGGTTCAGGAAGTCGAGGCGCTACCCACCGACGGCACGCGTTATCAGCGCGGCAACCTGCAGGTCCTGATCTTCCCGCAAATCCGGCCCTGATCGCCGAGACGAAAAAACCCGAGTGGCCCGGACGGCCGCTCGGGTTTTTCATTTCCGCCCGCGATCTTCGTCTGTGGGGTGTTCAGCACCGCGGCAACGCCGGTACTCTTCGCGCCATCCATCGATAGCGTTTAACCACCGAGAGCCGTCAATGCCCGTTGCAGGTACGTTCCAGGGATCGAGCGTCAGAATCCTGATTTATCTATTGTTCACGATCCAGCTTGTCTCCATGGGCGCAATGGAAATGAGCGGCCCGTTCTGGCCCATGTACCTGCGTGGGCTGACAGACTCCGAAGCACTGTTCAGCTTCGCCAGCATCGCCGTGTACATCGGCCCGATGCTGGGCATCATGCTCACCAGCGCGTTCTGGGGCCGTATCGGTGACCGCCATGGACACAAGCTGATGATGATCCGCGCCCTGGCCGGCTTGTCCTTGACGCAACTTGGCCTGGCCCTGTGCAGCGATATCTGGATCATCCTGCTGTTGCGCTTTTTGCAGGGCGCCTTCGCCGGCTACATTGCCCCGGCCCAGGCCTATGGCGTGAGCATCGAAACACCGGCGCGGCGGGCGCGACTGTTCGCCATTTTGCAGATATCGACCAATGTCGGCTCCTTGCTCGGTGCGGTGGTGGGCGGTCTGATTCTCGATTACGCGACGTTTTTCTGGATCAATCTCATCGCTTCGGCGCTATGCGCGGTGTGCACCGTCGTGGCGGCGCTGACCTTGCCGAATGTGCCGCCCGTGGCAAAAGCACCGGTGGCGGCCGCCACAATGCAAGGCAAGCAGTCAGGCAGCCTCTGGCGATATTCGCCGCTACTGCCGTTGATGGCCGTCATGGGCATCCTGTTGCTGGCGCGGATGCTCCCGCAAACTTCGTTCTCGCTGTACGTCAGCTCGGTTTTCCAGGTCAGCCATTCGACCGTGGGCTTGTGTTACGGCTTGCTGGCCCTGGGGTTCATCCTGTCGGCAAGCCCATGGGCGCGATATTTCGAAAACAGAAACCGGCAGCAGACGTTGCACCGCCTCACTTACATCATCCTCGGCTGCGCCGCCCTCAGCGCCGTTGCCGCCATCACTCGCCAACCGATGGTGTTTATCACCGCCTATTTCATCTGGGGCGTGCTGCTGGGGGCGACGACCCCGGTACTGATGGCGCAGATTTCAAAGGCCACCGACAGTGCCCGACAGGGTTATGTGATGGGGGTAGCGCAAAGCGCCCTGCAACTGGCGTCCATCGCCGGCATCTCGGTCGGCGGGTTGCTCAGCCAGGTATATGGCTTGCAGTACACCTACCTGTTCGTTTGCGCAGCCTATCTATTGGCGTTGATTCCCATTGTCGCCCTGCGCACGCGCGGCACGCCCGCACCCTCGGGCGAAACCGCAGCGGGCGACTGACCGGCAGGATCGTGCTTGCGTCGGAGGCAGGCTGTCCATTAGCATTGGGAATACTTCTCAATTACAAAAAAACCATCCATGAGCGACGCTGTCTCCGCCCCCCACAACAATCATCTGGCCCTGATCGAGGCGCTCTACAGCGGCCATCACGGCTGGCTGTACGCCACATTACGGAAAAAACTGGGCAACGCCATGGATGCGGCGGATCTGACGCAGGACACCTTCACCCGCATTCTGGCCTCGCGGGTGTCGGTCATCGAGCAACCCCGGGCCTACCTGAGTTGCGTGGCCAAGGGCATCCTGGTCAATTGGTATCAGCGCAAGGCGCTGGAACACGCCTACCTCGACGCCCTGGCATTGTTGCCCGCGCCGCAAGTGCCGTCACCCGAATTGCGTTTCATCGTGCTCGAAACCCTGCATGAAATCGACGCGATGCTCGATGCCTTGCCGCCGCTGGTCAAACGGGCATTCTTGCTGTCGCAGATCAGCGGCCTGAAGTACGACGATATCGCCGCGCAACTCGGTGTTTCACTGATCACCGTCAAACGCTACATGAAGCAAGCCTTCGTGCAGTGCCTGTTGCTGGTGGAATGAATGTCGACTTTGCGTAGTCATCTCCAGCTCGATACACAGGCCCTCGAAGAGGCCGCTGAATGGCTGATCCGCCTGAGTGAAGGCGAACTCGACGAAACCGAACGGGCGGAATGGGAGCGCTGGCAGGTCAGCACGCCTGAACGCCATCGAGCCTGGGCCCGCGCCCGATTGCTGCAAAGCAAGCTGGGCGGCCTGCCGCCGTCGCTGGCGATGTCGGCACTGGACCGCCCGAGCAGTCCGGCACGCCGGGTGGCGCTGGGCAAACTGGCGATGATTCTGGCGGCGTTGCCCGTGGGTTGGGGCAGTTGGAGGCTGGTGGAGTCGCAACAGTGGACCGCCGATTACCGCACCGCCGTCGGCCAGCAACGCCAGCTGACCCTGGCCGACGGGTCGCAGATCACCCTCAACACCGACACCGCCCTCGATGTGCTGTTTGACGCCAACCAACGATTGATTCGTTTACGCGAAGGCGAAATCCTGGTGCAGACCGCAGCCGACAGCCTGCCCCAGGCGCGGCCGTTTCTGGTCAGCACCCGACAGGGGTTGATGCAGGCCATGGGCACTCGTTTCACCGTACGAGAACTGTCGAGCCGCACCCAACTGGCGGTCCTTGAGGGGGCGGTCAAGGTGCAGTTGTCCGACGCCGGTCGTGCCGCGCCCTTGATCGTCAACGCCGGCGAACGTACCGATTTTTCGTCGCGCAGCTTTGGTCAACTCAGTCCCGTCGACCGCTCCGTCAGCGCCTGGACCCAAGGCATGTTGATGGCCGACAACCTGCGCCTGGCGGATTTCGTGGCCGAACTGGCGCGTTATCGCAGCGGCATCGTGCGCTGCCACCCGGCGATTGCCGATCTGCGGATCTCCGGCGCCTTCCCCATCCGGGAGACCCAACGCACCCTGAACATGCTTGTGCAGACCTACCCGGTCATCGCCACCGGCCATCTGAGCGGTTATTGGGTGACGCTCTACCCCGCCTGACTCCCTGCAAAAAAAACTGCTGCGCGGGTGATACTTTTTTTGATCTCGGCTGGCAAGGAAAGGAAGCACTTCTCAACCTCGTCGAAAGGGTCATCACTCCATGTTCGTTGCACGACCTCTGCGCTCGGATCGCTCACTCAAACTGGCGATCCGCAGCGCACTGCTAAGCCTTGCCCTGACCAGCGCCGCCAGCCCGTACGCCCAAGCGGCGGAGCCTGCGCAACTGGATGCCGCAGCCACCCGCACCTACAACATTGCCCCCGGTCCACTCGGTACGACCCTGTCGAAATTTGCCGTGGAAGCCGGCATGGCATTGTCGTTCCAGCCGTCGCTGACCGACGGCCTGACCAGCCCGGGCCTGTCAGGCACCTATTCGACCCAGGAAGCCATCAGCAAGCTGCTGGCGGGCAGCGATCTGCAAATCGTAGCGCGTAGCGATGGCAGCTACACCCTGGCGCGTCGCCCGGCTGAAAGCGCGGGCGCCCTGACGCTTGGCGCCACCACGGTCAGCGGTACCGATGGGCGCAGCGACGGCTTGCCAGCTGAGTATCCGGGGGGGCTGGTCGCCCGTGGCGGTCGGCTCGGTATGCTGGGTAACACCGATGTGATGGATGCCCCCTTCAGCGTCAGCAACTACACTTCGACCCTGATGAAGGATCAACAGGCCGTGACCGTGGCCGACGTACTGGAGCGCGATTCTTCCGTGCGTTCCACCGGCCAGACCGGGGGCGTGGTCGATTCGTTCTTCATTCGTGGCTTTCCGGTGGGTGAAGGCAACCTCGGCGAACTGGCCTTCGACGGTGTGTACGGTGTCGCACCCAACTACCGGGTGTTCACCGAGTACGCCGAGCGTATCGAGGTGCTCAAGGGCCCTGGCGCGCTGCTCTACGGCATGTCGCCCAACAGCGGTATCGGCGGTGTGATCAACGTGGTGCCCAAGCGTTCGCTGGACGAGGACCTGACGCGCTTCACCGCCAGCTACGCCATGAATTCCCAGGTGGGCGGGCATATCGACCTCAGCCGCCGCTTCGGTGAAGGCCGCGAGTTCGGCGTGCGCATCAACGGCAGCACGCAAACCGGCGACACCGCCATCGACGAACAATCCCGGGACGTCGACATCGGCTCCATCTCTTTTGATTACCAGGGCGAACGCCTGCGCACTTCCCTGGACCTGATCAGCCAGAAAGAAGAGTTCGACGCGCCTTCGCGGCCGTTCCTCATCGCCTCTGGTGTCGACATCCCTTCCGCCGCCAACGGCCGCACCAATGTCACACAGGAATGGGGCTGGTCCGAAACCCGCGACAAGTCGGCTCTGCTCAGCGGCGAGTACGATCTCAACGACGCACTGACCGTGTTCGCCCATGCCGGCGGCGGCAAGTCCGATGTATCGCGGTTGTCGGACCAGACCCCGACCATCCTCAACAGCGCCGGCGACACGTCCTCGATTCCTGGTTACTACAAGTTCGAAGTCGAGCGTTATACCGTCGACGCCGGCGCCCGACTGCGCTTCGACACCGGCCCGATCAGCCACAGCACCACCCTGCAAGTCACCCGTTACCGTGACGAACTGTCCCGCGGCATCATTTCCGGGCCACCGCTGCTGTCCAACATCTACCACCCGATCGATCGTCCAAAGCCGAACATCCCGACGCCTGCCACACCGAAAGTGTCAGAAACCGAGCTGTCCGGCGTGGCACTGGCCGATACCCTTTCGGTACTGGACGAGCGTGTGCAGGTTACCCTCGGTCTGCGTAAACAGAACATCAAGTCCGACAACTTCAACGCAGCCGGTTTCGTCACCACGTCCTACGACGAAAGCGAAACCACACCGATGTTCGGGTTGGTGGTCAAACCCTGGGATCATGTTTCGTTCTACTACAACTACATCGAAGGCTTGAGCAAAGGCGATGTCGCACCGGCCACGGCGTCGAACTCCGGCGAGATATTCGCGCCCTACATTTCCCGGCAGCAGGAAGTCGGGGTCAAGGTCGACTACGGCACCTTCACCTCGACCCTCAGCCTGTTCCAGATCAAGAAACCAACCGGCGAACTGGCCAACGGCGTGTTCTCGGTACAAGGCGAGCAACGCAACCGCGGCGTGGAGTTGAATGTGTTTGGCGAAATCGCCCAGGGTACTCGCCTGCTCGGTGGCGTCACGTTGCTGGACGCCGAGCTGACCAAGTCCGGCAACCCTGCCAACCGCGGCAATAAACCAGTGGGTGTGCCCGACGTCCAGGCCAACCTCTGGGCCGAATGGGACACGCCCTGGGTCGAAGGCCTGACGCTGACCAGTGGCGCGATCTATACCGACAGCCAATACGTCAACCAGGCCAATAGCCAGGAACTCGACGCATGGACCCGCATTGATGCCGGTGCCCGTTACACCACCCGCATCGCCGCGCACCCGACCACGTTCCGGGCGACAGTGCAGAACGTGTTCGACCGTGAATACTGGTCCGGTGTTGCCTCCTACGGGGCGTTCTCCCAAGGCGCGCCACGCACCCTGCTCATGTCGGCCACCGTCGACTTCTGAAACGCCCGGCCCCGGACAGCGACCTGAGCCGTTGTCCGGGCCGGCCTTTGGCAAAGGTTTCAACCATGGCATCTGTACATCGACGCAGCCTCGCTGCGTTTTTGCTTGTCGGGCTAATCGGTATGGTGGTGCTGGCACCGCGTGCGGCGAACGCGGTCGATCAAGACCCGGCAGCCGTGACCGTGACTGATCTGCTGGGTCGCAAGGTCAAGGTTCACGTACCGGTCAGGCGGGTCATACTCGGTGAAGGCCGCCAGTTGTACCTGGTGGCCGCGCTGGACACACAAAACCCCATCCAGCGCATCGTTGGCTGGCGCAAGGATCTGATCCAGTCCGATCCGGATACGTACGGCGCCTACCTGCAAAAATTCCCCGACATCGCAACAATCCCGACCTTCGGCGGCTTTGAAGACGGCACGTTCGACATCGAGCAGGCGATCTCCCGGCAACCGGACGTAATCATCCTCAATATCGAGGCGCAGCACGCCACCGAAGATGCCCGCTACATCGAGAAACTCGATGCGCTGGGCATTCCGGTGGTCTATGTCGATTTTCGCAACAACCCGATGCAAAACACCGAGCCGACCATGCGCCTGTTTGGCCAGCTGTTTGGCAAGGAAGATCGCGCCGAGGCGTTCATCGATTTTCGCAACCAACAGATCCGCCGGGTCACCTCGCTGATCGAGGCCCGCCGGCCAGCGCGGCCGAATGTCTTCATCGAGCGCATCGGTGGTTACACCGACGATTGCTGCCTGAGTTTTGGCGATGAAAACTTCGGACGTTTCGTCGAAATGGCCGGGGGTAACAACATTGCCAAGGGCATCATCCCCACGACCTTCGGCCAATTGAACGCCGAACAGGTGGTGGTGGCCAACCCGGACCAGGTAGTGGTCACCAGCGCCAACTGGCAGGCCTTTGCACCGGGCGGACACTGGGTGGGTGTCGGGCCTGGCGCCGACCTGCAGCAGGCACGCGGCAAACTGGCGTGGTACACCCGGCGCCCGGCCTATGCCGGGATCAAGGCGCAGGACGATCAGGCGTTTCACGCCATCTGGCATCAGTTCTACAACAGCCCTTACCAATTCGTCGCCATCCAGCAGCTGGCCAAGTGGTTTCATCCGCAGTTGTTTACCGACCTGGACCCCGATGCCTCGTTTCGCGAACTGCATGAGCGGTTCCTGCCGGTCCCGTACGAGCCTGGCTACTTCGTCAGCCTGAAGAACCTGGAGGTCTCGCCATGAGTTCTCTGGGCGAAGTTCCTGTAGTGCAGCGCGACATCTATCGCCATCTGGTGTTGCGCAAACGCTTGATCCTCGTGGCGCTGGCCGCCTTGCTGCTGTGCAGTGTGCTGCTGGACCTTGCGTCGGGACCGGCGCGTTACAGCCTGGGCGAAGTCTTGGGTGCGCTGTTTTCGCCGGACAGCGCGCCGGCGCAAATTCGTGTGGTGATGTGGGACATTCGCCTGCCGGTCGCGTTGATGGCGGTGGCCGTCGGCGCCGCGCTGTCCCTGGCCGGCGCCCAGATGCAGACCATCCTCAACAATCCCCTCGCCAGCCCTTTTACCCTGGGCATTTCCGCCGCGGCCAGCTTTGGCGCAGCCATGGGCCTGGCCTTCGGGGTGGCGCTGTTTCCCCTGGCGGCGCAATACATGGTCCCGGTCAATGCGTTCATCATGGCAATGCTTTCGGCGCTGTTGATTCACTTCCTGAGCATGCGCCGCGGCGTCACGGCCGAAACCATCGTATTGCTGGGGATTGCGCTGGTATTCACCTTTAACGCACTGCTGGCGTTGGTGCAGTTTTTTGCCACCGAGCAAGCCGTGGCGGCCGTGGTCTTCTGGACCATGGGCAGCCTGACCAAGGCCACCTGGCCCAAACTCGGCATCATTTGCCTGGTGATCCTGATCACCCTGCCGATCTTCGCCCGACGGGCCTGGGCACTGACCGCCCTGCGCCTGGGCGATGACAAGGCCGCGAGTTTCGGTATCAACGTGCGAAGCCTGCGTTTCCAGACACTGATCATGGTCAGCCTGCTGGCGTCGTTTCCGGTGGCGTTTGTCGGCACCATCGGTTTTATCGGGCTGGTCGGCCCGCACATCGCACGGATGTTGATCGGCGAAGACCAACGGTTCTTCCTGCCGGCATCGCTGTTGACCGGGGCGCTCATCCTGTCCGCCAGTTCGGTGGTCAGTAAAACCTTGATACCGGGTGCAATCTTTCCGATCGGGGTGGTCACCTCGCTGATCGGCGTGCCGTTCTTCATTTCTCTGATTCTGGGCGGGAAGAAAAACTCATGGTGAAAATACAACTGGAGAACCTCGGTGCCCGCTACGGTCAGCGCGAAATCATTTCCGGCGTCACCACCTCGACCTTTATCGGCGGTCAGGTGGTCGCCGTGGTCGGGCCGAATGCCGCAGGCAAGTCCACCCTGTTCAAACGCATGGCCGGGCTGATCGACGGGCCTGGACGGGTCATCCTCCAAGACTCGAAAAAAGGTCTCCAGGGCATCAGCTACATGCCCCAGGGCCTGAATGCCAGTGCCCGCCTGACGGTCTACGAATCGGTACTGCTGGCACGCAAGCAACTGACCCCGGGCTGGACCGTCGACGACGACGAGTTGAAACGGGTGGACCAGATCCTCGGCGCACTTGCCATCACCGAGCTATCATTTCGCAACCTCGGTGAACTCAGCGGAGGTCAGCAGCAACTGGTCTCGATTGCGCAAACCCTGGTGCGCGAACCCGAAGTGCTGCTGATGGACGAACCCACCAGTGCCCTGGACATGCACCGTCAGGTGCAGGTGCTGAACTTTATGCGCGAGCTGGCGCGAAAGCGTCAGGTGATCGTATTCATCGCCATCCATGACCTGAATCAGGCGTTACGCTTTGCCGATCAGGTATTGGTGATCGCCGAGGGCACGACAAAAGGCAGTGGCCCCAGCGAAGAAGTGATCACCGGGCAGATGTTGCGAGATGTCTACAGGGTCGAAGCCCGGATCGAAACATGCAGCCGGGGTCAGCGTCATATCCTGATCGACGACATCGTTTAATCGACAAGTCGCACCACGGCTGACACAGTGCTGCTAATCTGAATGAAAATTACATGTATTAACGGTTTTTTTGACGTTATTTTCTCATTTGGATCTCTACATTTCCCGCACTTCAAAAACATGCAAATGATTCGCATTGGTTAACTGGCGTTTGAATGCGCATGACTTTCAAAAAAATGCACCAGGAGCAGCCCGCAGAATGATTCCAAAAATCCCTTCGTTCTTGAAAAAAGCCCTGCTGGCCACCGCTTTGCTGAGCGCCGGCCAGGTCTATGCCGCTGACTCCGTCGGCATCGTGGTGTACAACGCGCAACACGAAGGCCTGACCAAGGCCTGGGTCGAGGGTTTTACCCAGGAGACCGGTATCCCTGTCACCTTGCGCAACGGCGATGACACCGAGATGGGCAATCAGATCGTGCAGGAAGGCACGGCTTCTCCGGCGGACGTGTTCCTGACCGAAAACTCCCCGGCCATGGTCCTGGTCGACAACGCCGGGCTGTTTGCGCCTGTCGACAAGGCCACGCTGGAGCAGGTTGACTCCGCCTACCGTCCGGCCCACGGCAAGTGGGTCGGGATTGCCGCGCGCTCCACGGTGTTCGTCTACAACCCGAGCAAACTGCCGGAAGCCGACCTGCCGAAATCGATCATGGACCTGGCTTCGCCGAGCTGGAAGGGCCGCTGGGGTGCATCGCCGGGTGGTGCTGACTTCCAGGCCATCGTCGCGGCCATCATCGAACAAAAGGGTGAGGCCGCCACGCTGGAGTGGCTCAAGGCGATGAAAACCAACTACGCCAACTACCGTGGCAACAGTTCGGTACTCAAGGCGGTGAACGCCGGGCAGATCGACAGCGGCTTGATCTACCACTATTACAGCCTGGTAGATCAATCCAAGACGGGCGAAAACAGCAAGAACACCGCCCTGCACTATTTCAAGCACAAAGACCCGGGCGCTTTTGTTAGCATCTCCGGCGGCGGCGTCCTCGCTTCCAGCAAACACCAGGAACAAGCCCAGGCGTTTCTCAAATACATTACCGGCAAGGATGGCCAGGCTGTCCTGAAGAACGGCAAGTCGTTTGAATACGCCGTGGGCAAAGGCGCTGCATCCAACCCTAAACTGGTGCCTCTGAATCAACTCGATGCGCCGACTGTCGATGCTTCGAAACTCGACAGTAAAAAAGCCGTGGAGCTGATGACACAGGCCGGACTGCTCTAAATTGATGCCAGAAACCCTGCCTGCGGGGGTCGCTGAGGCGGCACCCGCACATTTGCGTCGACGATCCCGCGGAGTCTTTGCGGGACGTGGCGGTGTATGGGTGATCGGTTTGTCGGTGCTGGTTTCATTACTGGCGCTGCTACCGATCGCTTACGTTATCGGCGTGTCCCTGCAGACAGGCTGGTCAACCGTTGTGACCCTGGTGTTCCGCCCTCGGGTCGGTGAACTGCTGGTCAACACCGTGTTGCTGGTGCTGCTGACGATTCCCTTGTGCGTCGCGCTGGGGGTGACGCTGGCGTGGCTCACGGAACGCACGAATCTGCCGGGGCGGCGCTGGTGGTCGTTGCTGGCCACCGCGCCACTGGCGGTGCCTGCGTTCGTTCACAGCTACGCCTGGGTCAGCCTGGTGCCACCGATTCACGGCTTGTTCGCCGGTGTCCTGGTCTCGGTCATCGCCTACTTCCCGTTCCTGTATTTGCCGGTAGCGGCCACCTTGCGCCGGCTCGATCCAGCCATCGAAGACGTCGCCGAATCCATGGGGCTCAAGCCCTGGAAAGTGTTTTTCCGCGTGGTGCTGCCGCAATTGCGCCTGGCGATCTGCGGCGGCGCCTTGCTGGTCGGCCTGCACCTGCTGGCCGAATATGGCCTGTACGCCATGATCCGCTTCGACACCTTCACCACCGCGATCTTCGATCAGTTCAAATCGACCTTCAACGGTGCGGCTGCACACATGCTGGCCAGTGTGCTGGCGCTGTGTTGCCTGGCGATGTTGACGGCCGAATCCGCTGCCCGGGGATCCGCGCGTTACGCTCGCGTCGGCTCCGGAAGTGCCCGGGAGCAACGGGTCGTGTGCCTGAAACCGGCCTCCACCCTGATCTCGCTGACGCTGCAAATCGCGACCTGCGCCCTGGCCCTGGGCGTGCCCTTGATCACCTTGGGCAAGTGGCTCATCGCCGGCGGTGTGGAAGTCTGGGACATGGCCGAATTGTTGCCCGCCCTGGAGCAAACCCTGCTGTTAGGCATCGCGGGCGCGGCGCTGACCACCTGCGCGGCAATCCCGATTGCCTGGCTGTCAATCCGCTACCCCGGTCGAATGCAACGGGTGCTGGAAAGCTGCAACTACATCACCAGCTCCTTGCCGGGCATTATCGTGGCGCTGGCCCTGGTAACCGTCACGATCCATTTTGCCCGGCCGATCTACCAGACCACCTTCACTGTGCTGCTGGCGTATCTGTTGATGTTCTTGCCCCGTGCGCTGGTGAGCCTGCGCGCAGGCATTGCCCAGGCCCCGGTGGAACTGGAAAACATCGCTCGCAGTCTTGGCCGTTCGCCGGCCCGGGCACTGTGGCTGATCACCTTGCGCCTGGCCGCACCGGGGGCAGCCGCCGGCGCGGCGTTGGTGTTCCTGGCGATCACCAACGAATTGACCGCCACCCTGCTGCTGGCCCCGAACGGCACGCGCACCCTGGCCACCGGATTCTGGGCCATGACCAGCGAAATCGATTACGCTGCCGCGGCACCCTACGCCTTATTGATGGTTGTGCTGTCGCTGCCGCTGACCGGACTTCTTTATCACCAATCGAAAAAAACGGCTGGCCGATGAACACTCTTGAACTGAATGCCCTCTACAAGTCCTATGGCGCCCATTGCGCGCTGGACAACGTCAGCCTGTCGGTGCCCAGCGGCAGTCGCACGGTCATCGTCGGTCCTTCCGGCTCGGGCAAGACCACATTGCTGCGGATGATTGCCGGCTTCGAGTTCCCCGATTCCGGACGCCTGTCGCTCAATGGCCAGACCCTGGTCGACGGCACCCACGAAGTGCCGGCCCATCAACGCCTGATCGGCTACGTGCCACAGGACGGCGCGCTGTTTCCGCACATGACCGTGGCGGCGAACATCGGCTTCGGCTTGTCGACCAAGGGCGCTGAAAAACAACAGCGCGTCGCCGAACTCATGGACAGCGTGGCGCTGGACACGAAGATGGCCGAGCGCTGGCCTCACGAATTGTCCGGCGGCCAGCAACAGCGCGTGGCCCTGGCCCGAGCCCTGGCGCAACAGCCACGGCTGATGCTGCTGGACGAGCCGTTCTCGGCGCTCGATACCGGATTGCGCGCCGCGATGCGCAAGATGGTCGCGCGACTACTGGAAGACGCGGGCGTCACCACCATCCTGGTCACCCATGACCAGAGTGAAGCCCTGTCGTTCGCCGACCAGTTGGCGGTGATGCGTCATGGCCGACTGGTACAGTCCGGGCATCCGCTGGATCTTTACCGCTATCCCGAAGACGAGCAGACCGCGCTATTCCTGGGGGATGCCGTGGTGATGCCTGCACGCATCGAGGCCGGTTGGGCCCATTGCGACCTGGGGCGGATCCCGGTCAACAACCACCGCAACAACAGCTCGGCGCAAATCATGCTGCGCCCCGAACAGTTGCAACTGGCCAGCATCCTCCCCAGCGACCCGGAAGCCAGCGGTTGCCGGGCCGTGGTCACCGATCGGGATTTCAGCGGCAACACCTGCACGCTGACGGTGGAACTCCAGCCAATGACCCGCAACGAGCAATCTGGCCGATCATTGCTGGTGCGCAGTTCCGGCATGTATGCACCACCGGCCGGCAGCGCGGTTCAAGTCTCGACCATTGGCCACGCCCATGTACTGAGCGAGATTTAATCGCTTACAGGTCGAATCGATCCACCGCTCGACGCCGCTCGTTGTCGTCGCGCACATCGTAGTTGGCCGTGGTCTGGATGTTGCTGTGGTGCGCCAGCTTCTGTGCAATCGACAAGTCATGCTCTTCGATCACCCGGGTGATGAATGAACGCCGGAAGTCGTGGGGCATGATTTTCACCCCGACCTGCGCACCCCGTTGCCGGGCGATGTAGTAGATCGCATGCTTGGTGACGCGCTCACGGGTAATGTGGCTGCCACGACGGATGCGGTTGAACAGGAACGGGTCGTCCGGCTCGCCGTCCTTGAGCAGCGAACGGCGCAGCTCAAGCCAGGCTTCAAGCTTGGCAAAGGCCCAGGCCGGGGCGTACTTGATCAACTGTTTGTTGCCCTTGGCCGTCACCCGCAGGCTGCGCTCGGTGAAATCGACCTGATTCAACTCCAGGTTCACCGATTCGGATTTACGCATTCCCGAACCGTACAAGATCCCGATGATCGCAGCATCGCGCAGGCCTTGCGGCCGTGGATCGGCGGCGCAGACCGCCATCAGCTCCTGGATCAGCGTGCGCCTGAGATTACGCCCCTGGGACAGTCGCGTACCGGCCATGCCCTTCACCGAACGCATCTTCAACAGGTGATCCTGAGAGATCAGGCTCATGCGCCACGCTTCGTTCATCACCCCGCGCACCGCGTTGACATACAGCGAGGAGGTGTTCGGCGCATAGCCGTCCGAACGCAAGGTGGCCACCAGCGCAATCACGTCCTCGGGTTGCAGGTTGTGCCAGGGGATTTCCTCGATATCGTGGTCATCGAAGCCCAGGCGGTCGGCGGCATCCTGCAGCACATAACGCATGGTCAGTTGGCTGGACGGCGCCAGCCGCGCCAGATACAGAGTCAGCGGATTGGTGAGGGGTGAGAGAGAATCAGTAACAGGTAAGTCAATCAAACGAAACGGCCTTGAATGTAAACAGTTCAATGAAACAACTAAGAAATGAAGTAACGATGATGTAAAAGACATTACCGCTGTAGGATTTTTCCTAAGAACCGCCATTTACTTCGGAAGTCTGAACAACGGCTTAATAGCTTTCAGATAAACGATTCCCCAACCGTTTTTTCATGTTCCTTTCACAAAATCGGGCATAACCTCCTATAAAGTCGGCGCCACCCGAATGGACGTCCAACCTGCCGCCCGTGGCGAAAAAAGTCAACCGATGCAGTTTTTTACCGCCAACCGGTAACTGGTTGATTTGGTGCAGGTTCTGATTTAGCGTCTAAGCTGATTTTTGGATCCCTTTTAGCCTCAAAGGCTATTTACGTTTCAGCCCCAGAGGTGCCCATGAGTCAGGCGTTTCTCCCTTTCTCCCGTCCCGGTATCGGCGACGAAGAAATCGCAGCCGTAGAGCAAGTATTGCGTTCCGGATGGATCACTACCGGGCCGAAGAACCAGGCGCTGGAAGAACACTTCGCCAACTACGTCGGTTGCCGACATGCCGTGGCACTTTCCTCGGCCACCGGCGGGATGCATATCACCCTGCTGGCATTGGGTGTCGGTCCCGGCGATGAAGTCATTACACCCTCGCAGACCTGGGTATCCACCGCCAACATGATCACCCTGCTGGGTGCCACGCCGGTGTTCGTCGACGTTGACCGCGACACGTTGATGACCGACGTGGCCTCTATCGAAGCTGCGATCACGCCGCGCACCAAAGCCATCATCCCGGTGCATTACGCCGGTGCGGCATTCGACCTCGACCCGCTCTACGCCCTGGCCGACAAACACGGCATTGCCGTGATCGAAGACGCCGCCCACGCGGCTGGCACCTACTACAAAGGTCGTCACGTCGGCTCCAAAGGCACGGCGATCTTCTCGTTCCACGCGATCAAGAACATGACCTGCGCCGAAGGCGCCATGTTCGTCAGCGACGATGAAGCCCTGGCCTCGCGGGTACGCATGCTCAAGTTTCACGGGCTCGGGGTTGATGCCTACGATCGCCTGACCCATGGCCGCAAGCCCCAGGCCCAAGTGATCGAGCCAGGCTTCAAGTACAACCTGGCCGACATCAACGCGGCCATCGCGCTGGTGCAACTGGAACGCCTGGACGAGATCAACGCCAAGCGCGCTCAATTGGCGCAGGCCTACCTGCAGCGTCTGGAAGGCCTGCCGGTGCAACCCCTGGCCGTCCCCGCCCATTCGCAAAAGCACGCCTGGCACCTGTTCATCCTGCGCATCGACGCCGAGCGCTGCGGTCTGGATCGCGAAGCGTTCATGAAAGCCCTCCAGGAACAGAATATCGGCACCGGCATTCACTTCATTGCAACGCACCTGCACACCTACTATCGACAACGTTACCCCAACCTCTACCTGCCCAACACCGAATGGAATTCGGCGCGGCTGTGTTCGATCCCCTTGTTCCCCGACATGACCACCGATGATGTCGAGCGCGTCGTCGGCGCCATTGAAAACTGCATGGACAGAAGCCTTTGAGACCTTACCCAATCAACTTCGTTTCGATCGTCATTCCGGTCTACAACGAACAGGAAAGCCTGCCGGAGTTGCTTCGTCGCACCGAAGCAGCCTGTCAGCAATTGACCCATCCCTACGAGATCGTTCTGGTCGACGACGGCAGCCGTGACGACTCCGCACAGATTCTGGAAGATGCCGCTTCCCGCGAAGGCAGCCCGGTGGTGGCGGTCATCCTCAACCGCAACTACGGCCAGCACGCAGCGATCATGGCCGGTTTCGAGCAGTGCAAGGGCGATGTCGTCATCACCCTCGATGCCGACCTGCAAAACCCGCCCGAAGAAATCCCGCGACTGATCGAGCAGGCCGAACTTGGCTACGACGTCGTCGCGACTGTACGCAACAACCGCCAGGACTCGGCCCTGCGCCGCTGGCCATCGAAGCTGATCAACCTCGCCGTGCAACGCTCCACCGGCGTGGCCATGAGCGACTACGGCTGCATGCTGCGGGCCTACCGACGCACCATCGTCGATGCCATGCTCGCCTGCCGTGAACGCAGCACCTTCATTCCGATCCTGGCCAACAGCTTTGCCCGCCACACCACGGAAATCCTCGTGACCCACGCCGAGCGTGAACACGGCGATTCCAAGTACAGCCCCATGCGCCTGATCAACCTGATGTTCGACCTGGTCACCTGCATGACCACCACGCCCCTGCGACTGCTGAGCATCGTCGGCGTCGGCATGGCGGCCCTGGGCATGCTGTTCGCCATCGCCTTGGTCCTGCTGCGCCTGGTGTTCGGTGCCGGATGGGCCGGTGGCGGTACCTTCGTACTGTTCGCCGTGCTGTTCGTCTTCACCGGTGGTCAATTCATCGGCATGGGCCTGCTGGGTGAGTACCTGGGCCGCATGTACAGCGACGTGCGAGCACGCCCGCGCTTTTTCATTGAAAAGGTGCTGCGTAGCCAGCCCGCCTCCCCTGCTTCCCCTGCTTCCCCTGCTTCCCCTGCTTCCGTTGTTACCGTTGTTACCGTCGACGGCCTTACTTCCACTTCTTCAGATCAGGTTCCTTCATGAGTGCAAAAGCTGTTGTCTTCGCCTATCACGATATTGGCTGCGCCGGCATCGAATCCCTGCTTTGCTCCGGTTTCGAGATCGCAGCGGTGTTCACCCACGCCGACGATCCGAAGGAGAACGCGTTCTACGGCTCCGTCGCACAACTGTGCGCGCGCCACGGCATTGCCGTGCATGCACCGGAAGATGCCAACCATCCGCTGTGGATCGAGCGTATCGCCAAGCTCGACCCCGACTACATTTTCTCCTTCTACTACCGCAACCTGCTAGGCGAACCACTGCTGGCCACCGCGCGCAAAGGCGCGTTCAACCTGCACGGCTCCCTGCTGCCGCGCTACCGTGGTCGTGCACCGGCCAACTGGGTGCTGGTCAACGGCGAAACCGAAACCGGCGTGACCCTGCACCGCATGGTCAAGCGTGCCGACGCGGGCGCCATCGTTGCCCAGCAGAAAGTCGCGATCCAGCGCAGCGACACGGCGCTGAGCCTGCACGCCAAATTGCGCACGGCGGCCTCTGACCTGCTGCGTGACACCTTGCCGGCGCTGCTGCAAGGCAAGGCCAGTGAAACACCGCAAGACGAATCCAAAGCCACCGTATTCGGCCGTCGCACCCCGGCCGACGGCAAACTGGTCTGGGCCAAACCGGCCGAAGAACTGTTCAACCTGGTCCGCGCGGTTACCCAGCCATACCCGGGCGCCTTCTGCGCGGTGGGCGAGCACAAGCTGATTGTCTGGAGCGCCGAAGTCGCCAAGGGCAACGAAGGCCTGGCGCCGGGCCGCGTCATCAGCGTCGACCCGCTGCGCATCGCCTGTGGTCAAGACTCGCTGGTCATCAACGCCGGCCAGCGCAACGACAACGGTCTGTACCTGAGCGGCCCGCAACTGGCCAACGAGCTGGGCCTGGTGGACGGTTCCGTGCTGCGCGGCGCCGAATCCGGTCGTGCCCCGCGCCGCACCCGCGTACTGATCCTGGGCGTCAACGGCTTCATCGGCAACCACTTGTCCGAGCGCCTGCTGCGTGACGACCGCTACGAAGTCTACGGCCTGGATATCGGTTCGGACGCCATCGAGCGTCTGCGCAGCCACCCGAACTTCCACTTCGTCGAAGGCGACATCAGCATCCACTCCGAGTGGATCGAGTACCACATCAAGAAGTGCGACGTGGTGCTGCCGCTAGTGGCCATCGCAACGCCAATCGAATACACCCGTAACCCGCTGCGGGTATTCGAACTGGACTTCGAAGAGAACCTGAAACTGGTTCGCTACTGCGTCAAGTACAACAAGCGCGTGATCTTCCCGTCGACCTCGGAAGTCTATGGCATGTGCCAGGACCCTAACTTCGACGAGGACAACTCCAATCTGGTGGTCGGCCCGATCAACAAGCAACGCTGGATCTACTCGGTCTCCAAGCAACTGCTGGACCGCGTGATCTGGGCTTATGGCCAGAAGGGCCTGAACTTCACCCTGTTCCGTCCGTTCAACTGGATGGGCCCACGCCTGGACCGTCTGGACTCTGCCCGAATCGGCAGCTCCCGGGCGATTACCCAGCTGATCCTGAACCTGGTGGAAGGCACGCCGATTCGCCTGTTCGACGGTGGCGAGCAAAAACGTTGCTTCACTGACATCGCCGACGGTGTGGAAGCACTGGCGCGGATCATCGACAACGATAACGACGTCTGCAACGGCCAGATCATCAACATCGGCAACCCGGACAACGAGGCCAGCATCCGTCAGTTGGGCGAAGAGCTGCTGCGTCAGTTCGAAGCTCACCCTCTGCGCGCCAACTTCCCTCCGTTCGCCGGTTTCCGCGACATCGAAAGCAAGGCGTTCTACGGCACCGGTTACCAGGACGTTTCGCACCGCAAGCCAAGCATCGCCAACGCCAAGCGTCTGCTGGACTGGACGCCAACCGTTGAGATGAGCGAAACCATCGGCAACACCCTGGACTTCTTCCTGCGCGAGGCCATGCTCGAAATCGCGGACAAGCGCTGATGCAGGCGGGACTGCGGATTGATGTCGACACCTATCGGGGCACCCGTGAAGGGGTGCCCCGGTTGCTGGAAATCCTTGATGAAGCTCAGGTCAAGGCGACGTTCTTCTTCAGTGTCGGGCCGGACAACATGGGGCGCCACTTATGGCGCCTCATCCGTCCACAGTTTCTCTGGAAAATGCTCCGTTCCAACGCAGCCGGCCTGTATGGCTGGGACATCCTGCTGGCGGGTACCGCATGGCCCGGAAAGCTGATTGGCCGCGATCTTGGGCATCTGATGCGTCAGGCCCGGGATGCCGGGCATGAGGTTGGACTGCACACATGGGATCACCATGGCTGGCAGGCCAATGCCGGGACCTGGAGCGACGCGCAACTGATCGAACAGATCCGCAAGGGCGTAGACACGCTCAGTGACATTCTTGGCGAGAAAGTCGACTGCTCGGCGGTCGCCGGCTGGCGTGCCGACGAGCGCGTGATCGAAGCCAAACAGGGCTTCGGTTTTCGCTACAACAGCGACTGCCGCGGCCAGAGTCTGTTCCGGCCGCGACTGGCCAATGGGCAATTGGGTACGCCGCAAATCCCGGTGGACCTACCGACCTTCGACGAAGTGGTCGGTCCGAGCGTCGCAGCCAAGGATTTCAACAGTTTCATCCTGGACCGGTTCACCCCGGGAAAACTCAACGTCTACACGATCCATGCCGAGGTAGAAGGGATTCTGATGGCCAACGATTTCCGTCAACTGCTCAACGATGCGCGCCAGCGCGACATTCGTTTTCAACCCTTGGGCGATTTGTTGCCCCAGGCCCCTGACAGCTTGCCGCTCGGCCGTGTGGTACGTGGTTCTCTCGAAGGTCGTGAAGGCTGGCTGGGAGTGCAAGGCGCATGAGCAAACGCTGGGCTTTGCCGTTATTGCTGGCCTTGATGGCGCTGGCGTACCTGCTGCCGCTGGGCAGTCATGGCTTATGGATTCCCGACGAAACCCGCTACGCCCAGATCAGCCAGGGCATGCTTCTGAGCGGCAATTGGGTGTCGCCGCATTTCATGGACGTGCGCTATTTCGAAAAACCCGCGGCCGGCTACTGGATGATTGCACTCGGGCAGGCGCTGTTCGGCCAGAACCTGTTCGGGGTGCGTTTCGCCTCGGCGCTGAGCACCGGTCTGGGCGTGTTGCTGTGCTATCTGGTCGCCCGCCGGATGTGGAACGAGCCGCGCAAGAGTTTCGCCTGCGCCATGCTCTTCATGAGTTTCACAATCATTGCGGCTATGGCGGGGTATGCCAACCTCGATCCGCAATTCACCTTCTGGGTGAATCTGAGCCTGGTGGCGCTATGGTTCGCGCTTGACAGTACGAGCCGTGGGCAACGCCTGATCGCGTGGGCGGTGTTGGGCCTGGCTTGCGGCATGGGCTTCATGACCAAGGGTTTCCTGGCCTGGCTGTTGCCGGTACTGATCGCCCTGCCCTGGATGATCTGGCAAAAACGCTGGCGTGAACTGCTGGTCTACGGCCCCGTGGCGGTCGTGGTCGCCATCGTCGTCAGCTTGCCGTGGGCGCTGGCCGTACACGCCCAGGAGCCCGACTATTGGCGATTCTTCTTCTGGCACGAGCACATCCGCCGTTTTGCCGGGGACGATGCCCAGCATGATGCGCCGTGGTGGTACTACCTGCCGTTGCTGGTGGCGTTCAGCACGCCATGGGTTGCCTTGCTGCCACCCGCGCTCAAGCAAGCCTGGCAAACCCGACGCCAGTCCAATATCGCGTTCCTGCTACTGTGGCTGTGGATGCCGTTGTTCTTCTTCAGCCTGAGCAAGGGCAAGTTGCCGGCCTACATCCTGCCGTGCATGCTGCCTCTGGCATTGTTGCTCGGCCATGCGCTGGCTGACCGATTGAAGCTGGAGCAAGGTCGTGCCCTGGGCATCAACGGCCTGCTGAACCTGGTGGTGGGTGTGGTCACCCTGCTGGCCCTGGTTTACCTGCAATTGAAAAAGCCGATTTACGATCATGAACTGCACAACCTGGTGTTGGTGTTCATCGGCTTGATCGGCTGGATCATGGCCAACCTGCTGCAAGCCTTCCGCCCGTTGCAATGCTGGGCCGCCCCGGCTTTTGGCAGCCTGTTGCTCGCTGCCTTGCTGCCCGCCGGCCTGCCCAACTCCGTCGTCGCCAACAAGACCCCTGACCAATTCATCCTCGATCATGCCCAGGAACTTGGCCAGAGTGCCAAATTGTTGAGCAACGATCTGGGGGCCGCATCGGCGTTGTCCTGGCGGGTGAAACGGCCGGAAGTGGCTTTTTTCAACACGATAGGCGAATTGAAATATGGCCTTGCCTATCCTGACTCGCTTAAGCAGCGCGTCAACTCCGATCAGGTGCAACAGTGGATGCACGACGCCCGCCAGCAAGGTTCGGTCGGTGTGGTCATGCGGGTCAAGGGCGAAGAAGAGCTGCGCGAACTTGAACAGTTGCCTAAAGAAGGCAAGCGATACGAACAAGGCAATCTGGTGATTTTGATCATTCCTCAGGCGGCACCATGAGCCTGCTATTGCTACTGGTGGCCTGCCTGCTCACCTGCCTGGGCCAGATTGCCCAGAAATATGCGGTAGAAAGCTGGCGCGCCCAACCATCCGGCTGGGCGGAGAAACTGCGCTCGCCCTGGCTTTGGCTGGCCCTCGCCTCCCTGGGGCTGGGCCTGCTGGTGTGGTTGCTGGTGCTGCAACGCCTGGAAGTCGGGATTGCCTACCCGATGCTCAGCCTGAACTTCGTGCTGATCACCCTGGTGGCGCGCTTTGTGTTCCACGAAACCATCGACAGTCGCCACTGGCTGGGTGTGGCACTGGTGATCGGCGGCGTGGCACTACTGGGGCAACACGCATGAACCTGAGTCGCGGTATCACCTTCGCACTGGGCAGTGTTTTGCTGGTCAGCGCCGCCCAACTGGGCATGCGCTGGAGCATGAGTCACCTGCCACAACCCGAACAATGGCTCAGCGCCCCCATCGACCTGACAGCGGTTGCCGTGGTGCTCCTGGCCATCGTCGCCTACGCCCTGTCGATGCTCTGCTGGCTCGTCGCGCTGCGGGACCTGCCCCTGGGCCGTGCGTATTCGTTGTTGAGTATCAGCTACGCGCTGGTGTACCTGCTGGCCGCCAGCCTGCCGCTGTTCAACGAAACGTTCAGCCTTACGAAAAGCCTTGGCGTGGCATTGGTCATCCTCGGCGTCATCACCATCAATTCTCGACCTGCTCGTGCGTCCGAATCAAGGAGTGCCCCATGAAAATCAGTGTGTTTGGTAGCGGTTACGTCGGCCTGGTGCAGGCAGCGGTATTGGCGGAAGTAGGCCACGATGTGGTCTGCATGGACGTGGACGAGAAAAAAGTCGGACTGCTCCAACAGGGCCACGTGAGTATCTTCGAACCCGGGCTGGCCAGCCTGGTACGCGAAGGCCTGGATGCCAAGCGGTTGCAGTTCACCAGCGACGAAAAATTCGCCGTTGAGCATGGTGAGGTGCTGTTCATCGCGGTCGGTACTCCGTCCCGGGACGACGGCTCGGCGGACCTGCGCTACGTGATGTCGGTGGGCGACGCGGTGGCGCGTCATCGCCAGCAACCGGCGATCCTGGTGGAGAAGTCCACCGTCCCGGTCGGCACCGGCGATGCCTTGCGTGCACACATCGACAAATGCCTGCTCAACGCCGGGCGCGTATTGCAGTTCGATATCGTCTCCAATCCGGAGTTCTTGAAAGAAGGTTCGGCGGTGGCCGATTGCCGTCGCCCGGACCGTATCGTCGTGGGCTGCGAGCGCGAAGAAGTGCGTGAGGTGATGCGTGACCTGTACTCGCCCTTCAACCGCAACCATGAACGCATCATGTTCATGGACCTGCGCAGCGCCGAGCTGACCAAGTACGCCGCCAACTGCATGCTGGCGACCAAGATCAGCTTCATCAACCAGATCGCCGAACTGGCCGAGCACCTGGGTGCCGACATTGAATCGGTACGCCTGGGAATCGGTGCCGACTCGCGCATTGGCTACCACTTCATCTACCCCGGTTGCGGCTACGGTGGCTCATGCTTCCCAAAGGACATGCGCGCCCTGATCCACAGCGCCGAGCAAGCCCATTGCTCCAGCGACCTGCTGCAAGCGGTGGAAGCCATCAACGAGCGGCAGAAATTCAAGTTGTTCGAGCGCATCAACGCGTTCTACAAGGGCGACTTGCGTGGCAGGACCTTTGCCTTGTGGGGCCTGGCGTTCAAGCCAAACACCGACGACATGCGCGATGCGCCAAGCCGGGTGCTGCTCGAATCCTTGTGGGCCGCCGGGGCAAATGTCCGCGCGTTCGATCCGGAAGCCATGCAGGAAACCCAGAAGCTGTATCCCGATGAAGCGAAACTGATGCTCATGGGGACGCCCGAGTCGGTCCTGTCCGGTGCCGATGCACTGATCATCTGCACCGAATGGCAACAGTTCAAGGCGCCGGACTTCGAGCTGATCCAGCAGCGGCTCAACGCACCGGTGATCTTCGACGGCCGCAACCTGTACGACGCAGACCGTCTGGCACGCATCGGTTTCACCTACTTCCCGATCGGCCGGGGCGAGTCGAGCAAATTGCCGATTCCGTACCAGCAATGGATTGGCGAGTCAGTGGTCGCCTGAACACCATGATCCCTCACATCCGCCGACAGTCCCTTGCGCTGGGCCTGTTGGCGCTGTTGTTGTTCTGCGCCGGGATTTACCAGCAGGCGGCCATCGGTTTCGATTCGCGCTTCGTGCTGTTCGCCCAGGAGATGCTGCGCAATGGACCGTCGTTTTTTCCAACGACCTATGGTCAGCCCTACGCCGACTATTCGGGTCTTTCAACGGTATTCATCTGGCTGCTTTCACTGCCGTTCGGCCAGGTCACCAGCCTGACCGCATGGCTGCCGAGCGCCATCGCCGCGGCGGTCATCGTCACCTTGATGTACCGCCTGCTGGCGCCCTACTCCACGCGTTGGGCGCTGTTGAGCATCGCCTTGATGCTGCTGACCAACACCTTCATCACCGAAACCCGAGCCGTTTCCCTCGACCTGATGCTGGCGGCCGTCGCGTTCAGCGTGTTCTACCTGGGCTATGCCACCGACCACTTCTCGGCGCCGCGCCGCCAGGTTTTGATCTTTGCCTTGTTGATGCTGGGCTTCTGGATTCGTGGCCCCATCGGCCTGGTCATTCCTGCGGGGATGCTGTGCGGCTATTTCCTGGTAAGTCGCCAATGGAGACGAATGCTGGTCTTCGGATTGCTGGCGTCCGTGCTGCTGGCGGTGTGCGTCGGGCTTTTGTTGTGGCTGGCGGACGTCAGTGGCGGCCCGGCTTTCTTGCAGGATGTGATTCGCATGCAGTTCATGGGACGCATGGATGGTAGCGAAGGCTCCAATGAGGTGATGTATTACTTCACCAGTTCGCCAGGCAACTACGCACTGGCCTGGCCGCTGGCAGTGCTGGCGCTGATGGCGGTCGCAGCTTCTGGCCGACAACAGTCAGGCCCGGGATTGCGCCTGATGCTGTACTGCGCGGCCGCCGGGTTGATCGTGATGGTCGGCCTTTCCGTCCCGCAGGCGAAAAAGGCCCGTTACCTGCTGCCGATGCTGCCCATGGCGGCGATCATTGCGGCCTATCCGTTTTACGCCGTGCAAGGTCGGCTATTCAGTTGGCTGCGCGTATTGATGCAGGGGCTTTGGCTACTGATCCCCGGGCTGCTGATCGTGACCTTGCTGGTGATACAGCGAAGATTCCCCGATGACGTGGCTCACCTCACTTCGTTGTTCATCATTCTCGGCGTGCTGCAAGCGGTCGCCGTGGCAGCGTTCAAGCAACCTCGCTGGCGCGCACAGATTCTCGCGCTTTGCGCGGTCCTGGCACTGTGGTCGTTATATATCCTGCAGTTCGAGCCGATCCAGCGACAGCTTTACGACACCCGGACCTTCAGCCACGAAGCCTTTGAGCGGGTTCAAGAAGACCCCGCACCCTTGGTAATGCACGCGATGGGCAAGGATGCCAAAGCCATCAAGTTCATGGTCAACATCAATCAAGGCCTGCAACCGGAGTTCACCGATTCACCCCGGGAACTTGACGCCCTCAAGGGCCCGGCGTGGCTGATGATGGACCTGAACGTTTACAAGACACTGCAAGGCACGGCTATAGGTGCATTGCCACCCGTGTTGAGCGGGCGGTTCGACAAGAACGATTTCGTGCTGCTGCACCTCAATTGAATCCCGTTGCAACGACCGAGTATCCGGCTGCTAGAGTAGCGCTCACGATCGGGCTGATGCCGGCCCGATCGAATAAGGATATTCGCGCCGTGACCAGCTACTCCCCCCTCATCCGCCGACTGCTGATCTGCTCGCTGACCATTGTCGTCAGCCGCGCCATCACCAGCCCTTTGCTCACCCTGTTCGTCAGCGACAAGCTGGGCCTCAACCAACAGGACGTTGGCTTGCTGCTCGGCATCGCGGTGTTCATCGCCACCCTGCTCTCCCTGTATGGCGGCTACATCATCGATCGCTTCGAAAAACGCCGTTTGCTGATTCTCTCGATGGCGTCCAGCGCGGTCGGCCTGGTGTTGCTGACCTTTGCTGAAAACCTCTACCTGACCACGATCACCCTGATCGTCACCGAAACCGCTTCATCGCTGTTCCTGATCGGTTCGAAAGCAATCCTCAGCGATAACCTTCCGGTGGGTCAGCGCGCCAAGGCGTTTTCCCTGAGCTATACGCTGACCAACATTGGCTATGCGGTCGGGCCGATGCTCGGTGTACTGATTGCCGGTGCTTTTGCCAGTGCCCCCTTCCTGATCGCTGCGGCCATCGCTTTTTTCAGTATTTTCCTGATGACCGGGATCGCGAAGGACCCGGCGCGCTCGCCTGCCAGCGGCCAGGCGCAGAGTTTCCTCAAAACCCTGATCACCCTGAAAAACGACCGTACCCTGATTCTGTTCACCGCCGGTTGTCTGCTCAGCACCGTGGTGCACGGGCGATTTACCTTTTACCTGTCGCAGTACCTGCTGGTGACCAGCAATCCCCGGCACACCATGGAGATCATGGCCGCCCTGCTCGCGTGCAATGCCATCAGTGTGATCTTGCTGCAATACCAGATCGGGCGTTTTCTCAAGCGCGAGCAACTGCGCCAATGGATCGTGGCCGGCACCGGCCTGTTCATCCTCGGGCTGATCGGCTTCAGCCTGGCGGACAGCCTGGTGAGTTGGTGCGTGGCGATGTTCATCTTCACCCTCGGTGAAATCATCATTTACCCGGCCGAGTTTCTGTTCGTCGACACCCTGGCACCGGAAGATCTGCGGGGCAGCTACTACGGCGCGCAAAACCTTGCGGCCCTTGGCGGTGCGCTAAGTCCGGTGATTTGCGGCTTCATGTTGATGCACACCCCGGCGCCGACGATGTTTTATGCCTTGAGTACACTCGCTGCCCTGGGCGGTTTGCTGTGCTACACAAGCGGCCGACGGCGGGATTTAAATCAAAATTAATGCACTGAAAGCTCATTAATATGAATTTGTCAGCAGCAGGATTGAACGGCACACTGTGCGCGTTCCTCCCCCAACAGTTGGAACAACTTCAAGGGCTTTCTGGGTTCCCCAGCTAAGCCTTTTTTTTGCCTCGATTTTTTCTGTCGGAGTCTTCTCTGAATGCTTGCCCGCTGGTTGCCCGCCGCCATCAATACCCGCCCCACCGAATGGAGCCGCGCTGCCATCGGCATGGCCCTGGGGACACTGATGAGCGTGTGGCTCTGTAGCCAGGTGTTCGGCATCGAGGTGGCCCAGCACCTGATCGGCCCGCTGGGGGCCTCGGCGGTGCTGTTGTTTGCCGTGTCTTCGGGCGCGCTCGCCCAGCCCTGGTCGATTCTCGGCGGCTACCTGAGCGCCGGGGTGATTGCCTTGCTGGTGGCTCATGTGTTGGGCCGAACCCTGGGTAGCGCTTGCCTGGCGGCGGGCATGGCGTTGATCCTGATGTGCTGGCTGCGGTGCCTGCATCCGCCGGCCGGTGCCTTGGCCCTGACCCTGGTGCTGGCCGATCCGGCGACCATTGCCATGGACTGGAGAGCCATTGGGCCGGTGATGCTCAGCGCGGCGACGATGCTGCTCTGCGCCCTGGCCTACAACAACCTGACCCGTGTTCGTTACCCCAAGAGCGCCAGCGAGACGGTGGCCAGGATTCCTGCCGATCACCCGCCGGTCGACCGTCAGGCCATCACCGCCGAAGACCTGAAACTGGCGTTGGCCGACATGGAAGCGTTCTATGACGTCACCCCCGAAGACCTCGAGCAGTTGATCCAGGCCAGCCAACTGCACGCCAAACGCCGCAGCGTCGGCGAGGTGCTCGCCCCAAGATTGTAAGTCGCTGTTTTAGAGGTTCTTTTGCCGTGGCCGGGCGGTTCTGGCATCCTGCGCCTCCATTTTCTGACCCGGCCCGCCTTCTGGCACGCAAACCACCATGACCGCCTCCGAAAAAGCCCCCGCTCCACGCCACAGCGACCTGATCTACGGCCTCGATGACCGCCCGCATCTGACCGCCACCGTTTTTGCCGCCCTGCAGCACGTGCTGGCAAGTTTCGTCGGCATCATCACCCCGACGCTGATCATGGGCAGCGCCCTGGGCCTGCAAAGCGAAATTCCTTACCTGATCAGCATGGCGCTGTTCGTTTCCGGCCTGGGCACCTTCGTGCAGGCGCGGCGCTTCGGCCCGGTAGGCTCCGGCCTGTTGTGCCTGCAAGGCACCAGTTTCTCGTTCATCAGTGTGATTCTCAGCGCCGGCTTCATGGTCAAGGCCCGGGGCGGCGGCACCGACGAGATTCTCTCGACCATCTTCGGCGTGTGCTTTTTTGCCGCGTTCATCGAAGTGGTGCTGAGCCAGTTCATCGGCAAACTGCGCATGCTGATCACCCCGGTGGTGACCGGAACCATCATCACACTGATGGGTTTGTCGCTGATCAAGGTGGCCATGACCGACATCGCCGGCGGCTTCGGCGCCCCGGATCTGGGGGCGGCCAGTCACCTGGCCCTGGCGGCGCTGGTGCTGGGTACCATCGTGGTGTTGAACCGGGTGGACGTGCCGTTTCTGCGCCTGGGGGCGATTGTCATCGGCCTGACCCTGGGCTACGGGGTGGCATGGCTCACGGGCCAGGTGGACTTCAACAGCCTGCCCGAAGTCCCGCTGATGAGCGTACCGGTACCGTTCAAGTACGGGTTCTCCTTCGATTGGGTGGCGTTCATTCCGGTGGCGGTGATCTTCCTGGTGTCGCCGCTGGAAGCCGCCGGTGACCTCACGGCCAACTCGATGATCTCCCGGCAACCGGTCAAAGGCCCGGTGTACATTCGCCGGATCAAGTCCGGCCTGCTCGCCGATGGCCTCAACTCGGCCATGGCTGCGGTGTTCAACAGCATGCCGATGGTGACCTTCGCCCAGAACAACGGGGTGATCCAGCTCACGGGCGTGGCCAGCCGCTACGTGGCGTTTTTCATTGCCGGATTGCTGGTGGTGCTTGGCCTGTTCCCAATGATCGGCGCGGTACTGCAACTGATGCCGAAACCGGTGCTCGGTGGCGCGGAACTGGTGATGTTCGGCACCGTCGCCGTAGCCGGGATCAAGATTCTCGCCGAGGCGGGCCTGCATCGGCGCAACATGCTGATCGTGGCGATTTCCGTCGGCATGGGCCTGGGCGTGGCCGCCGTGCCGGAGGTCTTGCGTGAACTGCCCAAGGCCCTGCACAACATTTTCGAATCGCCCATCACCGTCGGCGCGCTGTGCGCTATCGTTCTTAATATCTTCCTGCCCGAGGAATTCATCGAACTGGAAGAGGACGAATTCGATCCTGAGGCCTCGGTGCTTCAGGTCATGCAGAACCCCGATGTGACCGCCAGGGATGAACCCGCAAAGGCTGCGGTGGTCGCACAGTCGAACCACTAGTCGGGCTCAATGGCTGAGCCGCCGGCGGTTCAGCCTTTTTCAGATGAGAGCACCTCCATGCGCAGCCTCCACGCGGTCCTGATTTCCCTCCTGCTCTGCCTGAGCGCCTGTTCCTCGCTGCCCAATCGAGACCCGTTGAAAATCAACGTCGTGGGTGTCGAGCCCCTGCAAGGCGAGGGCATGGAAGTGCGTTTTGCCGTGAGAATCCGCGTGCAGAACCCCAATGACACCACCCTCACCTACAGCGGCGTCGCCCTGGACCTGGACATCAACGGCCAGCCCTTCGCCTCAGGCGTCACCGATGAGAGAGGTACGATCGGTCGCTTTTCCGATACCATCGTGACCGTGCCGGTCAGCGTTTCGGCGTTTTCGGTGATTCGCCAGACCTATGGCATCAGCCAGATGAAAACGCTCAACAACATGCCTTATGTCCTGCGCGGCAAGCTCTCGGGTGGGGTGTTCAACACGATGCGTTTCGTCGACAGTGGCACACTCAATCTGCCTGGGCCGATCACTGGCACCCGTTGAAAACCTGCGAGCAATTCACTCGGTGTCATTGAGAATCAGGCTGCGGTAATGCCCCGGATTTGACCCCGACCACTTGCGAAACGCCTTGTAGAACGAACTGACGTCAGCGAACCCCAGCCGCGTGGCGATTTCACTGAAGCTGATCGCCGGCTCGGCCAACCAGACGATCGCCAGCTCCTTGCGCACGCCGTCCTTGAGGCCTTGATAGGTTTGCCCTTCTTCGGCCAGTCGGCGGCGCAAGGTTGAAGCCGACATGCACAGGCGTTGCGCCAGGGCTTCGGTTTCCGGCCAGTGTTCGGCAGGCAGGTGGCGCAGGTCGTGTTTGATGCGGCTGGCCAGGCTCTGCGGATCGCGGTACTTGACCAGAATGTTCGCCGGCGCACGAGCCAGGAATCGCTCGAGTTCTTCAGGGCTGCGCTTGATGGGCAGGTCCAGGCAATCGGCGGAGAAAATCATCCGCGTCCGCGGGCGGTCGAAGCGCAGGTTCTCGGAAAACATCACCTGATAGTCATCGCAGAAATCCGGCTTCGAACAGCGCAGTTCGATGGCCAGGATCGGAATTCGCCGCCCTGCCAGCCAGCAGGCAACACCGTGCACGATCATCCAGTAGGTGAAATAGGTGAAGGCCCGGCGCGGGTCCTTGTTGTCCTCCAGCAGGACGATTTCCGCCAGGCTTTGCTGACGCACCAACTGCGCCGGCAGGTGTTCGAGGATCAGCGACAGGAACCCCAGGCCGCTGGCCACTCCCGCCGCCACGTTGGGTTGAAGCATGGCGCTGCGACACAGGAACGCGAAGCTGCCGGATTTGAGTTTGCGAGGGTCCATGCCAAAGAACTCATCATCCCCGCGCCGGGCCAGTAACCGCCACAGCCGCGCATAAGCCGTGGCCGGAACACGGGCGTCGGTGCTGCCCAGCAGCTGCGGGTCGATACCAACCTTGCTCAACACCTCATCCGTGGCAATGCCCGGCGCGCAGCTTTGCAACAGTGCTTCACGCACCAGTTGAATGGAGATGGTGTCTTTTTCCGACATGGATCGCGGCAAGCCCTGTTCTTGTTCGAGTGGGGGGCATATTAGCCGAAACCACCCGCTCAACGCAGATCCCTTGTGGGAGCGGGCTTGCTCGCGAAAGCAGTGTGCCTGTCGTTGATGTACCGAAAGTGAAAACGCCTTCGCGAGCAAGCCCGCTCCCACAGGTTATTCAGCGAACACAGAGTTTGTGTACGACAAAGCCCCCTGTAGGAGCGGGCTTGCCCGCGAAGGCGTCAGTCGCCGCAGGCTGCGATCTTTTTCAGAGGATGCGGTAGAGCAACCGCTCGATCCGCACGCGACTCACACGCTTGAGGAACCTGGCCACGCCCGCCGGGTATTCGGCCAGGGTTTCCAGATTCTGGAATTGCTCGATTCGCCGGGTGTGCTGGAAGATCTCTGCCAGCTCTTTACGACGCGGCTCCAGCAGTTCGCCATGGGGATCATCGATCAGCAAAGCGTTTTCCAGATCGAGTCGAAACGCCCGGGGGTTGAGATTGTTGCCGGTCAGCAAGGTATAGCGCCGGTCGATCCACATGCCCTTGAGGTGGTAGGTGTTGTCGCCATCACGCCACAGGTGCAGGTTCAACTGCCCGCTGTCGATGTTGCGCTGATGACGCTTGGCAAACCGGCGCAAGCTGATTTCGTACAGGTACGGCAGCGCCGAAATGACCCGGAACGGTTCGCTCGGCGGAATGTAGAAGTCGTTGGCCGTCTTGTCGCCGACCACAATGTCGATCTTCACCCCACGGGCCAGTGCGCGGTTGAGCTCGCGGATAATCGCCAGCGGCAGGTTGAAGTACGGGGTGCAAATGGTCAGTTGCTGCCGGGCGCTGGCGATCAGTTCGCAGATCACCCGGTTCAGCGGATTGTTCTTGCCGACGCCGAGCAGCGGGCTGACGGACAGACCGGTCCTGTCGGTGGTGCCCCGCGTGGTGTCGTACGCCGCGTGCTTGAGACGGCTGCGCAGGTCACCGATATCATGGCGCAGGCTGCGGGTGGTCGGCAGGTTCGGAAGGTCGAGGCGGTGCACCGCCTTGGACGCCACCAGGCCGTGCTGCACCAGGTGCTGCATCGAATCGGCCAGTTCACGATTGTGCAGCAGGTGATAGCGGTCGTAGCGGTACTTGTCGAACTTGTGCAGATAGACGTTGTTCAGGCTCGCGCCGCTGTAGATCACACAGTCATCGATCACGAAGCCTTTAAGATGCAACACACCGAACAGTTCGCGGGTTTGGACCGGGACGCCGTAGATCGGCACTTCGCTGGCATGGGTGCGGGTCATTTCCTGATACCAGGCGGAGTTGCCCGGTTGCTTGCCGGCACCGATCAGGCCGCGCTGGGCGCGCAGCCAGTCGACGACGACCACCACGTCCAGGTCCGGACGCGCCAGTTTGGCCGCGTGCAAGGCATCGAGAATTTCCTGGCCGGCTTCATCCTGTTGCAGGTACAGCGCAACGATATAGATGCGCCGGGTCGCGCTGGCGATTTTCTCCAGCAGGCAACCACGGAATTCGGCTGCGCCGGAGAGGACGCTGACGGCATCGGCCGTCAGCGGAAAACTGCGCAACTTGGGCAGCAGGGAGCGTTTGAAAAGCGACGGCATAGGGCTCGCAATGGGTCGAATCCGAAGAACCCAAGAGCTTACACCATCGCTGGGTTCGGGTCTTGTTACTGTCTGTAATGTCCTCTTCGCGAGCAAGCCCGCTCCCACAAGGGAACGCATTTCAAATGTGGGAGCGGGCTTGCTCGCGAAGACCATTTATCAGGCACTACAAAAATATCGATTGACCATGGAGAACGATCGTTCTACTGTTAGCCACATGAACGAAATCAATAGCAATGACACACGCGACATCATTCTGGATGTCACCGAAAAGTTGATCTACAAAAGTGGCATAGCCGCCACCGGCATGGATCTTCTGGTGAAAACCGCCGGCGTCTCCAGAAAAAGCGTCTACCACTACTTCGCCAACAAGGACGAACTGGTGGTGGCCGCCCTGCAACGCCGCGACCAGCGCTGGATGCATTGGTACAGAGGCGCAGTCGGCCAGGCACAAACCCCGGCCGAGCGACTGCTCAATCTGTTTACCGTACTCAAGTCGTGGTTCGCCTCCGAAGGTTTCCGTGGCTGCGCTTTCATCAACACCAGCGGCGAGACCGGCGACCCGCAAGACCCGGTGCGCCTGATCGCCAAAGAACATAAACAGAAACTGCTCGACTACCTGTGCGAGCTGTGTACCGAACATGGTGCCGAGGATCCGCAGATGCTGGCCAGACAGCTGCTGATCCTGATCGATGGTGCCATTACCGTGGCGCTTGTAATGGGTGATCACAGTGCCGCCGATAATGCGCAATGCATGGCGCGAAAGTTATTGGACCTGTAGCAACTCAATCAAGCTCGACACAATGTTGGAACTTTAACTTGATACGGAGACTTGAAATGTCTAATGCCGAAGTTCGTCCGCCATTACCCCCTTTCACCCGTGAATCGGCCATTGAAAAAGTTCGCTTGGCCGAAGACGGCTGGAACTCCCGGGACCCGGAGCGCGTGTCCCTGGCCTATACCCTGGACACCCAATGGCGTAACCGCGCCGAGTTCGCCCACAACCGCGAAGAAGCCAAGGGCTTCCTGACCCGCAAATGGGCCAGGGAGCTGAACTACCGACTGATCAAGGAGCTCTGGGCATTTACCGACAATCGCATTGCCGTGCGTTATGCCTATGAATGGCACGACGATTCGGGCAACTGGTTCCGCTCCTACGGCAACGAAAACTGGGAGTTCAACGAGGACGGCCTGATGGCCCGCCGCTTCGCCTGCATCAACGACATGCCGATCAAGGAAAGCGAGCGCAAGTTCCACTGGCCGCTGGGGCGTCGACCTGACGATCATCCAGGCCTGTCGGATCTTGGCCTGTAAATTCACCGATACCACCTGTGGGAGCGGGCTTGCTCGCGAAGGGGCCATCAGATCCAACATTGACGTTGGCTGACACACCGCTTTCGCGAGCAAGTCGAATCGTCGCACCGCCGCTCCCACATTGGTTTTGTGTTGTACAGGTGAGTAAGATGTCGCCCCTTCCCCGCAGCCTCTTTCTGCACCCGCCGAATAAGCCGATCCCATGCCTTTCGAACTCAGCGTTGACCCCTCCACCCTGGCCATCCTGGCCCTTGTCGCTTTTGTTGCCGGTTTCATCGACGCCATCGCCGGTGGCGGTGGTCTGTTGACCACCCCGGCCTTGTTGACTGCCGGCCTGCCGCCGCACCTGGTGCTGGGCACCAACAAACTCAGTTCGACCTTCGGTTCGGCCGTCGCCAGTTTCACCTTCTACCGACGCAAGCTGTTCCATCCAGCACAATGGATTCATGCCATCGTCGGCACCCTGGTCGGCGCACTGACCGGTGCCGTGGTCGCCCATTACCTGCCGGCGGAGTGGCTGAACAAAATGCTGCCGGTGATCGTCTTCGCCTGTGGCGTTTACCTGTTGTTCGGCGGCACGCCGAAAGCGCCGCTGGACAGCGAGGCACCGATCAAGAAAAAGTGGCAATCGACCCAAGGTTTCAGCCTCGGTTTCTATGACGGCGTGGCCGGTCCGGGCACGGGCGCGTTCTGGACCGTGAGCAGCCTGCTGCTCTACCCCATCGACCTGGTCAAGGCCAGCGGCGTGGCGCGCAGCATGAACTTCGT
The DNA here is from genome assembly GCF_059422045.1 of Pseudomonas sp. GW821-FHT02A08. Lineage (NCBI taxonomy): Bacteria > Pseudomonadati > Pseudomonadota > Gammaproteobacteria > Pseudomonadales > Pseudomonadaceae > Pseudomonas > Pseudomonas sp. GW821-FHT02A08. The sequence continues at coordinate 101,837 of NZ_JBWKWD010000023.1, forward strand.
CAGCAACGCGGCGGCGCTGTCGATCTTCATCTTTTCCGGTCAGGTGGACTGGATCATCGGCCTGTGCATGGGCTCGTCGTTGATGGTCGGCGCCTTCTTCGGCGCCCGCACCGCCATCAGCGGCGGCGCGAAATTCATTCGCCCGGTATTCATCACCGTGGTGCTGGGCCTGACCGTACGCCTAGCCTGGCAGCACTGGTTCAGCGTGGCCTAAACGCCGGGCCACATAGACGTCGATCAGGTAACGGGCAATCGAGCGTGACGCCGGCAACGGCGGCAGCTCGTGCACGTTGAACCACTGGGCGTCCTCGATCTCGTCTTCCTGACAGACGATCTCGCCACCGGCATATTCGGCGTGAAAGCCGAGCATCATCGAGTGCGGGAATGGCCAGCACTGGCTACCCATGTACTGGATGTTCCTGACCTCGATGCTCACCTCTTCGCGCACCTCGCGAACCAGGCAGTCCTCGGCCGATTCGCCCGGCTCGGCGAACCCCGCCAATGTGCTGTAGACACCGCTGACAAAACGCGGTGAGCGTGCCAACAGCACTTCATCGCCTCGAGTCACCAGTACGATCATGCTCGGCGAAATCCGTGGGTAGCTGCGCAGATCGCATGGCTGGCAATACATCGCCCGTTCGCGCGGTACCTGGGTCATGGCCTGACCGCAGTTACCGCAAAAGCGGTGCTCGCGGGCCCAGGTGCCGATCTGTGCGGCGTAACCGAGCACCTTGTAGACCGTGTGATCGCCTTCGAGCATGAACGCCCGCAGGCCTTTCCAGTTGCAACCCGGCACTTCGCTGTGACTGCGCAATTCCAGCAGATAGACCGGCTCGCCATCGAGATGACCGATGCCATGCTCGGCGAGAATCGACAGGTCCTGGCGCTTGAGCCATTCACGCGGGAACAATGCGCCATTGTCATCGAACAGAAAGCCTTCGGGGCTGCGCGCGACGGCCCAGCCGCCGGGTTGGTCGGTGTCCAGTACTGCGGTGGTCCAGCGAGGAATCATGGTTAATCAATCCAGAAATTCGGGTTTCTGTTTGCTCATATGGGCGGCCATGGCCACGCGCAGATCGGTCGATTGCAGCATGGCGGCGTTCCAGGTGGCGATGTATTCGAGGCCGTCATCGATGCGATGGTCACGCATGTAGCTGATCATCTCCTTGGTGCCGGTGACGGCGATCGGCGACTTGCTGGCGATTGCGTAGGCAATGCCCATGACGCCGTCGAGCAGGCTGGCGCTGTCGCTGTAGACGCGATTGACCAGGCCCATGCCCCGCGCTTCATCGGCGCCGAAGGTGCGACCAGTGTAAGCCAGTTCGCGCAGCATGCCGTCACCGATGATCCGCGGCAAGCGTTGCAGCGTGCCCACGTCGGCGGCCATGCCGATGTCGATTTCCTTGATCGAAAACTGTGCGTCCTCGGCGGCATAACGCATGTCGCACGCGGCAATCAGGTCGATGGCGCCCCCCAGGCAGTAACCCTGAATGGCCGCAAGCACCGGTTTGCGGCAGTTGTCGACGGCATTGAACGACGCTTGCAGGGTGAGGATCTTGCGTCGCAACAGGCGCGCATTGCGTCCGACGTCCTTGCCCAGTTCATTGGCCACACCGGCCAGCATCATCAGATCGATACCCGAGGAGAAATGTTTGCCTGCGCCGCTGAGGACCACCACGCGCACTTCATCGGTGTCGTCGATCCACCGGAAGATCTCGACGATCTCGCTCCAGAACGCCGCGTTCATCGAGTTGATCTTCTCCGGGCGGTTGATCTGCACATGGGCGATTTTATCGACCAGTTCGACGTTGAATGCGCTGTATTGAGACATGCCGGTGATCCTTTTGCAGGCAAAAATGAAGCCCGAACTATAACAAGGCCTCGAAGTTAATGCCGATCAGTTAAGCCACAACGCAATCTGTAGCAGCTGCCGAAGGCTGCGTCCGACTGCGCAGCAGTCGTAAATCCGGCTTGCACGAACTCCCTGACGTACCGCGAACTCTGATTTCACGACGGCTGCGCAGCCGGACGCAGGCTACGCCAGCTGCTACAAGGAAGGCGTAGCGTCCGGGTTCGCCTAACTGATCGGAATTAGGCCCCGAAGTTAATGCCGATCAGTTAAGCCACAACGCAATCTGTAGCAGCTGCCGAAGGCTGCGTCCGACTGCGCAGCAGTCGTAAATCCGGCTTGCACGAACTCCCTGACGTACCGCGAACTCTGATTTCACGACTGCTGCGCAGCCGGACGCAGGCTACGCCAGCTGCTACAAGGAAGGCGTAGCGTCCGGGTTCGCCTAACTGATCGG
>NZ_JBWKWD010000024.1:0-100718 GCF_059422045.1 Pseudomonas sp. GW821-FHT02A08
CAGTCGTGAGTCCAGCTGACGCGGCCTGCCTGACGTACCGCAATGACTGATTTTACGACTGCTTCGCAGCCGAACGCAGCCTCGCAGGCTCGGCAGCTGCTACAGATCGCATTACCGTTTAACTGACTGGCATTAGACCCGGGGGTGTTTAATTTTCCTGCTTGAAACGGATTCCTTCAGTCATTTCCCGCCAGATTTTCTGTCATGGCTGACCGCAACGCAGGCAATCACCTACAAGACTTTACGACATCGCCGTAGCCCTTTGGCACAGGCATTTCGCCCCTTTTTCGGGCACGAACAAACCACTCGAAAATTCACTAGACAGGCAGTACGCGATGATTAAATACTCCATTCAACGGACTGTTAAAACACTTGCCACGCTCATCCAGCAGGAGCCCGGATGCCCTTTCTCGAACACCCGATCAACGCGTCTGGTCAGGCATTGCCTGCGGCCGAACCACCCGTTCCTCGTTTAATGCGGTCCATCCCGGTAAACATCCGACAAAAAGAAGAGTGGCGCCCGATAACGTTCAGATGACCACCGATTTAATGTGTGTAAAAAACCGACAGTGATAGTCAGGTTCGGCTCCAATCGCCGAATCGTTTGATACAGGAGTGTCTCCATGCTGGTCTTGCGTCCAGTCGAGTTGGCCGACCTGCCCCAGTTGCAGAGGCTCGCCCGTGAAAGCCTCGTGGGCGTCACGTCCCTACCCGACGACAGCGAACGGTTGCGCGCAAAAGTCCTCGATTCCTGTGCCTCGTTCGAGAAGGACGTCGAGGCTCATGGCCCGGAAAACTATTTCTTTGTACTCGAAGACCTGACGACACGGCACCTGGCCGGCTGCTCGGAAATCCTCGCCACGGCGGGGTACAACGAGCCGTTCTACAGCCTGCGCAACCGGCCCTTCACCAGTGCCTCGCGGGAACTGAACATCGAGCACGGCGTACCGGCCTTGTCGTTGTGTCACGACCTCAGTGGCCACACCTTGCTGCGGGGCTTCCATATCGATGCCGCGCGGGTGCGCAGCGCGCATTCCGAACTGCTGTCGCGGGCGCGTCTGCTATTCATCGCCGCCCACGCCCGGCGTTTTTCCGACACGGTGATCACCGAGATCGTCGGCTACAGCAGCGATGAAGGTCACTCGCCTTTTTGGGACGCCGTGGGCAAGCATTTCTTCGACTTGCCCTACATCGAGGCCGAACGGCTTTGCGGCCTGCAGAGCCGTACCTTTCTCGCCGAACTGATGCCGCACTATCCGATCTACGTGCCCATGCTGCCCCAGGCGGCACAGGACTGCATCGGCAGCATCCACCCCGATGGCCAGGAAGCTTTCGATATCCTCGAACGGGAAGGCTTTGAAACCAACAGTTACATCGATCTGTTCGATGGCGGCCCGACACTCTACGCGCGCACCTCGGGCATTCGCTCCATTGCCCGCAGCCAGTGTGGCGTGACGCAGCGTGGCCCGGTGATCGATGCCCGTGGCAGCTTTTTGGTGAGCAACGAGTCCCTGAAGGATTATCGGGCCATCGTCGCCGATCTTGATCACATCCCCGGGCAACCCGTGACCCTGGACGCTGCCATGTGCGAGGCGCTGAAGGTGACCGAGGGCAGCCCCATCAGGCTGGTTGCCCTGTGAATACCCAGCAGATTCAACGCCCAGGCACACGCGCACAAGGAACCGCCGCATGATTGTCCGTCCGGTCCAGATCACCGACCTGCCCGCCCTGCTCACCCTGGTGCGCCAGGCCGTTCCGGGACTTACCAGCCTGCCGGCCGACGAAGAGCGCCTGGCCCACCGGATTCGCTGGGCCCAACGCACCTTCGCCGGTCAGGTCGACCGGGGCGATGCCGATTACCTGTTCGTGCTCGAGGACGACGAGCAGCAAGTGGTGGGCGTCAGCGCCCTGACGGGAGGCGTCGGTCTGCGCGAGCCCTGGTACAACTACCGGGTTGGACTGACGGTCAGCGCGTCAGCGGACCTGGGTATCCAGCGCCAGATCCCGACCCTGTTCCTGAGCAATGAATTGACCGGGCAATCGGAAGTCTGCTCGTTGTACCTGCGCCCCGATCAGCGCCAGGGCAGCAACGGCCGTTTGCTTTCCCTCGGGCGCTTGTTGTTTGTGGCCGAGTTTACCCAGCTGTTCGGCAACCGGCTCATCGCCGAACTACGCGGTAGAGCCGACGAACGAGGCGGCTCGCCGTTCTGGGACAGCCTCGGCCGGCACTTTTTCAAGATGGATTTCAGCCACGCCGATCACTTGTCCGGGCTGGGCAACAAGTCGTTCATCGCCGAACTGATGCCGCGCCAGCCGCTGTACACCTGCCTGCTCACCGAACAGGCCCGGGCGGTGATCGGCAAGGCCCACCCCAATACCGAGCCGGCCCTGAAGATCCTCAGCGCCGAAGGTTTTGCCCACAAGGGCTACATCGATATTTTCGACGGCGGGCCGGTCATCGAAGCCCCGGTTTCCGGGATCCGTACAGTGCGCGACAGCCAACCGTTGTCACTGGCCATCGGCTCGCCGGACGAGAAAGCGCCCCTCTGGCTGATTCACAACCGCCGCCTGGAAAACTGTCGTATCACCTGCGCCCCGGCCCGCCAGGTGGGCAACAGCCTGGTGGTTGATCGCCTGACCGCCAAGCGCCTGCAGCTGCAACCCGCAGACTCGGTGCGCGCCGTACCGTTGCCAGACCAACGGCAACAGGCCGTGGCGGCGTGACTATCAGTTCCATTGCTGCGACGTCAATCGGCCTAACCCAGCAAATTCGTCATCATTCTCCCCTGGCGCGCGTGATAGCCTTTTATTTCTTCGGCGTTGACACTTTTGCTCAAGCCCTTCCATTCCATTGGTGGAACTCATATGTCCAGGCTTTCCCATCAAGATTTGCGCCGCAATTTTCGCCAACTGTTCGCCTCCGACACCTGCTACCACACGGCCTCGGTGTTCGACCCGATGTCGGCTCGCATCGCCGCCGACCTGGGCTTCGAAGTCGGGATCCTCGGGGGGTCGGTCGCTTCGTTGCAAGTGCTGGGCGCCCCCGACTTTGCCCTGATCACCCTCAGTGAATTCGCTGAACAGGCCACCCGCATCGGCCGTGTCGCCCAGTTGCCGGTGATCGCCGACGCCGACCACGGCTACGGCAACGCGCTCAACGTCATGCGCACCATCGTCGAACTCGAACGGGCCGGCGTCGCTGCGCTGACCATCGAAGACACTCTGCTGCCCGCTCAATTCGGTCGTAAATCCACCGACCTGATCACGGTCGCCGAAGGCGTCGGCAAGATCCGCGCGGCCCTCGAAGCCCGCTGCGATTCGGAGATGGCAATCATCGCCCGCACCCACGCCGGGATTCTGCCGGTGCAGGAAATCATCAGCCGCACCCGGCAATACCAGAGCGCCGGCGCCGACGGGATCTGCATGGTGGGCATCAAGGACTTCGACCACCTGGAGCAGATCGCCGAGCACCTGAGCGTGCCGCTGATGCTGGTGACCTATGGCAACCCGCTGCTACGCGATGACAAGCGCCTGGCCGAACTGGGTGTGCGCGTGACCATCGACGGCCACGGTGCGTACTTCGCCGCGATCAAGGCGACCTACGACAGCCTGCGCGAGCAACGCCAGATCCTCACCCAGACCTCGGACCTGAGCGCCACCGAGCTGACGCACACCTACACGCAACCCGAGGAATACATCCGCTTCGCGGAGGAGTTCATGAGCGTGAAGGAATGACGGTTTAAACCGGCCCGCCGCCTTCGTCGGATCGCCGCCCGGAGCAAGCCCGCTCCCACATTTGGATCGCGGCTGTACGCCAATGCCGTACTCACCGCAAATCCCCTGTGGGAGCGGGCTTGCTCGCGATGGGGCCATCACAGCCAACATCCAGGCCGCCTGACACACCGCCTTCGCGAGCAAGCCCGCTCCCACATTTGGATCGCGGTTGTACGCCAATGCCGTGCTCACCGCAAATCCCCTGTGGGAGCGGGCTTGCTCGCGATGGGGCCATCACAGCCAACATCCGTGCCGCCTGACACTTCGCTTTCGCGAACAAGCTCGCTCCCACAGGTTTTGCAGTGGACGGTCACACCGAGTCGAGCAGTTCGCGATAGGGCTTCCCGTTCCCGCAGCAGATCACTCGATTGCGCCCGGTGGTCTTGGCTTCGTATAGCGCGTGATCGGCATCATTGAGCCAAAGCGTCGCGTCGGCGTGGGCCGGATTGAATGACGCCAGGCCAATGCTCAGGCTGACTTTCAGCGCCGGATTCCGCTCGTATCCCAAGGTGGCGAAGCGAACGCGCAGGGCATCCATGACGGCGATGGCGCGGTTCAGGGGCAGGTCCGGAAGGATCACGCAGAACTCGTCACCGCCGTAGCGCCCTGCTACATCGGTCGCCCGCAGGTTCTGCTTGAGCATTTTGCTCAACTGGCGCAAGACGATGTCGCCGGCAACATGGCCGTAGGTGTCGTTGATGACTTTGAAATGGTCGATGTCGATCAGGGCGATCGCTCCACCTTTTTGCCGGCCTTTACAACGCTGGAACTCGATCTCCAGTTGGTCCTTCCATGTGCCATGGTTCAGCAGGCCTGTCAGGCTGTCGGTGCGGCTCAGAGCCAGCAGTTCGCGCTTCTGACAGCCGAGGGTATGGGCCTGGCGGAAGCAGATCCAGCCCAGCGCCAGTGGATACAGGCACAGCAACGGCAAACAGGCATAGAGTTGCACCGCGCTGGTGGCAGGAATGAACGCCGGGGCGAAAATCTGCAGGCCAACGCCCACGCCCAGGATTTGCGCGGCTGTCCCGGCCAGCAGGAAGCGCAAGCCGCCTATGGCCACGTTGTTCATGGCCATCATGGAAATGGTGGTCGCGCTGGGTAGTGGATTGAATTGCATCGCGGCAATCCAGAAGCCGCCGAGAAAGGCATCGATCAGCAGATTGCGGTGTTCGGCATGATAGGGCGTCCTGGCCCGGCGAGCCAATTGGTAAGCCAGATGCGGCCAGACCAGGCCATTGAACCACATGAACCCCCAGACCCAGGGCGCCGGATCGAGTGGATACATTGCCGCGCTCACACACACCAGCCCCAGGGCCAACCCCAGGATCCGCGATGTGTAGAGCCTCCTGGCCAATGAAAATCCCTTTCCTCCCGCTTTTGCCATAGGGCCTCTGTGCCACTCGACGGAATGCGATTACAGCCTGTGCCTATGCGCTGGAGTCTATCAGGGTGAAATCAAATAGCCATCACCGACTGACAAGCTGAATATCGCGACATCACGCTCACATAAAAGCAAAGGCCTCACCCCGGAAACGGCTATACATGAAAGAAGGGGTTGATCAATGACCATAAAGGAGAGGCCCATGCAGACCTTTCAAGTATTGATCATCGGCAGCGGGTTTGGCGGCCAATGTGCAGCAATCAATTTACTCAAGGCCGGCATCGACGATTTCCGCCTGCTGGAGCGGCGGGATTTCTTCGGCGGCACCTGGTGCCAGAACACCTACCCCGGCGCGGCAGTCGACGTGCCCTCGCCGCTGTACTCCCTGTCCTTCGCCCCGTATCGCTGGACGCAAATGTTCGCCGAACAGGCCGAACTGCACCGCTATACCCGCCACGTGGTGGAGCACTTCGGCCTGCGGGACAAGGTGGAACTGGACGCCAATGTCGAACGCGTCGAATGGGACGACACCATCAAATGCTGGACGGTATACACCGCCGGCAAAGGCACGTTTTGCGCGCAGTTCCTGATCAACGCGACCGGGCCGCTGAGTCAACCGGTGGTGCCGCACTTCGACGGACAGGAACGCTTCCAGGGCAAGACGTTTCACACCAACAACTGGGATCACGGCTACGACTATCGGCAAAAACGCGTGGCCATCGTCGGCAGCGGTGCCAGTGCGGCACAGGTCATTCCGGCCATTGCCCCGGACGTCGGGCACTTGCATGTGTTCCAGCGCACGCCTCACTGGGTATTGCCCCGGGCTGATCGCCGCTTTGGCCGCTTCCAGCGCTGGCTGCTGGGGCTCAAACCCGCCTACAAACTGCTGCGCTGGGGTATCTACTGGCAATTCGAAACCCGGGTGTTTGGCTTCAAGTATTCGAAACCGGCCGTGCACATGGTCCAGCGCCAGGCCCTGCACTTCCTCAAACGCCAGGTGCCGGACGCCGAACTGCGGCGCAAACTGACGCCGGACTACACCATCGGCTGCAAACGGGTGATTTTGTCCAGCACGCTGTACCCGGCCCTGGCCCGCCGCAATGTGACCCTGCACAGCCGCGAGCAAGGTATCGCGTCCATCGACGAGACCGGCATCGTGACCCTCGATGGCCAGCACATCGACCTGGACCTGATCGTCTGGTCCACCGGTTACGACGCCACCGACGGGGTGATTTCCTACCCGGTAACGGGCAAAAACGGCACCCGTCTCAAGGAGGTCTGGGCGCAGTACCCACGGGCCTACCTCGGCACCGCCCTGCCCGACTTTCCCAACCTGTTCATCGTCACCGGGCCGAACACCGGCATCGGCCACACCTCGGCACTGTTCATCATCGAATCCCAGATGAATTACATCCTCGACTGCATTCGCACCTTGAAGACTCAAGGTTTACGCAGCATCGAAGTTCGCCATGAGGCGGAACGTACCTACACTGAAATGATCCACCGGGAAATGGAACACACGGTGTGGAAATCCGGTGGTTGCCACAGTTGGTATCAAAGCAAGAGCGGTCATGTGATTGCCATGTTTCCGGGATTCAGCTTCAGCTTTCATCGCTTGACCCGAGCGCTGAAACCCGCCGATCACATTTTGTCCTGAGCAGAAAGAAGGGAGACGCGTGATGCTTTTGTTGTTCGTCGTTCTCGCAGTGTTTGTCGCCTGGAGCTGGCTGACCTACCCGGCCATCGGCTACTGGCTCTATGACTTGAGCATGGCGGCCGAGGCCAAGCTGTACCGGCTGCACAAGATCGTCGTGCCCATCCCCGAAATGACCGTCTCGACCTGGCAAGGCGGGCCGTACGAGGCCACCAGCAATGTGCTGATGCTCCATGGCTTCAGCGCCGACAAGAACCTCTGGCTGCGTTTCGCCCGCCACTTTGTCAGCAGCCATCGGGTGATCATCCCGGACATCGCCGGCCATGGCGAAACCGGCTTCAAGGCGGGCGGAGGCTACGACATCCCGCTGCAGGCCAAGCGCATGATCCAGCTGCTGGACGTGTGCGGCGTGGAGAAAGTCCATGTCATCGGCAACTCCATGGGTGGCTATATGGCGGCCTGGCTTGCGGCCAAGTATCCGGAGCGCATTGTGTCCGTGGCTCTGATCGACCCGGCCGGGGTCACCGCCCCCGAACCCAGTGACCTTGAGCGGCATTTGGCCAAGGGCCACAACCCGTTTCTGATTCATTCGCGGGAAGAGTTCCGGCGTTTCTACGCCATGACCATGGCTTCGCCGCCCTGGGTACCGAAACTGGTGCTCGATGCCGTCGCCCAGCGCTATGAACAGTCCCGCGAGGAGCTGGAAGAAATCTTCCGCGAATTTCGCGCCAGCCCGCCGATGGAACCGCACCTGCCCGACATCACCGCCCCGGCGCTGTTGCTGTGGGGGCGCAAGGACCGGTTGATCGATGTCAGCAGCGTAGCGGTCTGGAGCAAGGGCATCGCCGACCTGCGCGTGCATATCTGGGACGCCATCGGGCACATGCCCATGGTGGAAGCACCCTACGGTTCGGCGCGCCTGTATCGCGAGTTTTTGGCATCGCTGCGTTCGGAGAGCCCTCAGGATCAACGACTGCACTAGGTTTGCAGTCCTTTGCAGAATGAAGTTCGTCAGAAACTTCGTTTGTCGGCGTCGCGCAAGGCTGCGATCTTTCGTCCATCCTTTACGTCACCGCGCCAGGAATCCTGTTCATGAACCACCCGAACTTCGTCAGCCCTGACCTGATCCGCCAACGCTTCTCCAAAGCGATGTCCGACATGTACCGCGAGGAAGTGCCGTTGTACGGCGCGTTGATGGAACTGGTGGAACAGACCAACCGTCACGTGCTGGACAGCGATGGGCAAATCCTGCGGCAGCTCACCAGCACCGGCGAAATCGAACGCCTGGACCTGGAACGTCATGGGGCGATCCGCGTCGGCACGGCTGATGAACTGGCGACCCTCGCCCACCTGTTCGCGGTAATGGGCATGCAACCGGTGGGTTACTACGACCTGACACCGGCCGGCGTGCCGGTGCATTCCACGGCGTTTCGCGCGGTGCATGAAACGTCGCTGCAGGTCAGCCCGTTCCGGGTGTTCACCTCGTTGTTGCGCCTGGAATTGATCGAAGACCTGGAGCTGCGCGCCTTCGCCCAGTCGATACTCGACCAGCGCTCGATCTTCACCCCAACGGCCCTCACGCTCATCGAACGCGCCGAATCCCGTGGTGGCCTGACCGAACAGGAAGCCCTGGAGTTCGTCGAACAGGCACTGGAAACATTTCGCTGGCATCACAGCGCCACCGTCACCGCCGAGCAGTATCGACAGCTCAGCGCCCAGCATCGTCTGATCGCCGACGTCGTGGCGTTCAAGGGCCCGCACATCAACCACCTGACACCACGGACCCTGGACATCGACATCGTCCAGGCGCAGATGCCGGCCCATGGCATCACCCCCAAAGCGGTGATCGAAGGCCCGCCCCGCCGCCAGTGCCCGATCCTGCTGCGCCAGACCAGCTTCAAGGCCCTGGACGAGCCGATTTCCTTCACCGATCAAAGCGAGGCGCGCGGCAGCCACAGTGCCCGGTTCGGCGAGATCGAACAGCGCGGTGCCGCCCTCACGCCCAAGGGCCGCGCACTCTACGACCGCTTGCTCAATGCCGCACGGGACGAACTCAAGGACTTCCCCAACGAAGCCAACGCCGCGCGCTATAACGCCCTGATGACACAGCATTTCAGCGAGTTCCCTGACACCTGGGAAGGCATGCGCCAACAGGGCCTGGCTTACTTCCGCTACTTCGTGACGGAAAAAGGCCTGACGGCGGGCGACCTGAAAAACGCGCCCCTGGAAGACCTGCTCAGCGACGGTTACCTGCGGGTTGAACCGCTGGTGTACGAAGACTTCCTGCCGGTCAGCGCGGCGGGGATCTTTCAGTCAAACCTGGGGGATACGGCGCAAACCCGTTACGGGTTGCACTCCAATCAGCAGGCGTTCGAAAAGGCCCTGGGGCGTTCGACGATCGATGAATTGGCGTTGTATGCCGAGAGCCAGCGGCGCTCGATCGAACAGTGTTTCACCACGTTGGCCGATGTTGTTCAGGCCAATGAAAAACATGATTGAAGGATTTGTCACCACTCTATAAAAAAGGTTCTTCACGGAATCCCGGGAAACACCGAAAACGCAATACCTGTAGGAGCCAGCCTGCTGGCGATGGACTCCAGTGCGCCGCGTTTATCCCGCTCACACGCGTTATCGTTAACGACCATCGCTGGCAAGCCAGCTCCCACAAGGGAACGTGCCCACGCTGAAATCCAAAAAAAAGGGCGACCTGCAGGCCGCCCGTTTTTATATCCAAAACTTTCAATACAACAAATAAAGTGTTCGCCCAGTGCAATGGCCTCGGCAATCCATGCACTGGTAAAGAGCCCTGACACTGGGCGAACGGAAAGTATTTTAGTAGAAGCGGATTAATATGTCCGTGCCGCAAAGATGAAATTTATCGACACAATGTTTAACAAGATGTCGATTTAAATACTATGCAACACAGCACCTCAAACTCACCAGTTCGACCATTAGGGGCTGATCATTCCTATACAAAAACTGCACAAAAACAATCAGCCCGTATAGAACAATGACTCAATTTCAGTGCTTGCTGGTCACCGTCAATATGTCGGTATAAACCACGTTGACGCTTTGTCCGACTTTCAAGTCCTTGAGTTTGGCCTGGACTTCAGGTCGTTTGACGTCAACCGTCTTGGACTTGCCTTCCGGGTTTTCAAAAGTCACCTGGTGTTTTTTCTGGTCGATGTGGGTGATTTTCAGCTGCACTTTCACTTGACGGTAAGCTTCGCCGCCAGGGTTGTCGCTACCGGGTGCTGCGCGCACTTCGCCAGTGGCTTCGGCAGTGCCCGGCAGGCCTTTGTCGACATCGGTGTCGAGGAAGGCGGCAACGGCGCTGGTGACCCTGATGTCGACCGTGTCGCCGGCCTTGAGGTTGTCGAGGTTTTTCGCCTTTTCGGTCAGTTGCACAGGGAATTCATTACCCTGCGGGCCTTTGAGGACCACGATACGGTTTGCGGTATCTACCGAAACGACTTGGGTGGCGACCTGATCGACCACCACAACTTCGGACAACGGGAGCTCGGCGGCAACCGCACCGAAACTGGCGGCAGACAGCAAGGTGGCGAGGGTGATGGCTTTGGTCAGTGCGTGGCGTTTCATAGGCAGAACTTTCCCTGTGATGAATGACAACAGACGGCGTTGACGCAAAGCGCAATGCCATGTGTGCGATGAGCATAGACGCTGTTCAGCGAGTGGTCGCAGCAGGCCGCTGATTTTCGTGGCGCAGGGTACTAGTACCCGGTCATTTCCAGATATCCGTTCCCTGCATGACTGCCACTGAGGCGCACCGGGCCTTCCCAGTACGGTATGCGCAAGTCCATCCAGGACTGGGGGTTGAGCGCAGTGATGACGATATCGAGGCGTCTGGAGGGGATCCTGATCGACCAGCGAACGGGCATGTCGCGCCCGGCCACGCTGGCCCGGTCTTGCGGTGTGAGGCTGATGTCGCCGGCGTGCAGCAACTGTGTCTGCCCCCGGGCGTCGATCCAGGTGCCGGTGAGGTAAGGCTCGCCGTCTTTTTGCCGCATGCGATACAGCATCACTTGCTCGCCGCTGTCCAGGTGCAGGGAGAACCAGTCCCAACCGCTCTGGTTGGCCGTCAGGGGCTGGCTGCTCCATTCACGGTCGAGCCAGGCCGGGCCACTGACCTGAAAGGTCTGGCCGTCGATTTCCAGGGTGCCGCGGGCCTGGAAAAACGGCTGACTGTAGTAGTAAGAGGCCTGACCCTGTTCGGACTTCTGGCTGAACCCCTTGTCGCCTTGCAGCACCAGCGGACCTGTCGAGGTCAACCGCAGCCGGTAGCTGAAACGCTTGTCGTGGGCGCTGAGCAGCAGGTCGGCCAACGGATCGTCGGCTGTCGCCTGGCTGCTCAGTTGCCAGTCGTCGATCCATGCATTGAACGGCGCAACGCTGACACCGGCCTGACCGACGCCGCCACGGGCATATCGTTCGGCAGCGTGATGCGCCGTCGCCGAGGTCACCGCCGCATGACCGAGCCAGATTGTCTGGTTCTGCCAGCCTGCTACCTCAGGGGTGGCTTTCAAGGCGCTGCGGAACAGCGTCCATTGCGCGCCGAACTCATGCCCCTGAGCGTCCTTCAGGTTGGCGGTGATGTACCACCATTCGATGCGAAAGCCATCGTGCGGTGCGTGATCCGCCGGGAAGCTGAACACCCGGCCGGGCACCACCGGGGTAAACGCAGCGGCCTGGTTGCCCAGCCCGGCAAAACCCTTTTCTACCGGCGCCGATTGATCGCAGCCGCTCACCAGCAACGCCAGCAGCAAGACGCCGAATTTAATCTTCATGGGCAAACGTCCGCAGCAAATCCGCCGGTTGCGTGCGGTACAAACGGAACAACGGCCAGGCCGAAGCCAGCAATGTCGCCACCAGCGCCAGCCCCATCAACTGCAACAGTTGCAAGGGGAACACCCGCAAAGGCAAGCGCCAGCCAAAGGCCTGCACATTGATCACCGTGTCCAGGCACCACGCCAGGGCGATCCCCAACGGCAATGCCAGCACCAGGGTCAGCAGCGCCAGCAGCCAGGTTTGCCCAAGGTTGAGCAACATCAGATGCCGACGGGTCACGCCCAAGGCCCACAGCGGCGCCAGCTGCCCGAGACGGCTCTGGCTTTGGGTCAACAGGCTGATGAACAGCGCCACGCCAGCCACGCACAACGTCAGGCTATTGAGCGCGGCGGTGGCGGCGAAGGTGCGTTCGAAGACTTGCGTGGACCAGCCCTTGAGCCGCGCCTGATCGACAATGCGGCTGTCCTCCAGGGTAAAACGCGCCTGCAGCGCCGTGACGAACGCCGGGATCGATGCCGGTTCGATGCGCAGGTTGAAACGGTTCGGTGCCAGTTGCGGCCAGCCGCGCAGCAGGTGATTGATATTGACCAGAATGTGGCCCTTGGGATTGCCGTAGTCGGCATAGATCCCGACGATCCGTGGCGACCACGGGCCGGTGGGGGTCGGCAGCGTCAGGTGATCGCCCAGTTGCACGTGGAGGCGCCGAGCCAGTTGTTCGCTGAGCATCACCGCATCGTCCTTGGCCAGTCGTTCCCAAGGGTTGTCGCCCAAGGCTTCGAGCAACGGCCAGTGCTGGCGATAGGTCGGATGGTCGATGATCCCGGACAGGTCCGTCGGCCAGCCCTGCAACTGGATCGAAACCTGCCAGTTGGGCAGCACCGCCGCCAGTTGCGGCTGCTGGTTGAGCCAGCCGTGCAGCTCCCTGGCCTGGGCCGGGTTCTGTGGGTTGAGGTAGAGCTCGGCCGTCAGCCGTTGCTCGAGCCAGTCGCTGAAGGTCTGGCGAAAGCCTGCGGTCATGCTGCCGGCACCGATATTGGCGGCCATGGCCAACAGCAGCGCCATCAACGCCAGGCTCAACGCCGGCAGTTGCTGGCGGCAATCGGCGACAAACCATTGGCCCAGTACCGAGCGACTGCGCTGTGAAACGAGACTGAGCAGCGCGCTGAGCGCCACCGGCAAGGCCAGCGCGGCACCGATCAACAGCGCCGCCATCAACACGAAGCCACTGACCAGGCTGTCGCCGAAGATCAGCGCCAGCAGCGCGATCACCCCGGCCATTGCCGCCACCCAAGCCTGGCGTCGCAACCAGCGTGCATGAGCCTGATGCCAGGCCTGCGGGTCGGCCAGCGCCAGCAAAGGCAAACGCGCCGCCCGCAACAGACTGTTGGCCCCGGCCAGCAACGCGCCGATCAGACTCAAGCCAATACCACTGAACCACCACGACAGGCTGAGGCTCAACTGCCCCGCCACTTCGGCACCGTACAAGCCACGCAGGCTGGCGGCGACATCGGGCAACAGCACGCCGGCCAGCAGGTAGCCGCTGACCACCCCGGCCACACCGCCGATCAAGGCCAACCCACCCAATTCGACGGTGAGGCAAGCGATCAGCATCCGTGCACTCACACCGCAGGCACGCAGGGTCCGCAGCAGGCTTCGCCGTTGCTCCAGCGCCAGCCCGATGGCGGCGTGCACGATAAACAGGCCGACCACGAACGACAGCACCCCCAGGGCATCGAGGTTCAGGTGAAAGCTTTCGGTCAGGCGCGTCAGGTTGTTTTCTTCGCCGGCGCGCTTGAGTTGCAACTGGCCCTTGAGCGGTTCCGGCAACGGCGCGGTGAAATCCTTCGGCAACAGCAGCCGCGACACTTGATCCGGCAACCCCAGAGCCTGCTGGGCAAAACCGATGTCCACCAGCAGCACACCGGGCGCCATGTCGGCCTGCACCTGCAGCGGCGGCAGTGCCACGCCCGCCAGGCTCAGTGGCCGGTCACCCTCGCGCAAACCCATTGCCCGCAAAGTCTGCGACGAGATCCAGGTGCTGCCCGGCGGACTGAAAAAACCGACCACCTGTTCAATCGCCAAGGCTTGCCCGGCCACCGCCGCGCCCGCCGGCAGCGATACCGGCTCGATGCCCATCAACTGCAAGCGCTGCTCTTCGTGCCCCTTGAGCGTGACCCGGCCTTGCAGCACCGGTGACACCGGCCACCCCGCGCGCCGCAAATCGACAAACCATTGCTGGGGGAAGGTGCCGCCACCGGGCGCAACGAGGCTGGCCTGGGGTTCGCCGCCAATCAACTGACTGGCACGGGCATAGCTGTCGCGGGCCTGGCTGTTGAGTGCCTCAACGCCGGTCAACAGACCGGTGGCCAGCCACAATCCGGTCAGCACACTGAAAAACTGCACCGGGTGCTGCCGCCAGTGGCTGAGCAGCGCGCGCAGGGTTTCGCCAAAGATGCGCATGTCAGCGCTCGCCCGCACCGGCCAGGCGACCGCCGCTCAGCAAGGCTTTTTCCGCCAGCCGTGCCGCCACGCCGGGACTGTGGGTGACCATCAACAGGCTGGTGGGGCTGTCGTCGAGCAATTCCAGCAGCAACTGCAACACCTCGGCGCCGGTGGTTTCATCGAGGCTGCCGGTGGGCTCGTCGGCCAGCAGCAATGGCGGGCGCGACGCCAGCGCCCGGCCCAGCGCAACCCGTTGCTGCTGGCCGCCGGACAGTTGCTCCGGGTAGCGCCGCAGCAGCTCACTCAGGCCCAGACGCTGCACCAGGTGTGCCTGCCAGCGCGGGTCATGGCGCCCCGCCAGACGCGCCTGGATCGCCAGGTTGTCTTCGACCCGCAGGCTGCCGATCAGGTTGAATTGCTGGAACACCAGGCCGATTTCCGTACGGCGCCAGTTCGCCAATTGCCCTTCATTCATCTGTTCCAGGCGATGCTCGCCACTGCGGATGCTGCCGCGATCGACCTTGTCCAGCCCGGCGATCAGGTGCAGCAAAGTGCTTTTGCCACTGCCCGACTCGCCCATCAGCGCCAGGCTGCTGCCGGGCCTGAGCGTCAGGTCGACGCCTTGCAGCACCGGCAGCGGCCCCTGCGGGGTGGCGTAGCTTTTGAAAACGCCATGGACTTCAAGCATGGGTCAACCTGCTGGATATGCATGGCCCAAGGATAGCGGCCCTGAATGTTTTTTGTCCGTTGCTGATGATCGCCCGGCCCGAGCCCCGCCCTACCCTCGAAGCTGGTCTGACCATAACGATAAAAAACGGAGACGCCATGCCTCGCTTCACCTTGAGCCCTCGTGGGCTGCTCGCTTGCCTGATCACTGCCTGCCTTGCGCAATCGGTGGTCGCCGCCGACGGACCGGTCGCGGCCAGCCCACAAACCACGGCCAGTAACGCCGCCGTGCTGCAGCAACTGCCCTTCACCGACCGCACCGACTACGAGTCGGTCACCAAGGGCCTGATCGCGCCGTTCAAGGGCCAGGTCAAGGACGCCTCGGGCAAGGTCATCTGGGATATCCAGGCCTATGACTTCCTCGACAAGGATAAAGCCCCGGAATCGGTCAACCCGAGCCTCTGGCGCCTGGCCCAGCTCAACGCCAATGCCGGATTGTTCGAAGTCAGCCCACGGCTGTATCAGGTGCGTGGCCTCGACCTGGCCAACATGACCATCATCGAAGGCGACGATGGGCTGATCATCATCGACCCGCTGACCATGGCCGAAACCGCCAAGGCAGCGCTGGACCTGTACTACCGGAACCGTCCGCACAAACCGGTGGTGGCGGTGATCTACAGCCACACCCACGTCGACCATTTCGGTGGCGTGCGCGGGGTCATCGACGAGGCCGACGTCAAGGCCGGCAAGGTCAAGGTGTTCGCCCCCGCCGGGTTCATGGAACACGTGATGAGCGAGAACGTCTATGCCGGCACCGCCATGAGCCGTCGCGCGCAGTTCCAGTTCGGCAGCCTGCTGCCCCGTGGCGAACACGGACAGGTAGACGCGGGACTGGGCAAAAGCTCGCCGAGAGGCGGCACCGTCACCCTGATCCCGCCCACCGACCTGATCGACAAGGAACTGGAAACCCGCACCATCGCCGGCCTCGACGTGGAGTTCCAGTTGACCCCGGGCACCGAGGCGCCAGCGGAGATGAACCTGTACCTGCCGCAGTTGCGCGCCCTGTGCATGGCGGAAAACGCCACGCAAATGATGCACAACATCCTCACCCCCCGCGGCGCGCAAGTGCGTGACGCCAAGGCCTGGGCCGAGTACCTGGACGGCAGCCTGGCGCGTTACGGCGACAAGAGCGACGTGTTGTTCGCCCAGCACAACTGGCCGACCTGGGGTGGCGAACGCATCCGCACCTTCCTCGCCGATCAGCGCGACATGTACGCCTTCCTCAACGACCGCACCCTGCACCTGCTGAATCAGGGCCTGACGTCGCTGGAAGTCGCCGACTCGATCAAGAAACTGCCCGGCAGCCTGGACCAGAAGTGGTACACCCGCGGCTACTACGGCTCACTGAGTTTCAACACCCGGGCGGTATACCAGCGCTACATGGGTTTCTATGACGGTAACCCGGCCAACCTCAATCCGCTGCCGCCAGTGGAAACGGCCAAGCGTTCGGTCCAGGCCATGGGCGGCGAAGCGGCGGTGCTGGGGAAAATGCAGGCGGCGATGGCCAAGGGTGAATACCGCTGGGCCGCGCAACTGGGCAATCAGGTGCTGTTCGCCAACCCGGACAACGGCGACGCCCGTAAAGCCCAGGCCCAGGCGCTGGAGCAAATGGGCTATCAAAGTGAAAACGCCACTTGGCGCAACATGTACCTGACCGGTGCCATGGAACTGCGCAACGGCGTGCCGCCCAATGCCGGCACTTCGGTATCGGTGGACATGGTACGGGCGATGAGCCCGCAGATGTTCTTCGACTTCCTGGCTGTGCGCCTGGACAGTGAAAAGGCCGTAGGCCATGACCTGACCCTGAACTGGACCTTCGATGACCTGAACAAGGACTTCAACCTGACCCTGCGCAACGGCGTGCTGACCCACCGTGCCGGGCTCAATGCCCAGGCGGATGCCAGCGTGACCATGAGCAAGGCCACCCTGGAACAGATCAGCCTCAAGCAAGTGGATATTCCGACGGCGATGCAGAAAGGCCTGATCAAGCTGCAGGGCAATGGCAAGAAGCTTGGGGAGCTGATGAGCAGCCTCGATACGTTTGCGCCGCAGTTCAATATCGTTACGCCGTGAAACCAGGCTCGCTGCCACAGGATGAATGCAGTACCTGTGGGAGCGGGCTTGCCCGCGAAGGCTTTGTGTCAGGCGATGAGCATTTTGAGGGTGTACATATCCATTTCTGCGGTAACGGCGGCTTACGGTTCCGCCCTTACGGCGGGTCACTTGGAAAAGCCTGTAGGAGCGAGCTTGCTCGCGATGGAGGTCAACGATGATGTGGGGAGCCTGACACCCTGCGGTGCTCTCAGGTTTTTCGCGAGCAAGCTCGCTCCTACAGAGCCCGCCGCCATCGGCCATCCATGGCCGGGGGGCGGCTAACCCGGCATCCATGCCGGGTTGCCCACTACGCAGAACCGGAACGAAGCCTCTCGAGGGGGCAAGAAGATCAAAAGCCAAAGCCAAAACGAGGCGGCCTACCGGCCGGCCTGTTCGCGGGGTTCGTTCGCCTGTGAAGTACCTGGTCGGCTGTCAGGCCGCCATCGCTGGCAAGCCAGCTCCCACAGGGGGCGGGGATGTACACGGATTTTGCGCTCGACACTGCTCAAATGTGGGAGCGGGCTTGCTCGCGAAAGCGGAGTGTCAGCCAACAAAGATGTTGAATGATCAACCGCATTCGCGAGCAAGTCGGATCGCCGCACCGCCGCTCCCACAGAAGAGCAAAAGCAGAGCGGCGTACAGAGTCGCTCTTCACCACTCATCAGGCCGAGCGTTTTTTTGCTTACTTTTTTTAGGCGCTTGTAAAAAAAGTGAGTCGCCGTAAGGGCGAAACCATAAGCCGCCGTTACCGAAGAAACGGATATGTACACCCGTAAAAATCCACACCGCCTGACACACCGCTTTCGCGGGCAAGCCCGCTCCCACAGGGATCCAGGCTGTTCACGGCAATTGTGAATTACTCAGACACCACTTCAACCACCGGCATTTGCCAGCGTTGATTGACCACCTGCTGCCCGGGTCCATACAGGCGCAGGACCAGGGTGAACGCCTCGCTTGCCGGCGTTGGCAGCCAGTTGCTCTGCTCGGGCGGAGTTGTGTTCTGCAGGATCAACGTCAACCCGCCGTCCGCATCTTTTTGCAACTGATCCCGGCTGCTCAGGCAGTAACGATTGATCGGGTTGGCCACCAGTTGCCGGTCCGGCAAGTCATACAACGTCAGCGACCAGAACTCGCTGGCCGGCGGCCATTGACCCGGGGCGAAACGCAGGCGATAGCTTCGCCCGCCCTGCAAGGGTTGCCCCTGGCTATCCAGGCGAGTACCGGTGTAGAAGGCTTCTTCCACGCTGTTGCCGTAGATGCCGACATTCGCCGCGACAGCGCGGTTGAGGTAATTGCCGTTCAGCGCTTCGCGCGTGCCGAACAGACCGAGGGTGGTATGTACCTGGCTCACCGCGGTTTGCAGTTGCGCCTGGGCGTCCTGAATCCCGTCAAGCAGTGCCTGGCGCGTTGCTGGCGGCAACGTCGCCGGGTCGAAACCCTGACCGGGCACGATGCCGATACGGGCAAAGCGCGCGCGCAAGGCTTGTTCGGACGGTTGCGTGGGGCACAGGCTGAGGATCTGGTTCAGCGCCGGGATAAACTCCAGCCCCAACCCGGTCTTGCTGTCCCAGGGTTGCCAGTCAATGGCCGGCGCAGCCACGGGCGGTGTACTGCCGGTGTATTCATGCAACGAACGCAAACCGTATTGCTGCTGCAAGGCTCGTACGGCCGACAGATCGTCGCTGTTTTTCAAGCCGGTGCGCCCCAGCACCATGACGATTTCGGTTTCACTGCGCAGCACGGCCTTGACGCCGTCCGGTGTCGGGCCTTGCCAGTCGGGCCCGACGATCAGGTAATTCCCCGCATCGCGACCGGTGCTGAGCACGCCGACATAGGCAAAGTTGTGGGTGTACTGGTCGACCAGTTGAAGCACGTAATAGCGCTCGTCATCGACCGCCGGCACGCTCAACACCTGGGGTTCGCTGCGCAGGTCAAGCCAGGCCCAGGAGTACGGCGTGTCATTGTTCGGCGTGACAATGTCGCGGTTATTCGGGGTGAACAACTTGCTGTAATGACGAAAGCGGTTGAAGCCGCCGACGTACTCTGGCGCGGCCGGGTTGAGCGCCTGTTTTTCCATGGTCTGGTAATGCATGAGCATGGGGTAGGCGTAAATCCACGCCTCTTTGGCAATCTGCCGCAGGTCATCGGAATCAGCGGCCAGCAACCAGCGTGGCAACACCAGGCTGCCCCCCAATACCCCCATGCCGCCCAGCACCCGGCGGCGACTGAAAATCAGGTTCATGATTCGACCCTCGTTATCGTCGGCAACTGATAACGCCCGTCCAATGCCCTTCCCTTGGGCAGGTACAGGCGCAACAGCAGGTTGAACGGACCTTGCGGCGTCGGCAGCCAGTTGCCCGGTGGCGAAGCCTTGGGCGCATCGGCTTGCAGGATCAGGGTCAAGCCGCCGTCGGCATCGTATTGTAGACCAGGGCTACGATCGCCCAATGCGTAACGCTGGATCGGGTTGGCCACCAGCAACTGGGTTTTGCCGTCATACAGGGTCAGCGACCAGAACGCATTCACCGGCGGCAATTGCCCGGCGGGAAAATGCAGGCGATAGGCGTGTTGGCCATCGAGCGCCTGCCCCTGGGCATCGTGCAACGCCATCGGGTACAGCGCTTCCACCGCATCGTTGGCGTAGATGTAGCGCCAGGCGACCGCGGCACGGGTCAGGTCATCGTCGCCGTATTTGCCGACGTTGGACGGCGACGGCAACCAGCCCTGTTGTTCCACCGACAGTTGGCTAGAGGCTGCGCGGACCTGCTCGCGACCTGCTTCGGCGCCTTGGGCAACGGCTTCGCTCAAGTCCGCCGGGGCCTGGAATTCGATTCCCGGCTTCACGCCGATGGTGGCGAAACGGGCCAGTTTCTGTTGCTCGCTGGCGGTCCATTGGTGCAAGGGGGCCAGTGCGTTGAAGGTGCTGAACAGCGCCTGCGCCGGCCCTTGCTTGGTGTCCGTATACGCCGGCAGTTGCAGCGGAGCCAAGGGTTCAGGGGCCGCGCTGCCAGTGACTTTGGACAGCGGTTGCAAGGCGTAGCCCTTCAGCACTTGCGCGGCGTCTTTCTGATCCGCTTCGCCCTTGACCTCGGTCCGTCCCAACAGGAAGACCAGCCGGCTCGGCGAGCGAATCACCGCGCTGAGTCCCGATGGCTCCGGTCCCTTCCAGTCCGGCCCGACAATCAGGTAGCGCCCCGCCTGCTCCCCCGTGGCGCGGGTGCCGATGTAGTCGAGGTTGTCGGTACGCATGTCCACCAGTTGAAAGCTGTAGTAGCGGCCTTGCACGGCCGGTACGTCCAGCACCACAGGTTCGCTGCGCAGATCGAGCAAGGCGCGGGAATAGAAGGTGTCGTTGTTGGGCGACACCACTTTGTTGTCCTGCGGGCCGAGCAGGCGCGGTTCGCTGTAGAGGCGGTTGAACGGCAGTTTGGCGGCGATGGCGCTGAGCACCTTGTCGTGTTCGACGGTGGCGTAGGCGAACACGTAGGCCTCCTGTGCCAGGGCTTTCGCCTTGGGTTGATCGAGGGTTGCTGCGTGAACGGTGCCCAGGCTTGTGCCCAGGGCAAGAGCGGATATCCAGTAGCGCATGGTAGATCTCCTTTGTGGAATCAACAATGCACCGTAACCCCTGTGGGAGCGGGCTTGCCCGCGAAGAGGGAGTGTCAGTCGACTACATTGCTGCCTGACACGCCGCCTTCGCGAGCAAGCCCGCTCCCACATTGGATTTACGGTGGTTTGGCGAATGGTTACTTGGCCCAGCGCCGCAGGTCCGACGGGGTGTAGTCGTCGGTCTTGGCGGCGAAGCCCACGCGCATCGGCTCGGTCTCTTCGTTGGCCAGGCCGCCGGCGTAGTAGCGTCCGGAGATCAGGTCATAGGAGGTTTCCAGCACGTTGTAGGTGAAGCCGTGGTCGTACTGCTGGATCGCGTGCAGTTCGCCGCTGCGCCACAGTTCACCGCGGCTGTCGTACTGGTCCGACTGCGCGATCTGCCAGCTGTCTTCGTCCACATAGAAGCGGCGCTTGGCGTAGATGTGCCGGGCACCGGGCTTGAGGGTCGCTTCGACCACCCACACACGATGCTTCTCGTAGCGGGCCAGGTCCTGGTTGACGTGGTTGGGTTTGATCACGGCGTCGTACTTGAGGTCGCGACTGCCGATCTTGTAGCTGTTGTAAGGGATGAACAGCTCCTGCTTGCCCACCAGTTTCCAGTCGAAACGATCCGGCGCGCCGTTGTAGCCGTCGATGTTGTCTGCGGTGATCAGGCCGTTGCTGTAACGGGCGCTGTTGTCGTAGGCGATCATCGGCGCACGACGCACGCGACGCTGGCCCGGCAGGTATTGCCAGGCCGAACGCGGCTCGGCGACCTGGTCGATCGGCTCGTGCACCAGCACCGCCTCGCCGGACAGACGCGCCGGTTCCAGCACCCGGCTCTTGAACATGAACAGGATGTTCGAGTCAGGTTCCAGCCCACCCACTGTGTCGGCGAAGTTGATCAACGACTGATTGCGCACGTAGCTGGTGGCGCCGTTTTCACGCACCAGCGCGGCGCTGCTGATGCGCTCGTAGCTGCCGCCGCGATAACGGGTCATGTGGTTCCACATCACCTCCAGGCCTTCGGTGGGCAACGGAAACGGAATGCCCCTGGCATAGTCGTGCAAGCCGTTGCCGCCGTCGGCCATGCTGGTCTTGGCGATGTTCTCACGACTGGCCGCCAGTACCTCCTTGGGCAGGTTGGCGCTGCGATGACTCGGGTAGATGTTCATCTTGTAGGTATCGGGAAACCGCTTGAACAATGCGATTTGCCCGGGGCTGAGAAACTTCTCGTACTGCGCCACGTTCTTGGCCGTGACCGTGAACAACGGTTTCTCGGCGGCATAGGGATCGCTGTAGCCGCCCTTGCTGTCGACGGTGCCGGCGTTGCTCGCCAGGCCACCGGTCCAGGCCGGAATGCTGCTGTCGGCATTGGCTGCCATTTCCGAGCCCATGGGGGTCAGGGTCTTGCCCAGTGCCGCCGAATCGGTGCCTTTGGCCTGGGCCAGGCCGACGCTGCAGGCCAGGGCCAGCACGCACAATTGCATACGCATAACGGTTCTCCTTAGAAGTCTGCCTTGAAGCTGACGGATGCGAAATCGCGATCGTCGAGGGTGCTGTAGTCGTTGGAACCGAAGAACGCGTTGTAGGCCAGTTCCACGCTGTAATCGTTCATGTAGACGCCGGTCAGGCTCACGCCCAGCGCTTGCTGGCCTTCCTGGAACGGCCCTTGCGGATCGTAGGAATAGCCCGAGACGTCATGCCGCCAGTTGAGGGCGGGAATCAGGTTGATACCCGGCAACACATCGCTGTATTCGAGGCTGGCGCGCAGGCGATAACCCCACGACCAATCGGTGGCAAAGCCCTTGTCGGTGCAGTATTGGTTGGTCACGCCTGAAGCTACCGTGTTGCACGGCGTGCCGTTGCGCGGGGCGCTGCGGCCGAATGCGGCGTTACGGCCCAGGCGCTCATCCCCCAGATCATCGATGTGTACCACCCCGGCTTCACCGAACAGGCTCAGACGCGTGGCGCCCAGCACGTTGTCGATGGCCTGGGTGGCCGAACCGGTCAGTTGCCAGACGCCTTTGCGCTCCCACGCATCGAACTGGCTGCCATTGGTGGTGCTGAAACCGGGCGGCAACTGCACCCAGGAACTGCCCCCTGGCCCTGAAATCACCGCGACGTTGACGTCGGGCGCGTTGATCGCGATCGGCATGTTCGGCCGGTAGCTCAACTCACCGGCCAGGGAAATCCCGGTGACAGGCTCGACGCCATTGAGGCTGATGCCGTACAGGTGAATGTTTTCCGGGAAGGCCGCCGCATAGCTCGGCCCCTGGATGCCACCGGGGAAGGTGCCGGGCAAGGCGGTGTTCCTGGCGTTAATGGTGAAATACGGCAACCGCGAGTGATAGTTGACGTAGTAGATCGCCGCTTCCGCATCGTTGAGCGCCGGGATCATCTGGCGCAAGGCGAAGCCGAACTGGCCGTTGTCGGACGGCGATTCGTTGCCCCGGGACGTGGCGAACAAACCCGCGGCCTGCATCTGTTGATCGGTCTGTACCTGACTCAGGTACAGTGGCCCGCAGCCCGGCTGGATCACATCGCTGCTGGCGAAAAAAGTGCCGCAACCGTCAAGTACGCTGGGGCGCCAGTTGTACTGGTAGAAACCTTCGAGGTTGGTGCTGTCGGTCAAGCCGAAGCTGAAAGAGACCATCTCCACCGGCAGCTGGCCTTCCTTGATTTCCACGCCGGGACGGTTGAACGCCGAGATGTCCAGCGGGTTGATCACGTTGATGCCGTTCTGGATCAACAGCGCTTCGCCCCAGGACAGCACCTGGTTACCGACCCTCACGCTCAGCGGATGCTCGGCCACCTGGAAGTCTTTCCAGACGTAGGCATCGAGCACTTCGAAGCCCTTGAACCTGGACAGGTCGTCCCAGCCCGAATCGTCGAAATCCTTGAAGCGGCCATTGCCGGTTTCGTAGGCATGGTCGTACCAGTACTTGAAGCGGATAAACGCACCCTGGCCCTGGCCATCGAGACTGACATCGGTGAGCCCCTTGAAAAGTTGCGAGATGGGGTCGCCCTTCTCGAAGTTCAGCCGGTTGTCGTCGGCGCTGACGCTGGTGCCATTGGCGTTCACGCCCTGGGCTTGCAAGGCATTGGCGCGGGTCATCAGGCTTTTGTCGGGGTTTTGCGTCGACCAGCTGGTGCCCAGGCTCAGGCTGGTCCTGGTCGACAGGCTCCAGTCTTCGTTGATGTCGAAAGTGGTGGCGTAGGTCGGCCCCGTCAGTACGGCAAGAATCGCCAGCGCAAGGGGTTGCGGGCGGGTGTGGCCAAGCCGGTGAAGTCGTTGGCGGACTCCGGCTGTGGCCGAGCATTTTTTTATCATTATTGGGCTCCGGTCAGGTTTGCTCAGCCTGGACACGGTGCCCAACTATCGGGCGCGACACGCAAGCGATGGCCGACAAAAAATAATCATCGGGGGATCTGCAGGGGTCTTCGGTTAATTTCTGAAGGCGTACATATCCGTTACTGCGGATGCGGTCACCTGTGGGAGCGAGCTTGCTCGCGATGGCTTTGTGTCAGGCGGCATGGATTTTTGAGGGTGTACATATCCGTTGCTGCGGATGCGGTTACCTGTGGGAGCGAGCTTGCTCGCGATGGCTATGTGACAGGCGGCATGGATTTTTGAGGATGTACATATCCGTTGCTGCGGTAACGGCCACTTATGTTTCCGCCCTTACGGCGGGTCACTTTCGAAGAGCGCGAAAGTAACCAAAGCGCTCTGCCCCTGACATTCGGTGCCTCGCCGTGGCTCGGCATGCCCTCGCTCCGGTCCTGCTCCGTGGGCCCGCCGCCATCGGCCATCCATGGCCGGGGGCGGCTAACCCGGCATCCATGCCGGGTTGCCCACTGCGCAGAACCTACGCTCGGCCTCACGAGGGGGCGTGTACCGCAACAGCGTCCGAGGCGGCCTACCGGCCGGCCTGGTTGTTGGGGTCGTTCGTCTGTGATGTTCCTGGTCGGCTGGCAGGCCGTCATCGTCGGAACGCCGCCCGGAGGGCAATGCCCCCGGATGAATGCCGCAGCGAAGGAACGCCGAGCCTAAGCGAGGGGCCGTACGTAAGGGCGAAACCATAAGTAGCCGTTACCGCAGCAACGGATATGTACTCCATCACCAAAGCCCTATACCCCGGACTACAAACCAAGGCGAAACTGCTTAGGCGTAATCCCGAACTGCTTGCGAAACGCCCGAATGAAATTACTCGGCTGCCGATACCCCAACCGCTCGGCAATCCGTTCGATCGGCTGATCCCCCGCCGTCAACCAGTGCCGCGCCATCTCCAGGCTGTCACTGCGAGTATTTTGCACCGCCGCAGCCTGCCAGTGCCGCAACATGCTCTGATGCAAAAACCCATTGGCCCCGAGCAGAGGCTCATCGAGGCAAGCTGCCGGAAGGCTCAGACACGGATGTGAACCCGCAAGCACCTCGACACCAGCGCTACGCAACCACTGCCCGGCAGCCTGTTGCGGCGTCAGTTGGACCGCGACGAACACCTCGGCCGGCGCTCGCCCCAAACGTCGGGCGATGTTGCGCACCAACGTCAGGGTCGCCGCATCGAGGCCGAAAAAATGCGGCTGCCGGTCAACGCTGCGCAAATGCAAGCGGGCCTGCCCGTCACCCTCCTCCAGTTCCGCCACTACGTAGTTGGTCACCCGTGGCAGAAAATCGGTGAAACACGTAAGGCTCGCGCGCAGGGTCGGGGCGGAGTCCAGCAGAATGTTCAACCCCCGCAGCGTGGTGGTCGCCATGCCGTTGACCAGATCACAGCCAAACGACGCCCCCGCGCCCGCACGTTCGCATTCACTCCACAGGCGTTCGACCAGGTGCACGGGCACAGGCAGGTCCTGCCCTTCGAGCATTGACAGGCAAATGCCGGCCCGCTCCAGCAATTGGTCCTGGCACAGTCCTGATTGCCGGGCATGGCTGAGAATGGTGCGGGTGAAAGCGCTGGAAATGAACGGTTGACTGGTCATGGCAAGTTACGGCGAGAAGACAGGCGTGTACTTATGCCAGTCTCTATGCTATCGATCCAATGCATTAAAAGTATCCGCTGAATGCAGGAGACGCATGATGGACCTACGACAACTCCGCCACCTTGTCGCCCTGGCCGATTACCGCAACTTCGGCCGGGCCGCCGAGGCGATCAACCTCAGCCAACCCGCCTTCAGTCGCAGCATCCAGACCCTGGAGCGCGACCTCGACTGCGCATTGGTCGAACGCAGCAGCCGCGAATTCCGCCTGACTGGCCAGGGTGAACTGGTACTGCAACATGCCCGGCGCCTGCTCGCCGGCAGCCAGGCCTTGCACAACGAACTGACGCAATACAACGGCCTGACCGGTGGCGAGTTGCACTTTGGCTGCGGTCCGTACCCGGCCCAGGTGCTGGTGCCCGAGGCGCTGGCGGAATTCATCCAGGCCCATCCGGCGATCCGCATCAGTTTCCACCAGGGCGACTGGGAGCAACTGGCGATCTGGCTTCGCGAACAGCAGATCGAATTCCTCGTGGCCGACGCGCGGTACTTCACCGGCGACCCGCAATACCAGGTTCAGCTGTTGCGCCCTCGACGTGGGCGGTTCTTTTGCCGAGTCGGTCATCCCTTGGTGCAGCAACAGAACCTGTCCCTGCGCGCCCTGCTCGACTACGCGATGGTCGGCACGCGAATACCGCCGATGATCCGCAAGATCCTCGCCGACGCGCAGGGCGAGGCGGACTTCAGCCCGAGCGTGGAATGCGCGCAATTCGATGCGATCCGTCGCGTGGTGATGCGCTCCGACGCGGTGGGTATCGCCACCGTGGAGGCCTTGGCCGAACTGGTCGACCAGGGGCTGATCCGCCTGCTGGAATTCGCCGATGTGCCCAAGGAGGACCCCGGCCTGCAATTGCACTACGGCATCGTCAGCCGTGCCGGCCACTCCCTGACACCGGCCGCGCTGGCGATGGTCGATGCGGTGCTGACGGTTGACCGGCGTTTGCTGGCGTCGAATTAGATGCATCTGAACTGCACGCGATCCCTGTGGGAGCGGGCTTGCTCGCGAAAGCGGTGTATCAGACAACAATGTCGTCGACTGACACTCCCTCTTCGCGAGCAAGCCCGCTCCCACAGGGTTTCACGCACGCCGCGCCAGTGCCTGCAATGCCCGGGGCTCACCGAGAGCGCGCAGCAGGCAGTGCATCGCCTCCTCGCGGCTGCGCTCGAAGCGATAGCGCGACTCGATGTACAGTGCCAGTTTCAACTCCACCGGTTCGTCCAGGGGCAGCGGCACCTGTTGCAGGCCCAGCACACTGGCGACCCGGCTTGGCAGGCTGATGCCGAACGGCTGGCGATCGGCGATCAGCTTTGCCGCCAGGGTGCTTTGGGTACTCATCGCCACATTCCGGCGCAGACCTTTCAAGCCAAGTTGCAAGTCCACCGGGCTGAGCCCGTCGCGGCGGCTCGACACCTGGATCTGCGGCTGTTCCAGATACGCCTGCAGGGTGCGCGGCGGTTCCTTGAGCGCGGCGCCATAGGCGAACACGTAATGGTCGGCGGGCAACGCCTGTTTGTGCAGGCCGGCAAGTCCGGCCAGAGGCTGGTCCAGGTCGATCAGGATATCCAGCTTGCCGCTGGCCAGGTCCTGCAAGGCGTCGCGACGCCGGGGCTGGAAATAACGCACCTGCCAATCGGCGTGGGGCGATTCGAGCAAGGCATCGAGCAGCACCGGTTGCAGGCAATCCAGACAACTGATGCGCAGCAGCGGATTGTTCTGCCGCGCGGCGGGAATCATGCGCAAACCATCGCGCAACGACTCGAGCGCGGCACGCACGTAGTCGGCCAGACGGTGGGCGACCAGTGTCGGCGTCACCCCCAGGCGACTCTTGATGAACAGCGGGTCGCCGCACAATTCCCGCAGACGACGCAACGCATTGCTCATGGCCGGTTGCGACAGGCACATCACCTCGGCCGCACGGGTGACGCTGCGCTGCTGGTAAATCGCATCGAAGGCAAGCAACAGGTTCAAATCGAGCTGGCGTAAATCAAGCATGGTCTTGCTCCGGCAAATCGCTTAACGTCGGGCAGCCTAACCAGTGTTCGGGAACAAGCTGTGAGCCCTACATGACAAAAAGCGATCAGCCGCTGCACGATCGATCGATACCCAATGCGTTCTACGCGCCGACCCTGCTGCCGGCCATCGAAGAGCTGCTGGCCCGTGGCGTGGACCGGGACAGTATCGAAAGCCTGTTTCGTCGCAGCCTGTTCGAGTTGCGTACGCCATTCCTGCGCATTCCGCTGTTCATGTCGCGGCGCTTCTGGGCATTTGCCCTGGAGCAGACCGGCGACCCGTTGATCGGCCTGGCGGCCGGTCGGCGTTTCGTTTCCACCGCCACCAATGGCCTGACGTACCTGTTCGACGTGGCCGCCTCACTGGACAGCGCCTGCCAGTATTTCGTGCGCTTCTTTCCGTTTTTCAACGGGCACTTCCAGGCCCGGATCGTGCGTGGCGACGACAGCGTCGAATTGCACCTGCTCGACCGTGGCAGCGTGAAAACCAGCGCGGCGACCACCGATTACATCCTCATCAGCCTGTGCAGCATGTTGCGGCGCAAATTCCTCGCCAGCGGCCTGGGGCCTGATCCGATTCTGGGGGTCGGGCTGGCCGGTGCTTGCACGGCCAATGCGCAGGAACATCAACAAGCCTTTCGCGCACCGGTGCAATGGGGGCAGGCGCAGCACTCGATCCGCCTCGATCCACAGCTGTTCGTCATCCCGTTGACGCCGGGCAATCATGACCTGGAACACACGCTGGTCGAGCTGTTGGAGCAGACCCGACGCAACAGCGAGCCGACCCTGCTGGAGCAAGTCTGCGACCATTTGATCAGCGACCTCGCCGAGGCCAACTGGCAGCAATTGTGCACCACCCAGCACTTGCTCGAGCGCACCGCCGCCCGACGCCTGAAGGCCTTGGGCTGGAGTTTTTCAGAGTTGCTCGACGAGTACCGACGCTACCGGGCCGAAGACTTTTTGCAGGGGACAGACCTGGAGCTGGTGGAGATTTCCGATCGCCTGGGCTACAGCGATGTGCAAAGTTTCAACCGAGCCTGCCTGCGGTGGCTGGGGTGCGCGCCGGGTGCCTGGCGAACCCGGCAAGGTCAATGAAAAACCACGCTCGTGCACCACGGGTGCTTTGGAGTTTTGCGTCCCCCCGGTTTCCAGCTACAAATGATGAGTGGATTGAGTGTCCAGAATCTTGGCAGCGGGAAACCTCATGGAGGGTAAACATGCCTCGGCAAGTGATAGTCAACGCTGACGATTTCGGCCTCAGTGCCTGCGAAAACGCGGTGATCCTGGGCGCATTCCAGGCCGGGCTCATCAGCTCCGCCACCGCCATGGCCAACATGCCGGCGTTCGAAACGGCCTGCCTTCTGGCCCGGCATCCATTGCTCGAAGGCCGCATTGGCCTGCACTTCAACCTGACCTACGGCCGGCCGCTGAGCCAGAGCATTGTGCAGCGCCCGACGTTTTGCGACGGTGACGGCGTGTTCCATCTCAACCTGTCCCGCACCCGTCTCTGGCTCGGGCGCCGGGATCGCCATGCCGTACTGGAAGAACTCGAAACCCAGTGGCAGCGCTGCCTGGACAACGGCCTGCGCCCCAGCCACCTGGACTCCCATCAACAGGTGCACACTATCTGGCCGATCGGCGAGATCGTCGCTCGCTTCGCCGCCCGCCAGGGGGTGCCGGTGCGCCTGGCGCGCAACCTGGGGCAAAACCTCAGCCTGCCCAGGCGCGTGTTCGAGGACCTGCTCAACCGTCGCCTGAGCAACCTCGCTGGCGCCACCGCCGACTACGTGTGCACCCCGGTGGATCTGCGCAACGCCGAGCCGCCACCCGACGGACTGCTGGAAATCGTCGCCCACCCGAACCAGCTCGGCGCCGACTTCGGCGATGCCTGCCTGGAACCGGGAGAATCCTTGAGTGCACTGCTGGAACAGCGTTTGCCGGGTGTACCGCGGGTGGCCTATACCGCGGCTCGAGATGCCATGCCTCACCGGGCGCGGGCGGTTCTGGAGTAACGCCATCCCCTGCAGGAGGGAACTTGCTCGCGATGGGGCCAGCAGGACCCGCACACTATTGAGTTCAAGACATCAACTCTTCACCACCACCCACGTAAAACACAGCGGCAACTGCGCCACCTGCTGTTGATAGCGGTCATAGCATTCTTCGCGGTTGGAGTGTGGGTACTCCTTGAAGTGACGGATCTGCAACCCTGCCGCAATGGCGGCGCTGAAGAGATCGCCCAGGGTGTGGACGAACCAGTAGGACGGCGCGGCCGGTTGTTCGACCTTGCCTTCGTAGACGATCGGTTCGTGCTGCACGAAAGGTTCGCGGCGGAAGTATGAGCTGGCCGGGCGATAAGGATCGGCGGC
Organism: Pseudomonas sp. GW821-FHT02A08; assembly: GCF_059422045.1. Classification (NCBI taxonomy): domain Bacteria; kingdom Pseudomonadati; phylum Pseudomonadota; class Gammaproteobacteria; order Pseudomonadales; family Pseudomonadaceae; genus Pseudomonas; species Pseudomonas sp. GW821-FHT02A08. The sequence goes on from NZ_JBWKWD010000024.1 coordinate 29,882, forward strand.
CTCGGGGTCGAACATTTCCAGGAACGGGTGGGTTTCGTACACCACCAGCGCCCCACCCGGCTTCAGCGTGCGCGCCACATGGCGGAAGAATTCGCCGATGTCCGGCATCCAGTTCAAGACCCCGATGGTGATCAGCGCCAGGTCAAAGCGCTCCTGCAATCGGGCAGGCAAGTGGTGGATGTCCGCTTCGATGAATTGCGGCGCATGGGGCGAGCGGGACGCCAGTTCACGTGCCTGTCCGAGAAAGGCTTCAGACTGGTCGACGCCCACCACGCTACGCGCCCCCAGGGCGAACAGCGACAGGCTTTCGCGGCCGTTGTTGCAGCCCAGTTGCACCACGTCCCTGCCGTCGACACCTGTCTGGGTCAGCAAAGCGGTCAGGGTGTCGTCCAGACAGGAAAAATCTCCGTGTGCCACGTCCTTCAACAAGGCTTGCCATTCGCAGGAGTCTTTGTGATGACGGGCGGAGTCATTCCAGGCCTCGCGGTTACTGGCGATGGCTTGTTCTTTTGTCGGCATTTCCATTGCACGCTCCAGGGTCCGGGTCGTCGATTTGACCGGCCGGAGTCTAGATCAACCTCATCATGGCAGGTGTTGCGAACTTGTAATCCGCGTAGCACCGACGGCTGTCCACGGCGCCAGCTATAGTTAAAGACCTTGGGGGGAATGTGGTTAAACCGATCTAGCAGGTGTTGCCATGAAAAAGTCCGACCTGACGCTGTTGCTCGCCGTCTGCCTGGGTGCAACCGCTGTCGTCCACGCCGACGACATGCCAAACACCACCAGCTACAGCAGCGAATTCAACTATTACGGCGCCGACCAACCCTTCGCGCACCCCGCACCACCGTCCATGAACATCATCCCGCCAGGCTCGTACATCCCGACCGCACCCGGGGAATTCATCCCGGTTTCCAGCGAGCACGTGTTCTCGGACTCGCGCCTGCCGACAGTGGCCGACGCCACGGTTCGGGTGTTTATCCGCTCCTACGATCCGGAGCGTGGCGTATACGTGAACCAGGAAGTCGAGAACCCCGGCTGCATGATGTCCTGCCTGAGGCAGGGCCCGGTATTGCAGTGAGCCCAAGGGGCGCGGCAGGGAAACCATTTGAGAACGCCCCCTACCACTGGCGTTTGTCCGGACGGGTGAGACCGAGTTTTTCGATCCGGTAGCGCAACATGTCACGGCTCAGACCCAGCAGGCGTGCCGATTTGGTGACGTTCCAGTCGGTCTTGTCGAGCATCTTGCGCACCATGTCACGCTCCACTTCCGGCAGGTTCATGGATTCACTGCCGTTGTAGGACGCACGCGGTTCGCTGAAGTGTGGCGGTTCGTGATGAACAATCGCCGGATCATCCATCAGGCTCAGGCAGACGTTCAACTGATGGGCGGCGATGGTGTCGCTTTGCGCCAGCAACACGGTTTGCTCCAGCATGTTGCGCAATTCGCGCACGTTGCCCGGCCAGCTGTAACTGAGCAGCAAATCTTCGGCCTGGTCGCTGAAATGCAGGTTCGGTTTGCCGTAGCGTTTGCCGTGTAGCGCCAGGAAGTGCCGGGCCAGCAGCAGGATATCGGCGCCACGGGCATACAGGCGCGGCACCTTGATGGAAATGATGCGCAGGCGGAAAAACAGGTCGCGACGGAACTTGCCTTGCTGGACCATCTGTTCGAGGTTGCAGTTGGTGGCGCTGATCACCCGCAGATTGACCTTGCGCTCCTTCACCGAACCGACCCGGCGAATGGTCCGGTCTTCCAGCAACTTCAGCAACTTGGCTTGCAGCAGCAGGTCCATTTCACCGATTTCATCGAGGAACAGCGTGCCGCCGTCGGCCGCTTCCACCAGCCCCATGCGACGATCCTTGGCGTCGGTGAAGGCGCCCTTCTCGTGGCCGAACAGTTCCGACTCCACCAGATTGGACGGGATCGAAGCGCAGTTGAATTCAATGAACGGGCCTTTGGCGCGCGGGCCGTCGAAGTGCAAGGCCCGGGCCACCAGTTCCTTGCCGGTGCCCGTCTCGCCTTCCACCAGGACCGGCGGCAGATCGCTGTTGGCCATCCGCCGTTCGGCGTCGAGCAACTGACTGATGGTGCCCTTGAGGTACGCCATCGGTGCCGACTCGCCAATCAGTGCCTGCACCCCCGACTTCTGGGCTTCGCGCTCCTGGTAAAACGACAGCGTGCGCTCCATGCGGTCGGTGGCCAGGGCCTTGTCCAGCAACTGCTTGAGCTCTGGCAGGGCCACGGGTTTGGTGACGTAGTGAAAGGCCCCCTCTTTCATCGCCACCACGGCGTCTTCGACGTTGCCGTAACCGGTCATCATGATCACTTTCAGATCCGGCGCGCTGATGCGCAGCTTCTGGATCAGGTCGTGACCACTCATGCCCGGCAACGAGTTGTCGGTCAGTACCACGTCAGGCGCAAAAGAACCCAATTGCTCCAGTGCATCTTCGGCCGAGTGGCAAACGGTCACCTCGAAGCTCTTGCGCTCCAGGTAAGTCTGAATATTCTCAGCGAGAATTTCGTCATCCTCGACCAGCAGAATGCTGTGCTCCATATGCCCCTCCCGTTGCCACTTTGAAATTGAGACAAACGCGGGTTCCTTCCTGCTCCCGGCTGGTCAGTTCGACCGAACCGTCAAAACGCTCCATTATTCTTTTGACCAAGGCCAGGCCTACACCCAGTCCACCTTGTTTGGTGGTGAAAAACGGCTTGAAGACCATTTGCTGCTGTTGTTTGGACATGCCCTTGCCGGTGTCGGTCAATGTCATGCTCACGTCGCCGGACACCGAGGAATCGATCTCGATCGTCAGCACGCCGCCCTTGGGCATTGCTTCCAGTGCATTGGCGAACAGGCTATTGAGTATTTGCGTAAGCAGCACTTGTTGGCTGACAACCGGTGGCACGCTGACAGGGGAAAATCGCACTTCGACGTCCGATCGCTTGATCAGGGACTCGAAGGCACTCAGGGTGTCTTCGAGGGCCAGCACCAGGTCGACCGTTTCACAGTCGTCATTCATCGGCCGCAACGACACCAGCAATTCACGGACCCAACGCGACATGCGGTCGACCTGATTGATGATGTCGCCGATGTTTTTCTGTGCGGTCTGGCTGGCGATGTCCTGGGCCAGTTCGGCGCTGGAACGGATATTGGCCAGCGGGTTGCGCAAGCTGTGGGCCACCGCCGAGGACATCTCGCCAAGGGCGACAAAGGTCTCGTTGGCGATCAGTTGTTTCTGCTGGCTCTGCAACAGCGTCGCCGCCCGTCGCACGATCCAGAACAGCCCCAGGTAAATGGCTGCCCCCCCGATCAGCGTGGCCAGCCAGATCGCCTTGAAGCCACGCTGGATGCGTTCCACCAGATCCAGCGGCTCCTTATAGATTTCCACCATGGCGACCACTTTGCTTCTGTCGGCGTTGAACATCGGAATGTAGTTCTCGACGAACAAATACTCCGGTTCGCGCAGCAGGCGCTGCTCGGGACGCTCCTCATCGATTTCGTGGTAGCTGGTGGACACCGGCGATTTCATTTCGAAGGATTCGTCCAGCTCAAAGTCATCTTCGATGCGCACACCAATCAAATCGGTGTTGGTCGACCAGACCACGGTGCGGTCCAGGGCGTACACCGTCGCCAGCAGGATATCCGGCAAATGCATCACATGGTCGAGAAACTCAACCCGCGCGGCGGCCCGGGATTCGGGGCTGACATCGGAGTCGGCATGGTCCATGCGCGGGTCGAGCATTTCACCCATGGTTCGGCCCGGGGCAATGCCGGCATGCCGGATTTCGGCCTCGCCAATGGACTGGATGAACTGCGCGGTCAGCATCGAATCACGCTCGATACTTTCATCGACCACAAAGCGCGTGGAGATGTAACCCAGCCCCAGCGCCACCGCGGCAATGATGAAAAAGCTTGCCAGGGAGAACCAGCGCAGCAAGTTGAACTGCGGCCGCCACCCCTTGCGTTGTAGTGCCGGGGCCTGCGGCGCAGCTACTTTTTGTTGTTCGAGTATCTGCATGGCTGTGTCCTGGGTGCTTGAAATCGAGCCTGTTCAGCCGCTTTCAGAACCAGTGTAGGTGGCATTGATAGCCATTGGCTGGCCCGCGTAATTTTTTTGACACTATTGCACCCGGGGTGTCTCGGGTTGCGCGACCGAATAATGTTATTCAGGCGCCTCGTTACCACTGACCAATGGCGCCGCTGGCGGATGCTGACGGTCGGTTTCTTCTTTCAGGAAATCGATGATGGACTGGGCGGAATGCGGATCCAGCCGCAAGTTGGGCATCGAGATCCTGTTGTAGCGCTCGAACAGTTCCATCGCGATCGGGTCCTTTTCCGCGAGCATGCGGTCAGGTTCGCGGATCCAGCGTTTGAGCCAGGCCGGATCGCGCTGATAGGTCACGCCGATCAGGTCCGGGCCGATGCTGCGCAGGCCGATGCCCTGCCCGTCCAGCGGACCGAGGCTGTGGCAAGACGCGCAGCGGGTGCGAAACAGCTCTTCACCATTACTCGGCGGGCGAATTTCCGGTGCATCGACATAGCTTTCTTCCACACTGGGCTGTTTCCAGTTATGCAGGGTATTGGCCAGTTGATCGGCCAGAATCCAGGGATTTTCGAACGGCGAGGATTTCATCCAGCGGCCCGTTGCCTGGTTGCCGATGATCAGGCTCAGGTTGTGGTCCTTGTTGCGCCCGTTATCGACGCCTTCGATGAACAACCCCAGTTTTTTGCGCAGGTCGGTGACATCGGCGAACTCCCCGGTGAGGAATTTCCACCCGGGCCCGACCTGAAAGCGTTGCGCATAGGCCTTGAGCACCTCGGGAGTATCACTCAAGGGGTCGATGCTGATGGAGTAGAAGAAAATGTCCTTGCCTACCCGATCCCCCAGCAGTTTCTGCACCTGGCGCAGACGCGCGGTTTCCAGGGGGCAGGAATCGCTGCACGTGGTGAAGATGAAGTTGATCACCACCACCTTGTCTTTGATCAGGTCATCGAAAAAATGCAGCTGCTGTCCGTCCTGGTCGGTCAACGGGGTGTTGGGGAAATACTCGGCACCCCACGGGGTGACGGCTTCAACGACAGCGGATTCGGCAGTGGATGCCGGAGCAGGCGCGGGGGTCGACGTCGGCTGGCTGGCGACCAGCAACTGGCTGGCCAGCAAACCGGTCACCAGCATCAGCACCAAGTGCATGCCCAAGGCTCGTGAGCGTGGTGAATGCATCTCTTTTTTTTCCATCACCAGCCGCCTCGATGTGGTGAAGGGGGGTGATGGTGGTTTTGCAAGGACCTCGCCAATCATGTGTTTTTTTTATAAAACGTACTAACACTCGACAAAACAATGATTTATCAAATCAATGTGCGATGACCGGGGAAATGGCCGGGGATTGATACCCGTTATTGGGGGTAGATCATCCCCGTTTTCAGGGGGCCAGAACAAACGACAGGCGCACAGTGGTGCCCTCGCCTTCACTGCTGTCGAGGGTCACCGCACCGCCAAATCGCTCCATGATTCGCTTGACCAGCACCAGCCCGACTCCCAGCCCGCCCTGCTTGGTGGTGAAGAATGGCCGGAAGGCCATGGTGCGCTGTTCTTCGCTCATGCCTTTGCCGGTATCGCTCACCGTCACGCAGACGCGCTGGGCATCGCGCGGTTCGATCCGGATGGTCAGGGTGCCGCCGCCGTCCATGGCTTCCACCGCATTGGACAGCAGGCTGTTGAGGATCTGGGTCAGTTGCACATGCTGGCTCAGCACCATGGGCGTCTGGTCCGGCTCGAACACCACCTTGACCTTGGCCCTGCTGACCTGATGCTCGTAAGCCATCAGGCTGTCATGCAGGGCCGCCACCAGGTTCACCGGTTCCGCCTCGTCATTGAGCGGTCGCAGGGACTGGAGCAATTCGCGTACCCATGTCGACATGCGATCGACCTGACCAATGATGTCGTTGATGTTCCCGTGCGCCGGACCGCTGTCGAACTCCATTGCCAGCTCGGCGCTTGACCGGATGTTCGCCAACGGATTGCGCAGACTGTGGGCGACCGCCGAGGATACCTCCCCCAGAGCCACAAAGGTTTCGTTGGTGATCAATTGCTTCTGCTGCGTCGCCAGAAGGATCGCCGCCCGCCGCACGATCCAGTACAACCCCAGGTAAATCAGACCACCGCCCAGGGCGGTTGCCAGCCAGATCAGCACCAACCCGCGCTCCATGCGGTTGATCAGGTCCTGCGGCTCCTTGTAGATCTCGACCATTGCCGTGACGGTGTTGCCATCGGCGTCGAACAGGGGAATGTAGTTTTCGATGAAGGTGTATTTGGGTGGTTCCAGGAACTTCTGCTCCATGCGGGTTTTGTCCACATCGTGGTAACTGGTCGATACGGAAATTTTCGAGTTGAATGCCCGGTCGAGGTCTTCATCGTCATGGATCGTAGTGCCCATCAAGGCCGGGTTGGTCGACCAGATCACCATGCGGTCGGGGGCATAGATGTTGGCCAGGATCACGTCCGGCAAATTTGCGATATGGTCGAGGAAATCATCACGGGCACTGGCACGGGACAGCGGGTCGACGTCAGGAAAGTCCTTGTCTTTTCGTGGGTCGAGTAACTCGCCCATGGTCCGGACGTTGGGAATCGACAATTGGCGCACCTCGGTCGAGGCAATCGCCTGGATGAATTGTGAGGTCAGTAGCGCATCGCGCTGCACGCTTTCGGTAATCACGAACCGCGAGGACACCGCCCCCAGCGCCACCGCCACCGTGCCGATCACCACCATGCTGATCAGCGAAAACCAGCGCAGCAGATTGAACGGCTCCTTGCGCGTGTTCAAGCGAACTTCGCTGTCGGTCGCAAGTACTTTGGCGATTGTGTTCATGGACACGGTTCCCGGAAAACCCCTATAGGTTTATAGCCCAGCCATAGCCGATTGCCCGAACCTGGGGACTGCGATTCCCACCCACCCCGCGGCCCCGCCCCCCCAAAGTCGGGGACTGCTGCCCGAACCATAATGTCCCGATCTGCCGCCAGTGACTGCGCCAAGGCCTTTACTGCGGGCTTCTCACGGGCGTTTTCGCCGATTGGTATGGAAGTTGCCGAACTCCCTGCCAACTGCCCATCCCCAAGGGGCAGGTACTTCGACAGAGGGAATACCCATGCACCCGTTACTGTGCAAAACCGCGACCGCCCTGGTTATGACCGCTCTAGCCCAAGGCATTGCCCAGGCAGCGCTGTTTGCCGTAGACCCCGGGCCCTACCTGCCAGCCAATGGCAATTTCGCCGCCTGGTATCAAGACAGCCACGGCCGAACCCTTGACCTGTGTTTATCAAAGGCTGTCAGTTCCCGTGTTGCCAGCGCTCCAGGCGCCCCGACCTACATGTGCTCGCTGATTCCTAATCCCGGCATTTTCGATGACACCCAACCGTTGGTCTTCCCGAGCAATTTCCCCGACGAAGCGTTCTGGGCAACAGGCGAAACGACCATCGTCGATGCCGCCCGAGGCATCGACCTGACCTATGTCTCGGCGCTCGAAGCAGCCTTCAGTGGTGGGGATCCACTGGAGGGCGACCAGATCAGCTTCGCCCGTATCCGTGTTCGCATCGACGTGCCCACCGCGGGCACTTACGTCATCACCCACCCCTACGGCGTCGAAGTGTTCAACGTCGACACTCCCGGCCGGCGGGCGATCAACATGACCCGGGACATTGGCATCGGTGCGCCAAAAACCTACAACGGCGCGCTCAAGGGCGACGTCGGGCCGTTCCTGCGCAGCGTCAATGGCCCCTACACCGAGACCAACCCGAGCACTGGCCAGGCCGAACAATTCGTCGGCGATCCGAACCTCACCGAAGCCGTCACCGGCAGCCCGTTCAACACCAACTACGTGCGCATCGAAGGCCCCAATGGCCTGGACTTGCGCACCACCCTCTTCGCCGTATCCGGCAAGTTGTCGAATGTGGCCCGGCCGACCCCGGTGATCGCCGAGCGCAGCACCTACTCGCGACAGGCCGGCACCAGCGCCCCGGTGGCCCAGCAGGACGTGTTCGTGCTGGCCCCGCCGCCACCGGCCACCGTGACCCTGGACAGCAACAACCCGGTGCTGAACTTCACCGAGGCGAACACCACCGGCCACTGGTATGCGCAGTCGCCGAACAATCCGACGCTGCCGAGCACCTTGCAGGTGACCGCCGACAACCACCTGGCCATCGCCAGCAGCACGCCGACCACTTTGCCCATGCCGCTGACCGACCTGGTGACGATCTCTCGCGCCGAGTACAGCCTGAGCACCGGGCAAATCACCATCGTGGCCTCGACCAGCGATGAAACGTCGCCACCGGTGCTCACCGCCACCTCCGGCACCGGTATCGCCATCGGCGCCCTGAGTGGTGACGGGGCCGTGAAAAGCCTGGCCACCGGCATCTCGCCGATTCCGCCAGCCCAGGTTCGTGTGTCGTCCTCCAATGGCGGCAGCGATACCGAAGAAGTGGTCATCGTGCAATGAACGCCCACATGCCCGGATCCTCATCAGGAGGCATCATGAACAAATGGCCACGCCTGGCGCTCAACGCCCTGGGACTGACTCTATCGCTGACCGGCAGTGCTTTGGCGCAACTCGCCGCCGTCGATCCCGGCCCTTACACCTTTGCCACCGGGAAATTCCCGATCTGGTATCAGGACAATAATCAACTGTCGATGGAGCTGTGCCAGTCCCGCGCCGCCAGCTCGCGGGTGGCAGCCAGCGTGCCACCGGCCTACATGTGCACCCTGCTGCCGACACCGGGCATTTTCGACGACACCCTGCCGATGGTGTTCCCGGATAACTGGCCGGACGAAGCCTTCTGGTTCCTGGCCGAGACCAGCATCCCCAACAACTCCGCCGGCTATGGCATGGACGCCTATGTCGCCGGGATCGAGGCCGCATTTGCCGGTGGCAACCCCCTCGATGGCGACCAGATCAGCTTCGCGCGGATTCGGATGCGGGTGAACATTCCCGTTGCCGGGACCTACACCATTACCCACCCCTATGGCGTGGAAACGGTCAACGTCACCACCCCCGGCCGTCGTGCGATCAACATCACCAGGGACGTCGGCATCGGCGCGCCGGGGGTTTTCAGCGGTGCGGTCAACGGTGCGATCGGGCCGTTCCTGCGCAGCGTCAATGGCCCCTACACCGAGGTGAACCCGGACACCGGCGCCGTCGAAACCTTCGTCGGCGACCCCAACCTCACCGAAGCCGTGACCGGCAGCCCCAACAACACCAACTTCGTACGCATCCAGGGGCCGGCCGGGACCCTCCAGACCAACCTCTTCACCCTGTCCGGCAAGGTGCTCGACAACCGCGCGCAAACCACCGTGGACATGACCCGGGCCACCTACCGCCGCATAGCCGGCACCGGCGGCAACAACACCCGGGTCGAAGTGTTTGCCAAAGCCGCCATCGGCTCGGCCCTGTGCTTTCGCGAAAGCATCGCCCTGGTCCCCGGCCCACCTGTGTCGCCTTGCCAGACCAACATGGTGGGCGATAACAACGGCGTGTTCTTCGCCCAGCATCTGCTGGCCAACGGGACGGTGCCGCCGGTCGTGGTGGTCACCGCCACCAACCCCGCCGGGACCACCCGCCCGACCGCGGTGTCGAGCAAACTCTCGGACGTGGTGAAAATCCAGACCGCCCGTTACAGCTGGAGCAACCACAGCCTGCTGATCGAGGCCACCTCCACGGACGAAGTGGTGGTCCCGGACATGGTCGCCCAGGGTTACGGACGGCTGTCGAAAACCGGCATCCTGCAACGCCTGACGGTGGCTGACCTGACCCAGCCCCCTGCAACCGTGACGGTGAAATCCGCCGCCGGCGGCAGTGACACCGAGCCGGTCGTAGTCGTCGGCACTGCACCGGACACCGGCGCGAACCAGGCACCGATCTCCGTCGCCGATACCGGCAGCACCAGCTTCGGCGTGCCAATCACCCTCAACCTGCTGGCCAACGACAGGGACCCGGACGGCAATACGCCACTGAGCATCACTGCGCTGACCCAACCGGCCACCGGCCAGGGCACCGTGGCATTGAGCGGCACTACGTCGGTGGTCTACACCCCTCCCGCTGTCGTCAACACGCCGCTGACCACGACCTTCACCTACAAGGCCCAGGACATCAAAGGCCTGGCCTCGACGACAGCGGCAACCGTGACCATTACCGTGGCGCCTAACCGGCCTCCGGTGGCAGTGGCCGATGCCGTCACGACACTGGGTGTGGCGATTCCAATCAACGTGCTGGCCAACGACACCGATCCGGAAGGCAACCTGCCCCTGGCGGTCGCCAGCTTCACTCAACCACCGGCAGGTCGCGGCACCGTCAGCAGAAACGGCACGGTGCTCACCTACACCCCGCCGACCACCGTCACCACGGCCTTCACCACGACCTTCACCTACATCGCCCGGGACAGCTTCGGCGCCCTGTCGACGTCGCCGGCCACGGTCACGGTGCAGGTTTCGCCACGGCCTGTTGCGGAAACCTTCGCAGTGACCAGCGCAACGGTGAGCGCCCGCTCCAATAACCGCTTCACCTGGAACTTTGCCGGCACCTCATCGGTGACCACCGGCAACACCATCACCATCAAGGTCACCACGCCGACCGGGCTGGTCACCCTGGGCACCACCACCGTCCCGGCGAATGGACGCTGGAAGTTGACGGTGAACAACACCACCACGGTGGTTCCGTCGGCGAACCCGACCGCCACGATCACCTCGTCCCAAGGCTCCGTGCGGACGGTGCCGGTGATCGCCAACTGAGCCCCCGCCCCATCAGCCACGTTGGTTGATGGGGCCGGCTTCAACCCTATGGAAAACCGCGGCATCGGGTGGGGGACGCGGTTTTTTGCCGGGTGCATTGATGGATGCAATCCAGCGGTGGTCTGGCTGCCATCACTGGAGCGGTGCCCGACCAAGCTCAATCCAATGGGCTGGGACAACTGCACGTGAATGGTTGGCTCGTAAGCCGCCATCGTAGGAACGCCGCCCGGAGCAAGTTCGCTCCCACAGGCACTCAATACATCTGAAAGGTTTCGATCGACTGGCAGGCCGCCTTCGCGGGCAAGCCCGCTCCCACAGGTACTCAGTACATCTGAAAGGTTTCGATCGACTGGCAGGCCGCCTTCGCGGGCAAGCCCGCTCCCACAGGGGTTCGGCGTACACAAACGCCTCTCACCACTCAACAGGCCGAGCGTTAGCTCGCCTGCAGCTCTTGATCTTGATCCACCCGCCCCCTCGGCAGGATGAATGCCGGAGCGAAGGAACCCCGAGCCTCAGCGAGGGGCCGTACGTCAGGGGCCTTAGCGCACCAGCCGCTCGGCCAGCGCCTTGGCCTGGCTCACCACATCAGAGACGGCCGTACTTTCCCACCACATGCCGCGCAACGGCGGGCCCATGGCAAACAGCCGGCTGGCGGGCTCACCCTCGGCGCTCAGGACCGCGCCATCGACCTCTGCGGCGATGCCCAGGGCCAACGGCCCCGGTCGGACCAGGCCACGGGCGAGCAGTTGCCGGGGCAACGGCCGCGCGACCCGGCGCCAGTCATATTCGATACCACTGGAGTTGATCAGGGCGCCAGCGCTGACGACACAGGTGTGTGCCTCACCGCGTCGCCGAAGGCGGATACTGACGCCGTCGCCCGCCGAACGCTCAAGCCCCTCGAACGAGGCGGCGTGAATACGTAACCGCCCTTCTTCATACAAACGCTCCACCAGTTCGGCACTCAGGGGTGACGAGCGGTGGTGATGGCTTTCCCACCACGGCCGCACATGCCGCACGAACTGTCGACGCTGCACGTCCGTCGCCTGTTGCCACAAGCGACCGATGTGTGGCCGCACCGTGTTCAGTGGCGCCTGCCAGTCGATACCCTGGGCGATGGCGTCCCGACAGTGCCGACGCAGTTCGCGCATCAACTGGCGAGGTGTGCGGATGCGCTGATCCTGCGCGAGAAAATCCACCCAGGCCGGTGGCTGGCGACGTACATGGGGCCGCAGGCCATGGCGGGAAAACACTTCGATGGGCCCGCGATGCCCGGCCTGATCCAGGGACACCACGGCGTCGACCATGGTCAGGCCCGAGCCGATGATCATGACCGTCGATTGCGGGTCGAGCCGCTGCATGGCCGCCACGTCCCACGGATCAAGGGCTGCAGCGTTCAAGCCGCAGGATCGGGTTTGTGGCGTGCACGCGGCGGGAAACATCCCGGTGGCCAAGACCGCAAAAGCGCCCTGCAAGCTTCGGCCATCACTCAAGGTCAACCGCACGGCGTCTGTATCGGCTTGCAAATCGACCACTTCGGCCTGCACATGCTCGACCGTCGAACCGTTCAATGCGCCCAGCGCCTGCGCGTCTGCCAGTCGCTGGCGGGCGTACAGGCCGAAAATTCCCCGTGGCGGAAACAGTTCGCCGACCGGCACCTGCTGCTGATCCGATTCCGGCCAGCCGCCCGCTTCGATGTACTCGCTCAGCCATTGGGTAAAGTCGTCGGCGTTGTCCGGGTCGACACTCACCCGCGCCGCATTGCCATTGAGCGTATGGCCCAGTTCCACCGCGCTGTAGGCTACGCCCCGCCCCAACTCGGCCCGGGGCTCGATCACCAGCACCCGGCACCGGCCCGGCCGGCGCATCAACTGCGCCGCCAGCATCGCGCCACTGAGGCCACCACCGACAATCAGGATGTCGGCGTCATTGGTCAAGCTATGGCCCATCGTGCACTCCCTGTTCAGATCACCACATTACGCACAAACTTCGCCGCCACCGCCCCGTCGTTGCGATAACAGTGCGGCTGGTTGCTGGCGAACATGAAAAATTCACCCGCCGCGATACTCTGCGGCCGGTCGCCTAGCATAACGGTCAGGCAGCCTTCGAAGACATAAATCTGCTCGCTCCAGCCATCGGCGTCCGGCTCCGACGGATACACCTCGCCCGGTTGCAGGCACCATTCCCACTGCTCGACTTCGCGGCTGGCCTGGGCCTTGGAGAGCAACACCGCCCTGCTGCCGGGAATCGTGCCGGTCCAGGCAAGCTCGTTGATACGGCTGGGATCCCGGGCGTCGGGCGCCTGGATCAAATCACTGAAGGCAACGTCGAGGGCTTCGGCGACGCGGTCGAGGGTGGTCAGGCTGACGTTCTTTTCCCCCGCCTCGATCGCTACCAGCATTCGACGGCTGACACCGGACTTTTCCGCCAGCGCCGTCTGGCTCAAGTCGGCGGCATGACGCAATCGGCGGACATTTTGACTGACGTGCTGGAGGACCGATGCCCGTTGGGTAGAATCTTTGTGCACTATATTGCTCACTGAGTAGGGTTGGGCAGTATACTGCGCAACATTCGACGCATTGTGCGTCCCCCTCCAGTAGCGTGCAAGGTCATGACGTCGATGAACTCCCCAAAGGCTTCCTCCCGCTTTACAAGGTTCAGCAAGGCCGAATGCGTGCTGGTGCTGATCACCATGGTCTGGGGCGGTACCTTCCTGCTGGTACAGCATGCGATGACCGTCAGCGGCCCGATGTTTTTCGTCGGCCTGCGCTTTGCCGCCGCCGCGAGCATCGTCGCCCTGTTTTCCTGGCGTCACCTGCGCGACCTGACCCTGTTCGAACTCAAGGCCGGGGCGTTCATCGGCGTGGCCATCATGCTCGGTTACGGCTTGCAGACGGTCGGGTTGCAGAGTATTCCCAGCAGCCAATCGGCATTCATTACCGCGCTGTACGTCCCGTTTGTGCCGTTGCTGCAATGGCTGGTGCTGGGGCGGCGTCCGGGGTTGATGCCGAGCATCGGCATCATGCTGGCCTTTACCGGCTTGATGCTACTGTCTGGGCCGTCCGGTGCGTCGTTCAATTTCAGCCCCGGTGAAATCGCCACCTTGATCAGCGCCGTGGCCATTGCGGCCGAAATCATCCTGATCAGCACCTATGCCGGCCAGGTCGATGTGCGCCGGGTGACGGTGGTGCAACTGGCCGTCACTTCGGCGCTGTCGTTCCTGATGGTGGTGCCGACCAACGAGGCCATACCGGACTTCTCCTGGTTGCTGCTGTGCAGCGCGCTGGGTCTTGGGGCGGCAAGCGCGGCGATTCAGGTGGCGATGAACTGGGCGCAGAAAAGCGTGTCACCGACTCGCGCCACATTGATCTATGCCGGCGAGCCGGTATGGGCCGGGATTGTCGGGCGCATTGCCGGGGAGCGCTTGCCGGCCATTGCCCTGGTCGGGGCCGGGTTGATTGTGGCGGCGGTGATTGTCAGTGAGCTGAAGACCAAGGGTAAGGCTGCTGCGGTAGAAGAAGAGCTGGAGCGGGAAACACAGGGTTGAACCGCTAATTCAGCGGTGCATGATCGATTGCTTTCGCGGGCAAGCCCGCTCCCACAGGTTCAGAGGCGTTCACATAACTTGTTTACGACGCGGACACTGTGGGAGCGGGCTTGCCCGCGAAGGGGCCGGTCCAGACACCCCCTCTCTGAAACAATGTTAAACAGGGCTTTTCCGTCTACCGTGTAGGATTCTGCGACAGCTTGGCGTTTGGTGATCCGGGAGCTGGCACGTATGATGCTTCACAAACTTCCGCAGATTAGAAGCCTATGTCCCTGATAGTTCTACTGCTTCTGCCTTTCGTAGGCAGCTGTTTGGCGGCCGTGTTGCCGCACAATGCCCGTAACGCCGAATCCCTGCTGGCTGGCCTGATCGCCCTGATCGGCACCGTTCAGGTCGCCTTCCTGTACCCGCGGATCGCCCATGGCGGCGTCATTCGCGAAGAGTTTTCATGGCTGCCCAGCCTGGGCCTGGACTTCGTCCTGCGCATGGACGGTTTCGCCTGGCTGTTCTCCATGCTGGTGCTGGGCATCGGCACCCTGGTTTCGCTGTACGCCCGCTACTACATGTCGCCGAACGATCCGGTGCCGCGGTTCTTCGCGTTTTTCCTGGCCTTCATGGGCGCCATGCTTGGGCTGGTGATCTCCGGCAACCTGATCCAGATCGTTTTTTTCTGGGAGCTGACCAGCCTCTTCTCGTTCCTGTTGATCGGCTACTGGCACCATCGCGCCGATGCCCGGCGCGGCGCCTACATGGCGCTGATGGTGACCGGTGCGGGCGGCTTGTGCCTGCTGGCGGGGGTCATGCTGCTCGGCCATGTGGTCGGCAGCTATGACCTGGACAAGGTCCTGGCCGCCGGCGAGCTGATTCGTGCCCATGCCCTCTACCCGATCCTGTTGCCCCTGATCCTGATCGGCGCACTGAGCAAAAGTGCGCAATTCCCCTTTCACTTCTGGCTACCCCACGCCATGGCCGCGCCGACGCCCGTGTCGGCGTATTTGCATTCGGCGACCATGGTCAAGGCCGGGGTCTTCCTGCTCGCGCGGCTATGGCCCTCGCTGTCGGGCAGTGAAGAATGGTTCTACATCGTCAGTGGCGCCGGTGCCTGCACCCTGTTGCTCGGGGCGTATTGCGCGATGTTCCAGAACGACCTCAAGGGATTGCTGGCCTACTCGACCATCAGCCACCTGGGCCTGATCACCCTGTTGCTCGGCTTGAACAGCCCGCTGGCCGCCGTCGCCGCGGTGTTCCACATTCTCAACCACGCGACGTTCAAGGCCTCGTTGTTCATGGCCGCCGGCATCATCGACCACGAAAGCGGCACCCGCGATATCCGCAAACTCAGCGGCCTGTACAAGCTGATGCCATTTACCGCCACCCTGGCCATGGTCGCCAGCGCTTCGATGGCCGGCGTGCCGTTGCTCAACGGTTTCCTTTCCAAAGAGATGTTTTTCGCCGAAACCGTGTTCATCAATGCCACACGCTGGGTCGAACTGAGCCTGCCGATCGTGGCAACGATTGCCGGTACCTTCAGCGTGGCTTACTCCCTGCGTTTCACCGTGGATGTGTTCTTCGGCCCGCCCGCGACCGACCTGCCCCACACGCCCCACGAGCCACCACGCTGGATGCGCGCGCCGGTCGAATTGCTGGTGTTCGCCTGCCTGCTGGTGGGGATCTTCCCCGCCCAGATAGTCGGCCCGCTGCTCGCGGCGGCGGCGCAACCGGTGGTTGGCGGCACGCTGCCCGAGTACAGCCTGGCCATCTGGCATGGCCTGAACGCGCCGATGATCATGAGCCTGATCGCCTTGTCCTGCGGCTCCGTGCTCTACCTGCTGCTGCGCAATCAATTCAAGCGCGGGCGTTTCGACCGCCCGCCCGTCATCGGGCGCCTGGACGGCAAGCACCTGTTCGAATACGCGCTGGTCGCCATCATGCGCCTGGCCCGTCGCCTGGAACCGCGGATCGGCACCAAACGCCTGCAAATGCAGTTGTTCCTGGTGGTACTCGCCGCCGTGCTGGCCGGGCTGATTCCCATGTTGCACAGCAGCCTTCACTGGGGTGACCGGCCGAAAATCCCCGGGTCGATCGTCTTCGTCACCTTGTGGTTGCTGGCCATCGCCTGTGCCCTTGGCGCGGCCTATCAGGCCAAGTACCACCGGCTCGCGGCCCTGACCATGGTCAGCGTCTGCGGCCTGATGACCTGCATCACCTTCGTCTGGTTTTCCGCGCCGGACCTGGCCCTGACCCAACTGGCCGTCGAAGTGGTGACCACGGTGCTGATCCTGCTCGGCCTGCGCTGGCTGCCACGCCGGATCGAAGAAGTCTCGCCTTTGCCCGGCAGCTTGCGTCGGGCACGGGTACGGCGTGTCCGCGACTTGCTGCTGTCGACCTCGGTCGGTGTCGGCATGGCATTGCTGGCCTACGCCATGCTGACGCGCCAGACCCCCAACGATATTTCCTCCTTCTACCTCAGTCGCGCCTTGCCCGAAGGCGGCGGCAGCAACGTGGTCAACGTGATGCTGGTGGACTTCCGTGGTTTCGACACCCTCGGTGAAATCACCGTGCTGGTGGCGGTGGCCCTGACCGTGTACGCCCTGCTACGCCGCTTCCGTCCGCCGAAAGAAAGCCTGCAACTGCCGGCCCAGCAACGCTTGCTCGCACCGGATGTGGTCACCGACCTGGTCAACCCGCGTCACGCCAGCGACACCGCGCTCGGTTTCATGATGGTACCGGCGGTGCTGGTGCGCCTGCTGTTGCCGGTGGCGCTGGTGGTGTCGTTCTACCTGTTCATGCGCGGGCACAATCAACCGGGCGGCGGCTTTGTCGCCGGGCTGGTGATGTCGGTGGCGTTCATCCTGCAATACATGGTCGCCGGCACGCAGTGGGTCGAGGCGCAAATGAGCCTGCGGCCACTGCGCTGGATGGGCACGGGACTGATGATTGCCACCGCCACGGGGCTGGGTGCGATGCTGGTCGGCTATCCATTCCTGACCACCCACACCTGGCATTTCTCGTTGCCGCTGCTGGGTGACATTCACCTGGCCAGCGCGCTGTTCTTCGACATCGGTGTGTACGGCGTGGTGGTCGGCTCGACCCTGTTGATCCTCACCGCCCTTGCCCACCAATCGGTGCGCGGCCACAAAACCGCTGCCCAGCCCAAATCCGTTACCGCCAAGGGAGCCGTCTGATGGAAGAAGTCATCGCAATCGCCATCGGCGTACTGGCCGCGTCCGGCGTCTGGCTGATCCTGCGCCCACGGACGTTCCAGGTGGTCATGGGCCTGTGCCTGCTGTCCTATGGCGTCAATCTGTTCATCTTCAGCATGGGCAGCCTGTTCATCGGCAAGGAACCGATCATCAAGGACGGCGTGCCGCAGGATCTTCTGCACTACACCGACCCATTGCCGCAGGCACTGGTGCTGACGGCGATCGTCATCAGCTTCGCCATGACCGCGCTGTTCCTGGTGGTGCTGCTGGCCTCCCGGGGCCTGACCGGCACCGACCATGTGGATGGCCGGGAGCCCAAAGAATGATGGCGATGACTCACCTGATCGTCGCACCCATTCTGCTGCCGCTGCTGACTGCCGCAATCATGCTGATGCTCGGCGAGAAGCACCGCCCGCTCAAGGCCAGGATCAACCTGTTCTCCAGCCTGCTCGGGCTGGGCATTGCCGTGGCGTTGTTGCAATGGACACAAACCACCGGCGTGCCCGGCTCCATCGGCGTGTACCTGCCGAGCAACTGGCAAGTGCCGTTCGGCCTGGTGCTGGTGGTCGATCGCCTGTCGGCGCTGATGCTGGTGCTGACCGGCATCATCGGCGTCAGCGCCCTGCTGTTTGCCATGGCACGCTGGGACAGTGCAGGTTCGAGTTTTCACGCGCTGTTCCAGATCCAGTTGATGGGCCTATACGGTGCGTTCCTCACTGCCGACCTGTTCAACCTGTTCGTGTTCTTCGAGGTGCTGCTGGCCGCGTCCTACGGCTTGATGCTCCACGGCTCGGGCCGGGCGCGGGTGTCGTCGGGGCTGCATTACATCTCGATCAACTTGTTGGCCTCGTCGCTGTTCCTGATTGGCGCGGCGCTGATCTATGGGGTCACCGGCACGCTGAACATGGCCGACCTGGCGGTAAAAATCCCGCTGGTGACCGAAGCTGATCGCGGCTTGCTTCACGCCGGCGCGGGGATCCTGGCCGTCGCGTTCCTGGCCAAGGCCGGCATGTGGCCGCTGAACTTCTGGCTGGTGCCGGCGTACTCCTCGGCCAGCGCGCCGGTGGCGGCAATGTTCGCGATCATGACCAAGGTCGGCGTCTACACCTTGCTGCGCCTGTGGACGCTGCTGTTCTCCGCCCAGGCCGGGGCATCGGCGTTCTTTGCCGGCGACTGGCTGATCTACGGCGGCATGGCGACCATCGTCTGCGCCGCCATTGCGATCCTCGCCGCGCAACGCCTGGAACGCATGGCCAGCCTGAGCATCCTGGTATCGGCGGGCATTCTGTTGTCGACCATCGGTTTCGCCCAGCCGAACCTGGTCGGTGCGGCGCTGTTCTATCTGTTCAGCTCGACCCTGGCGTTGAGCGCGCTGTTCCTGCTGGCCGAGCTGATCGAACGCTCGCGTTCGGCCAACGAAATCCAGCTCGAAGATGAAACCGAACTGCTGCCCCGCCCACTGGAATCCCTGCATCCACCCAAAGGCACCAACCTCGACGACGACCAGAAAGCCGTGGTCGGCCAGGTGATTCCCTGGACCATGGCGTTTCTCGGACTGAGCTTCATCGCCTGCGCCTTGCTGATCATCGGCATGCCGCCGCTCTCCGGTTTTATCGGCAAACTCGGGTTGATCGGTGCCCTGCTCAATCCGCTCGGCCTGGGCAACAGCGGCGACACACCGGTTTCCAACGCCGCGTGGGGCCTGTTGGTGTTGTTGATTGTGTCCGGGCTGGCGTCGCTGATCGCCTTCTCGCGCCTGGGCATCCAGCGCTTCTGGACGCCAGCGGAACGGCCATCGCCCCTGTTGCGACGCTTGGAATGCGTGCCGATCTTTGCGCTGCTGGGCCTGAGCATTGCGCTGACCTTCAAGGCCGACCCGTTGCTGCGCTACACCCAGGCCGCCGCCGATGCCTTGTACAACCCCCAGCAATACGTGATGGCGGTGCTCGACACGCGCGTCGTACCGAACCCGTCGGCCAAAGCGCCCCCGTTGGAGGTGCAACCATGAAGCGCCTGTTTCCGGCACCGTTGCTGTCGCTGGCCTTGTGGTTGCTGTGGCTGTTGCTGAACCTTTCGACAAGCCCCGGCAATTTGCTGCTGGGTGCCGTGCTGGGGTTCTGGGCGCCATTGATGATGCGCAGGCTGCGTCCGCTGCCGGTGCGCATCCGTCGCCCCTGGGTAATCCTGCGTCTGGTCCTGCTGGTCGGGCGCGATGTACTGGTGTCCAACCTCGCCGTGGCCTGGGGCGTGCTCAATGCCGGTCGCCGCCCGCCCCGCTCGCAATTCATCAAGGTGCCGCTGGACTTGCGTGACGCCAACGGCCTGGCCGCGCTGTCGATGATCACTACGGTGGTGCCGGGTACGGTCTGGTCGGAGCTGGCACTGGATCGCAGCATTCTGCTGTTGCACGTCTTCGACCTGGAGGACGAGGCGCTGTTCATCCAGCACTTCAAGGCGACCTACGAACGTCCGTTGATGGAGATCTTCGAATGAGCCCCTTGCTGTCGAACGCGATCCTGCTGAGTCTGTTCTTCTTTTCCCTGGCGATGATCCTGACCCTGATCCGCCTGTTCAAGGGGCCGTCGGCCCAGGACCGGGTTCTGGCGCTGGACTATCTGTACATTGTCGCGATGCTGATGATGCTGGCGCTGGGCATTCGTTATGCCAGTGACACTTACTTCGAGGCGGCGCTGCTGATCGCACTGTTCGGTTTCGTCGGCTCGTTCGCCCTGGCGAAATTCCTGCTGCGCGGTGAGGTGATCGAATGAATACGCCAATGTCGATGTGGGTGGAAATCCCGGTGGCGATCCTGCTGGTGCTCGGCAGCCTGTTTGCGTTGATCGGCGCCACGGGCCTGTTGCGCATGAAGGACTACTTCCAGCGCATGCACCCACCGGCTCTGGCCTCGACGCTCGGGACCTGGTGCGTGGCGCTGGCTTCGATCATCTATTTTTCGGCGCTCAAGTCCGCGCCGGTCTTGCACGCCTGGCTGATTCCGATCCTGCTGGCGATTACCGTACCGGTGACGACACTGCTGCTGGCCCGGGCGGCGCTGTTTCGCAAACGCATGGCCGGGGATGATGTGCCGGCTGAGGTGAGCAGCCGGCGGAGTGAGAGCGGCAGTTAGACCAAGGATTTTTAGTGCCTGGGCCGGCCTCTTCGCGGGCAAGCCCGCTCCCACAGGGATTGCGCTGAACCCTGTGGGAGCGGGCTTGCCCGCGAAGGCGATAGACCTGTCAATGCATCAGGACCGGTCTGTCTCAGACCCAGGCCACCGCCAACAACCCTGCCCCCAACACCACACACAACGGCGAGTAAACCCAGGTGTCGAGCCGGGCGAACTTCGAGCCTTTGACCTCTTTGAAAAAACCCACCAGCTCCGAATCGCCAATGGCCCGGGCAAACAGCAAAATCGCGATCGTGCTGATCACCCACTGCAACGACCGGTGATGCAAGGGTGGCAGGCACCAACCCACCCGCAAGCACACCAGCATGGCAATCAACAGCAACAGTCCGGCCACCACCAGCGTGATCCAGCCTCGCGGCTTGAACGCCGGCCTCAGTTGCGCACTGCCCTCCTGCGGTACTTGCGGGACCACCGCCACCGCCGCCCACTCGCCACCCAACGCCCAATAAACATGCACCAGACTGATCACGATGAAGATCGTCACCAGCGACTGAGCCAACAACAGGGTCATGGTTCAGAGTTCCTTGAAAGGGATATGAGCCGAACATTGTAGGAGCTAGCGCAGGCTGAGATGTCTTGATTTTGCTTTTTCATGACAAAGATCAAAAGATCCCGACCTGCGACAGCGCCTACAGGGCGGCGGAGACTTTATCCGCCACGTCCTTGGGCAGCCAGGCCCGCCAGACGTCTGGATGAGCCTTCATGAACGCCTGCGCCGCCTGGCGCGGTGGCGTATGTTTCTCGCTCATCTCGGCCAGCGCCTTGTTCAGCGGATCGATTGGAAAATCGACTTTGGCAAAGAACTCGGCAATGTGCGGATATTGCTTCTGGAAGGGGGCGGACACACCGATCGACAGCTTGGAGGCCAGGGAACGGGTCGGCTGTGGATTGGGGTTATCGGCGTCGGTCAGGGTCTTCCAGGCTTCGGCGTCGAACGGCGGCTCTTCGAGTTGAATCAGCTTGAAGCGGCCAAGTAACGGCGTGGGCGACCAGTAGTAAAACAGCACCGGCTTGCCACGATGAATTGACGAGCTGATCTCTGCATCCAGTGCCGCGCCCGACCCGCTGCGGAAATTCACGTAACTGTCGTCCAGCCCATACGCCTTGAGCTTCTGCTTGTTGACCACTTCCGAGGTCCAGCCGATAGGGCTGTTGAGGAAACGTCCCTTGGTCGGGGCTTCCGGGTCCTTGAACACGTCTTTGTAACGCGGCAGGTCGCTGACGCTGCGCAAGTCCGGCGCCAGCGGCTTGATGCCCTTGGCCGGGTCGCCCTTGATCACATATTCCGGCACCCACCAGCCTTCGGTAGCACCCTTGACCGTGTCGCCGAGGCTGACGACCTTGCCTTCGGCTTCCGCCTTGACCCAGACCGGGCTGCGACCGGCCCACTCTTCGCCAATGACCTGGATGTCATTGTTGGCCAGCGCGGTTTCCAGGGTGATGGTGGTGCCCGGCAAGGTGTCGGTCGGCAGCCCGTAGCCCTTCTCGACTATGATGCGCAGGACATCGGTAATCAGGCTGCCGCTTTCCCAGTTCAGGTCGGCGAAGTGGATCGGTGCCTGGGCGGCAGACGCCGGGGCGGGTGTCGCCAGCAAACCGAAAGTGGCCAGGACCGCAGCCAGCAACCGTCGAAATCCGTTCATGCTTTTGCACCTCATGCTGTTCACAGCAATAGCAGGATGGCCTGGCGGTAGACCGCGAAGCCTCTGAATACTCAGTCCAATGACTGTAGTAGAGGTTGCTGCTTTCGAGGTGCGCGGGTCAGTTTTCGCAAGTTTCCTGCAAACGCATCAGCTCTCGCCTGACCATGCTGGCGTATGGCGCCGGTTGCAGTTGGTAAAGCCGTGACGCCACCCAGTTCAGCCAGGCTCCTTGCAGAATGGTCTTCTGCCCGAACAACCGCCGCGCTTCGTCTTGAGCGCTGGCCAGGTTCTGTTCGTGGAAATCGGCGCGGGTCAGGGTCATCACTCGCTGGCCTTGAAGGTCACCAACTCGCCCTTGCGCCATTTGGCCGCCTTGGCGGTCACGGCCTTGAGGGTCTTGGTCAGGCCTTCCTGCAACTGTTGATGGGCGGCGAACACCATCACCACGCTGTGCCCTTCCTTGAACACGATCCCCTGACCGTCGGCCGTGGTCACGAAGGCGTAGTCGCCAATTCCGTAAACCGTCAGCTTGATGTCGCGGAACCTGATGTCCAGCTTGCCGCCTTCACGACTGGGCAGCACGGACGCGCTGAAATGATCGCCGACCTTGAGCTTGAGACCGGGCTTGTCGTCCACCACCAGGGCTGATTCGGTGTCGATTTCGGCAATGTAAATGCCTTCAGCGTTCTGTTCGGTGATGTAAACGAAACGTGACTGAAACTGCTTGACCAGCTTTGCGCGCAAATCACCCAGCACGAACAAAGCATGCATATCGAGATTACTTACTGCCAAGGAAACATCCCCACATCTGAATAATGGTGCCGTGCGCGAAAAATGAACGCACAGCCAAAAAAGCGGCAATGCCGAAGGTGTAGCCAAAGAACCCGGGTTGAAAGTCCTGAATGAGCAGTGCACTCATTCATCACGAAGTTTGAGAAGACTACTGGAACGTCACTCGCGTCGTCCTGACTGGTATTCGTCACAGGCTGAAGGAAAACACCCTTCCTGCTGCCAGAAAATTATGGACTATCAACTTCAGGGAAAAATCTCATCGAGAAAAAAACTTTTCCTACATATCGTCCGCAAAAAATTGCTTTAGATAAACATCATTCCCCCACCAGTGAGGGTGATTCTAGAGCAGCGATGCTCTTGGCGACTAGCCAAAACGACGTACATACGTCGGTAAAACAATGAAAAGGACTTCATATGTGCACGCTGACACACTTTGCCTATCCCTTGGTGCCTGACTCGAAAACAGCACAGAACCCGCCCCCGGCAGGGCCCGGCCTCCATGAACCAGCGCCCGATGCTCCGACCCGCCCGCGATTTCAGGTGGTAATGGCGGGCATTGCCTTCTTTCACATCAAGGATATTTCTACAGGCAGTGTAAGAGGTTTCCGAGCCAATCATAACGAAGCCTGTGCCCTCGCCCGGCTCCTTGAGTCACACGGTTGACATGCCCACCGCGCTCGCTTCCATCGACGTTTCGTCTGCCCGCCGACTTATCTCAGCCGTCGACGGGCAACTACTGCCATACTGCCCGCCCAATAAAACGGATCCGCAAAAATCGGGTGCGTTGACAACAACAATGTATTTCCAAGGGAAGTCTGCAACGTGACGGAATTTGATATCGGCGAGTTTTTTATCCGGGGTGAAGCCAGAGAAGTCGAGGGTGAATTTCAGGCCGTGATTGTCATGCGCGCCAAACCACCGCTCAAGACCGTGACGTATCACCAGGTCGAAAAGGATCGCTGGTTCAAAACCCCGGATGTCGCCGCCATCGCGGCCCAGGAATCGGCCAGGGAATTGAAGGCCGCGGTCGATGCGGGCGCATTGAATGCCTGATGGTCGGGTTGGCAGTCTATGCTCATTGTTGCACTTGAACATCGCGATCGAACTCCACCGCTGCCGCGCCCTCGAATCCTGGGTGCGCTTCGTCCCTCGACCCGACTGATGACCTGCAAGGAGATGAAGATGGAATCACCGACCCACGACTTGAAAGGCCTGTTCGACCAACTCGGCCTGGACTCCAGCCAGAAAGCGATCGACGACTTCATTGCCGGCCATTCCCTGGCTGACAACAAGAAACTCATCGACGCCGAGTTCTGGTCACCGCAACAGGCCGGCTTCCTCAAGGAACAACTTCGCGAAGACGCAGACTGGGCGCGGGTGGTCGACGACCTGAACCTGCGCATGCACCAGACCCACTGACAACCTCAATGCAGGCTGCCAGGACTTCAGGCGCTCAATTGCGCCTGCCAGGCAGCCTTGCACTCTTGCGCTTCTTCGCGACTGGAGAACGCCGTGCCCCGGCGCTCGCCATTGAGCAACACGACCCAGCAAACCTTGCGCCCCATGGAGCGAAGATTGGCGGGTACCCCGCTGCCGATCATGACCGCGACATCAACTTTGCCTTGCATGCTGCCCCCCGAACTTAATTAGCTACCTAATTAGTAGGCATGTTAATTAGTTTTTCGCCGAGGAAACAGCAAGACCCTGCACAGCTTAATTGCAGAATTTGCAACAATCATTCGGCAGACCGGGTTTTTCAGCGCGGCTTTTCCGGTTTGTAGCCCAGGCGCAAACCACCCCAATGCCGGCCCTTGAGCATGATCGGCACCGAAAGATCGTGCATCAGCTCGCCGGTATCACGGGTATAGGTTTGCAGCAGCACCGCCTTCTGATGGCTGCCGCAGCGGATCCCGGCTCGGTCAGCGAACTTGCGTTTGGTCCGGTTCTGCAAGGCATCGACCTGCGCATCTCCCGTCAACGGCTGGCTGAACACCTTGTTATGGGTCGGCACATAACCCTGTTGGGTGCAGGCGATGGCGAACACCAATCCTTCGTGACGCGGTAACAACGGTTCTTGTATCGCTGGCAAAACCTGATCGGTGTAGCGGTCGAAACGCGTCTGGTACTTGGCCGGGCTGGTATCGGGGATGACCTGGTAATTGCGGTCGAACAGATCGTCGAGACTGATTCGACCGGCATCGATATCCGCTTCGAAACGCGCTGCAATCTGGCTCGCGGCGTCCCGGGCCAGGTCATAGATTCGCTGGTGATAGTCATCCAGCCCCACTTCGGCAAGACGCTCGCTGATGGTTTCGGCCTGCCCTTCCATTTGCACCGCCGCCAGGGCCAGGCGCTGAGTCTGCTGGTCGCTGACCACCAGATCGCTGCGCATCTGCTCGATGGCGTGAAACAGGCTGTCGAGTTGTACGCAGTTGGTGTCTGCCCCTTGGGCGATCTCTGCGACCTGGGATTCGACGCTGGCCGCCAGACGGGCAATGTTCTCCAGGTGCTGCCCCGTCCGCGCTACCTGCTCGACACCGGAGTCCAGGTCGCTGGACAGTTGGCGGATCTGCTCCACCACCTGCGCCGTTCGCTGCTGGATGTCGGCCACCATTTCGCCCACCTCCCCCGTGGCGGTCGCCGTGCGTGCGGCGAGCCCGCGAACCTCGTCGGCCACCACGGCAAACCCGCGACCGTGCTCCCCCGCCCGCGCCGCTTCTATCGCGGCGTTCAACGCCAGCAGGTTGGTCTGGCTGGCGATGGACTGAATCACCAGGGTCACCCGCTGGATATCATCGCTGCGCAGGCTCAAGGCTTCGATCAGTTCACGGCTGTTGCTGGCGCGCTGGCTGAGCTGATGCATGCACGCGATGGACTCGATCAATTCCGTACGCCCGATCACTCCGCTTTGATGGGCTTCGCTGGCGGCACTGAGCGCCTGGCGACTGAGGGTCGAGGTGGCCTGTTCGGTGGTGATCATGACCTCGGCATTGCTGACGATCTGTGCCGCCGCCGTGAGCTGCGATTGCAGTTTGTCCGCCAGTTGCCGAACCGAAAACGCCACACCGGCGGCCGACAGTGCGTTATGGCTGGTGGTGCAGGAAAGATCGCGAGTCAACTCGCCGATGGCATCGGGGTTGGCGGGGGCAGCAGCCTGTGGAGTCGCGCGCGAACGCAGGCGAGGCAGCCAGACAATCAATACGGCCAGGGGCAGGCTAAAGTAGAGCGACCATCCGCCCAGCGTCATGCCACATAACAACAGCATCAGGGCGATGCTTTGCAGCGTTGGCGTCAACCAGCGGTTTTTCGGCAACAGCACGGGTGCGGGCACTGCCGCAACCAGAGACCCGTCTCTCGTCATCATCGTTACCCCGTAAAACTTCTAATTGTTGTCTTCGCATTAAACGCCACCATAAAGCCATTATCCATGAGCCTTTAGTCGCGAACGTTGCAGCAGATCAATAGAAGAACCGGGAAATCGAAGACGGCAGAAAACAAAGATCGCAGCCTGCGGCAGCGCCCTACTTCAATTGCGTAGGAGCTGCCGCAGGCTGCGATCTTTTCAAAGGCAGTCCATCTTGATGGACTGCCTCGCGGAATCAGGCCTGACGCTGGTGCTTGTCGATTTGCTCGTGACGTTCCTGAGCTTCGATGCAGTACTTGGTGGTCGGGCTGATCAGCAGGCGCTTGAGGCCAATCGGCTCGCCGCTGTCGTCGCACCAGCCGAAGCTGTCTTCCTTGATGCGCTCAAGGGCTTGTTCCAACTGAGGCAGCATGCGCTGGTCGCGATCGATCGCGTTCACCAGCCAGGTGCGCTCTTCTTCGACCGAAGCCGCGTCTGCCGGATCGGCCGGGGTGTCCAGGCTTTCGATGGCGATGCGGTTCTGTTCGATGCGCTCATGGGTTTCGACTTTCATGTTCTGCAACAGCTCGGAGAAAAAAGCATGTTGCTCGGCATTCATGTAGTCATCCGCCGGCATGGCCAGCAACTTGTCCTTTGTCATTGATATCTCTATAAAAAAACGTGCATTAAGGCGAATAAGGGAGCGTTCCGGCAGACCTGGGCAGGCCATCGGAAAGGCGCCGTTTGTTCCAAGCGCCACCCGGCACTCAATTTACGAGGGGCGGCAGTCTACGGCCGACTTGAGGCCTCAGCAACCGAAAAGACTGCGAATTTGTCCGACAAAGCCCGGAAAATGCTCTAAGGCAGGCTTTGAGGCGGTAATCGGAGTGCGTTTATAGCAAGAAATTCAATCGAGCGGCTGTATATAGAAGACAAACGGCTGGCACCGGGCATAATTCACGGTCATTTGCAGGGCCGCGAACCTCAGCTAAGGTTGTCCCTCCCGAAATGGCCATATAAAGGAAAGGACCATGAAGCTGATCGGTATGCTGGACTCGCCCTATGTCAGGCGCGCCGCCATTTCTGCCAAATGCCTGGGAATCGCGCTGGAACACCGATCGGTCTCGGTGTTCCGCCACTTCGAACAATTCAGCCAGATCAACCCGGTGGTCAAGGCACCCACCCTGGTGCTGGATGACGATGAGGTGTTGATGGACTCGACACTGATCATCGACTACCTGGAAACCCTGGCCGATAACAGCCTGATGCCCGTCGAACCGGGTCAGCGTCTGCGCGCGTTGCGCCTGATCGGCCTGGCCCTGGCCGCCAGCGAAAAATCCGTGCAGCTTTACTACGAACGCAATCTGCGGCCGCAGGAGATTCAATTCGAACCCTGGGTGCAGCGGGTCGAAGGACAATTGACGGCAGCCTATTCGGCGCTTGAGCGGGAGCTGGAAAAGCAGTCGCTGAAAACTGACGGTTCGATTGAGCAGGATGGCATTACCCTCGCCGTGGCCTGGAGTTTTACCAATCTGGTGGTACCGGATCAGGTGAATGCGGTGCAGTTTCCGCGGATTGCTGCGTTCACGGCGTATGCCGAAGGGCTTGATGTGTTTGTGAGTACACCGATCGATTAAAAAAAGGTTGCCTGATCTGGCCCCATCGCGAGCAAGCTCGCTCCCACAGGGGATTGCGTTCCCTTGTGGCAGCGACTTTGTTCAGCGGGTTTTATGCATTGACCGAAGCCCGGAATTTCCATGAACTTTTATTTAGAAAGCCTGCGGTCATTTCTTGGCAAAATGCCGCACAACGTTGTGAACATTTAATCAGGCCAGCCCTATGACCCGCATCTTGACCATCGAAGACGACGCCGTGACCGCCCGGGAGATTGTCGCCGAACTGAGTAGCCACGGCCTCGAGGTCGACTGGGTCGACAATGGCCGCGAAGGGCTGGAGCGTGCAGTCAGCGGCAACTACGACCTGATCACCCTCGACCGCATGCTGCCCGGGCTCGATGGCCTGGCGATCGTTACCACCCTGCGGACCATGGGCGTGGCCACACCGATCCTGATGATCAGCGCCCTGTCCGACGTCGATGAGCGCGTGCGCGGCCTGCGCGCCGGCGGCGACGACTACCTGACCAAACCCTTCGCCACCGATGAAATGGCCGCCCGGGTCGAAGTCCTGCTGCGTCGGCAGAACACCGTCACCGCCGAGGCCACCACGTTGCGGGTGGCGGATCTGGAACTGAACCTGATCAGCCACGAAGCCAGCCGCGACGGTCAACTGCTGACGCTATTGCCCACCGAATACAAACTGCTGGAATTCCTGATGCGCAATACCGGGCAAATCCTCTCGCGGATGATGATTTTCGAGGAAGTCTGGGGTTACCACTTCGACCCCGGCACCAACCTGATCGACGTACACATCGGCCGTCTGCGCAAGAAGATCGACCCACCCGGCAATGCCCCACTGATTCGGACCGTGCGAGGCTCGGGTTATGTCATTGCCGAACCCGTCTAAAGGCTGGCGCTCTTCCAGCAGCCGTCTGCTGGCGCTCTACAGTTCGCTGTTCGTGATCTGGAGCGGGATCCTCATGGGGGTCATGTACTACGAGGTTTCCGCTTACCTGGACAACCTGGCCAAGCATTCGCTGATGCAACGCCAGCACCTGTTTTCGCGTTTCTCCGACGAGCAACTGGTGGACGCCCTCGCCGTCAGCATGACCTTCGACATCCGCGGCATCGACGCCTACGGCCTGTTCGATGCCCAACACCGTTACCTCAGCGGGGCCCTGCGTGACATTCCGGACGGTTTGCCGCTCGATGGCAAGATCCACATGCTGCGCGACTGCGATGCCTCCGACGACAGCGACGAGCAGACTCTGCCCGCCGACAGTTGCGACGCCGTGGCGACCCGCACCCTCGACGGCCGCTGGCTGGTGCTGGTGCGCGACAACGGTTCGTTGTTCGCCGTGACCCGGATCATCCTTCACGCCTTGTTCTGGGGTATGACCCTGACCATCGTGCCGGGCATTGTCGGCTGGTATTTGCTGCGCCGGCGTCCATTGCGGCGCATTCGCGGGATTCAGGCCAGCGCCGAAGCCATCGTCGCCGGCGATCTGAGCCGGCGCTTGCCACTGTCCAATCGGCGTGACGAACTGGACATGCTCGCCGCCATCGTCAACGCCATGCTCGAACGCATCGAGCGCTTGATGAACGAGGTCAAGGGCGTGTGCGACAACATCGCCCATGACCTGCGCACGCCCCTGACCCGTCTGCGCGCGCAGCTTTACCGCATGCAACAGCAAGCCGGCGAAGGCTCGCCGCAGGCCATGCAACTGGACCTGGTGCTGGCCGAGGCCGATACGCTGATGGCGCGTTTCCGTGGCTTGCTGCGGATCTCCGAACTGGAAGACCGCCAGCGTCGCTCAGGTTTCGTGCAAATGGACCCGGTGGCGCTGCTGCAAGAGCTGCATGAGTTCTACCTGCCCCTGGCGGAAGACGACGGCCTGGTGTTCCAGTTGCACCTGCCTGCGTCATTGCCGCCCCTCAATGGCGACCGGGCGCTGATGTTCGAAGCGGTGGCGAACCTGCTCAGCAACTCGATCAAATTCACCCCGCCCGGCGGCGCGGTGATCCTGCGCGGGGTCAATGATGGCGGGCACACGCGAATCGAAGTGCTCGATTCCGGTCCGGGCATTCCCGAAGCGGAACGTGAAGCGGTGTTCCAGCGCTTCTATCGCGCCGAGGCGGGCAATCATAAAAGCGGCTTCGGGCTGGGGCTGTCCATCGTCGCGGCGATTGTCAGCCTGCACGGGTTTACCCTGGAAGTGGGCAGCAGCGAATTGGGTGGCGCGCGGCTGGTGCTTGATTGTCGGGAGAGTTTGATAGCGCAGACCTAGTGTTCATCCGAAGATCAAAACAGATCCTTTGTGGGAGCGGGCTTGCTCGCGAATGCGGTTTCTCATTCAACAAATATGTTGTTTGACTCTCCGCTTTCGCGAGCAAGCCCGCTCCCACAGGAAATGGTGTTTTGACTGTCAGGCCGGGTAATTGGCCCGCAGCGCTTGAAGTCCGCCCTGATAGATGCCGGTAAACAACGCCTCCACTTCCTCGTTGCTCACGCCCACCGGTTCGAACCTCCCGGACCAGGTCACCCGCGCGCCCTCGCCTTGGGCTTGAACCTTGATCGTCGACAGATAATCGGTCGCCGGAAACGGTGCCTGTAAAATCGAGTAGCTGTAGGTTTGGGCCGCGTTATCGAACGCTTGCAGGCGTTCGATCACCACTGCGCCGTCCGCCGTTTGCAGGCTGCGCACGCGCCCGCCTTCACTCAGTTCGCTCTTGGGAATGAACGGCAGCCAGTCCGGCAGTGAGTTGAAACCGCCAATCAATTGCCAGACCTGATCGGCTGAAGCCGGGATGTCGATGAAGGCTGATGCAGTTGCCATGAAATACGCTCTCCAATCAATAAGGTTCAGATGGCCAGGCTGTCGACGACACCGCCGTCGACCCGCAAGGCAGCACCGGTGGTGGCCGAGGATAACGGCGAAGCGATGTAGGCCACCAGATTGGCGACTTCCTCGACATCCGCCACGCGCTGGATGATCGACGTCGGCCGGGCCTTGCGCACGAACGCATCGGCTTCGTCCCGGGCGCTGCGTCCGGATTCGGCCATGGCGTCCTTGAGCATGTCTTCCAGGCCATCGGTAAAGGTCGGGCCGGGCAGGATCGCATTGACCGTCACGCCGGTGCCGGCCAGGCGTTTGGCCAGGCCATGGGACACCGCCAGGTTGGCGCTTTTGGTCACGCCATAGTTGATCATGTCCGCCGGGGTCGCCACGCCGGATTCCGAAGACAGGAAGATCACCCGCCCCCAGCCCTGCTTGACCATGTCCGGCGTGTAATGCCGGGACAGGCGCACGCCGGAGATCACGTTGACCTCGTAGAAGCGCGTCCACTCACTGTCCGGTGCGTCGAAGAAATCCACGGTATTGAAGATCCCGAGGTTGTTCACCAGGATGTCCGCCCGAGGTTCGGCGGCGAACAATATTTCGGCACCTTCGGCGGTGCCCAGGTCGGCGGTCACCCCACGCAATTGCGCGGCAGGAACACGCTGGCGAATGCTCACCATTGCCTGCTCGACCTTGGCCGTGTCGCGGCCGATCACCACCACCGTGGCACCCGCCTCGGCCAGTGCCTGGCTGATGCCCAGGCCAATGCCGGCGGTGCTGCCGCTGACGATTGCCAGTTTTCCACTCAAATCAATCTTCATGTTCAAGCTCCAATGAGGGGCAAGGGTGCGTGCTCGGAAACCAGTTTTGCTTCACGCATCGCCTGCCAGAATGCTGCGGGGATCACCGCCGATAACGCGGCCACATCTTCGGCGATCCGGTCCGGACGGCTGGACCCGGGAATTACCGCGGCCACTGCCGGGTTAGCCAACGAGAATTGCAATGCAGCGGCTTTGACATCGACACCGTGGGCCGCCGCAATGCGCTTGATCTGCTCGACTTTGTTGATGATCGCCGGGCTGGCCTTCTGGTATTCGAAGTGCGCACCACCGGCGAGGATGCCCGAGCTGTACGGGCCACCGACCACGATTTCGACGTTCTGCGCCAGGGCCGCGTCCATCAATCGCTGCAAGGCACGATCATGGTCGAGAAGAGTGTAGCGACCCGCCAGCAGAAAACCGTCCGGCTGCGCTTCGCTCAGATCAAGGGTCAGCTCGCACGGCTCGACCTTGTTCACCCCCAGGCCCCACCCCTTGATCACACCCTCTTCGCGCAAACGGGTCAGCACTTTGAAGGCACCGGTACGGGCCTGGTTGAAGTACTCCAGCCACTGATCGCCGTAGAAATCCTGGGCGATATCGTGCACCCAGACGATGTCCAGGCGATCGGTTTGCAGGCGCTTGAGGCTGTCCTCGATCGAACGCATCGTTGCATCGGCGCTGTAGTCGTTGACGATCCTGTTCGGCCGGCCGTGCTCGAACACCCCGCTCTTCTCGCCCAGGTCACGGGCGGTGGCATCTTCGACTTCATCGAGGATCACCCGGCCGACCTTGCTGCTCAGTACATAGTCGTCACGGTTGTAGCGCGACAGTGCGCTGCCAAGGCGAATCTCCGACAGACCCGAACCGTAGAACGGCGCGGTATCGAAGTAGCGCACGCCGGCATCCCAGGCGGCATGGACAGTCGCCTGCGCTTCTTGTTCCGGGATGGCGCGGAACATATTGCCCAGCGGCGCGGTGCCGAAACCCAGCACGCCGGGCAGTTTGTCTTTCAAGCTCATGGATGATTCCTCGTCAGTAGTCAGGGGTCAGTGATGACCGTTGAGCAGATGCTAGATTGCGAGGATCTGACCGTCCAAGACATAATGTGCAGCACTTGAGTCCCTACAGGTCTGACATGATCGACATCCGCCAATTGCGCTACTTCGTCGCCGTCGCCGAGGAAGAACACGTCGGGCGCGCGGCCGAACGCCTGCACATTTCCCAGTCGCCCCTGAGCCGGCAGATCGCCCAGCTCGAAGAACGCCTGGGCCTGACCCTGTTCGAGCGCAGCCAGCAACGCATCCGCCTGACCCGCGACGGCCAGACCTTCCTCGCCGAAACCCGCGCCCTGTTGACCCACGCCAATCGCCTGGAATCTCTCGGCAAGCGTCTGGGGCGCGGCGAAGAAGGCGGCCTGTGCATTGGCTACATCGAAAATGCCATGCACGCCGGCGTGCTGCCCAATGCCTTGCGCGTGCTGCGGGTCGACCGGCCGAACGTACACGTGGCGCTGTACAACCTCAGCTCGGCCGAACAACTCGAAGGCTTGCGCCAGCGAAGTCTGGATATTGCCCTGGTGAGCGAACCACCGACCGAAGACGACCCGGACCTGCTGGGTTTCCAGGTGCTGGACGACCCGATGCTGCTGGCCCTGCCCGAGCACCATCGGCTGGTGCAGCAGACTGTGCTGACCCCGGCCGACCTCGCCGACCAGGAATGGATCGGCGTGCAGCACCGACAGAACGCCAGCTGCCACGACGACTTCGTCAGCGCCTGCATCCGCGCCGGTTTCACGCCGGACATCCGCATGGAGGCCACCGAACCTTTCACCGCGCTTGGGTTGGTGGCGTCGGGGCTGGGTATCGCGATGATCCAGAAAGGCCTGAGCCGCAATGCACCGCCGGGCGTGGTGCTGCGGGAAGTGCCGTGGATTTGCTTCACCACGCCTTTGTGGGCGGCGTGGCACCGGATCAATCTGCGGCCGCTGGTGGAGACATTCAGGAAGGTGCTGACGGAGCCTGAATCCAACACACAACACTGTGGGAGCGGGCTTGCCCGCGATTGCGATCTACCTGCCAACAAAACCGTCGGCTGACACTCCGCCATCGCGGGCAAGCCCGCTCCCACAGGTTTCGTGCTCAGCCCAAAGCCATGTTTTTGTCGTGACAACCGCACATTAAACATCGACTGACCGCCATTGTTTAACGGCTGTCAGCGTAACTTGATGAAAGCTACAGCGCCTTGCGTCATTGCCTACGGTTACGCCAGAATCCGCCGGCTTACGCGCCTTGGGTCCGGGCTTTATCGTTAGCCGGTCGCTGAAAAACAGCGATCGGGTTTGGTAGCCCGGACTAATTAGGCGCATAGCGCACCGTTTGCAGACCTTTCAGGTCTCTGTTTTTATGGTGGCCATGCGCAGGGCTCTCTCGGGAGCGCCGGGTTCCTAATTACCGGTCTACCAACCCGCGTATGGCCGCCACCCCTCGTTTGGTAGCGAGGGCTGAAGGCTCCGTGATTTCAATTAGGAGTTCCATCAATGATCAAGCCCACACCCAATCCCCCGGAAACAAATCCAGCCTCCCCCTACGAAAGCCCCGACTCCAAGCAATTCCACGAAGCGGCCGAGCGCGCCCTCAATCACTACCTCAACCCCGCCGCCAACATCATGGCCACGCCCCACAAACCGTCCACGATGTTCACCATCAACCCCGACATCGACACCGAGACCCTGTTGGCCCACGCCTGCGAATCACTGGCCTCGGCCAATGTGATGACCAACGATCTGGCGGGTTTTCTTGAGGGCTCGCACCGCAACACACTGCTGGGCATTGCTCAGGTCATCATGCTGGGTGAGTTGGCAGTGAACCGGGCGCTGGATCGACTTGATCCGCCTGGGTAAAGCGCCGAACGTGTGGGAGCGAGCTTGCTCGCGATGGCGGCAGCACATCCAACATCCATGGAGCGGGGTCAACGATAACGATCCGGCAGAACGCTGGTTGCGCTCGAAAATTGCACAGCACATGGCGGCGCCACTATCGGGGCATTGATCGACTGCAGGACCATCGGTTCAGATTCGCGCAGATACACCGGCATGTCGGTCACCGGTGGCATGGCCGGAATCTCGAAGTACATCTGCACCACCCAGCCACGGTGATAGCTGGCGTGGTTGACCACGTGCATCAGCATCGCGCCGGCGCTCATGGTGCCGCTTTCGCCCGAGACAAAGGTGAATTCCAGGAGCTTGTCCAGGGAGGCGTCGGTTTGCCGGGCGCTCCAGTCGCAGTACCAGCGATCAATGGCTTTTTGCGCCATGCGCAGTTCGGACAGATCGGCGTGCAGCAGGTCGTGTGAGGTCTTGAAGCCATGTCCCCGGCCTTCAAGGTGCGCTTGCCAGATGCAATCGACCACGTAGACATGATTGAGGGTGCCGATCATGTTTTTGAACACCGACACCCGTTCTTTTTTGACTTCGCCCGGAGGGAGCGCCGCGAGGCTGTCAAAGAGGCGCTGATTGGCCCAGCGTTTGTAATCGGCCAGCAGGCAGGCAGTGCGTACGGTGATCATCAGAGTTCTCCGATGGCGGTAAGCGCACTCCCTAGCATAGACCCGATGGCCGCAAAGCAGTGCCGGCCCTGATCATCGGTCGTCCAGGCATTTCACTACGAGTTCGGCGAGCGCCAGGCAACTGGTCAATCCCGGTGATTCGATGCCGAACAGGTTGACCAGCCCCGGCACCCCATGTTCGGCGCGAGCGCTGATGAGAAAGTCGGCGGCCGGTTCAGTCGGCCCGCTGATTTTCGGGCGAATGCCGCTGTAGGCCGGTTGCAGGCTGTTGTCCGGTAGACCCGGCCAATAGCGGCGGATCGCCTGATAGAACCCCTCGGCCCGGTGGGGTTCGACGCGATAATCGATGTGTTCGACCCATTCGACATCCGGCCCGAAGCGCGCCTGCCCGCCCAGGTCCAGGGTCATGTGTACACCCAGTCCGGCGCTCTCCGGGGCCGGATACACCAGGTGGCGAAACGGCGCCCGGCCGCTGAGACTGAAATAGCTGCCCTTGCACAGATGCGCCCGGGGAATGAATGGCCCCGGCAAACCGACGATACTGCTCGCCACCTCGGGCGCGGACAGCCCCGCGCAGTTGATCAATTCGCGGCAGCACAGCGTCATGGGTTGACTGCCACCGATGTGCAACTCGAAACCCCGTTCGATGCAACGGGCCGACAGCAGCGGCGTGTGCAGGGCCAGCGTGGCGCCGAATCTCTGGGAATCGCCCTGGAGCGCCAGCATCAGCCCATGGGAGTCGACGATACCGGTAGACGGCGACCACAGCGCCGCGACGCAGGACAACTCCGGTTCAAGCTCCCGGGCCTGCGGGCCATCCAGCCATTGCAGGTCATCGACACCATTGAGATGCCCCTGCCGCAACAGACGCTGCAAAGCCGAGCGCTGCTGCTCATCGGTGGCCACGATCAGCTTGCCCACGCGCCGGCAATCGACACCGTGCGTATCGCAATACGCATAGAGACGCTGCTTGCCCTCCACGCACAACCGCGCCTTGAGGCTGCCGCCCGGGTAATAGATGCCGGCGTGAATCACTTCTGAATTACGCGAACTGATGCCCGTGCCGATACCCCCGCCGGCCTCGACCACCAGCACTTCCCGCCCGCTCATGGCCAAGGCCCTGGCCACCGCCAGCCCGACCACACCAGCCCCGATCACCACGCTTTGAATATCGATGTTCAACGACCCAGCCTCCCTCTCACCCCGTTCCTCGCCAATGCCAGGGAACTCTCGGCGACCGCCACGCATCCTAAACTATGTGGTACTTCCCTTATGCTTCATGCTGTCGGAGGACACCCTCATGCGCCGCATATTTATCATTTCTTCCCTGGTACTTTGTTTACCCTTCGGCTCGGCTCTGGCCAAAGTGGATGCGGGTGACGTCGCCACTTCCGCCGGGGTTTCCGCCTCGCTGTACTCGACGTTCAAAGACGACAAACTCATGATTCCCGCCCGGGATGACGCTTCCAGCTTCGTCGCCAGCGGCGGTGCGATCCGTGGTGCTTACCTGGAGGCGCTGTTGAAAAAAGTGCGCCAGGATAATCCCGCCCTCAACAACGCAAGCGACGAAGACCTGGCCCGCGCCATTCTCGTCCGGGAAGGCGTTGCCACCGATCACTGAAGATCGTCATCGCCAGCGGTGGGGCTTGTGACAGCGCGATAGCGTTTGCGGCCCTACCCGGCGTGCGTGCCAGTGGACAAGCGTGCCCAGCCGGCCACGAGTTGCGCATTGATACTCACCCCGCCGCACACCACGATCACCACGTCATTGGCGTCGGCAATCGCCGGGTGATCCAGGTAGGCAATCGCCAAAGAAACCCCGCACGCCGGTTCGACCAACTGACGCAAATCATTGGCGTAACGCACCACACCCATGATCGCCTCATCATCACTGAGCACCACGCACTCATGGGAGAAATCGCCGATGTGCCTGACCGGCCAGGCGGCAACTTGCGCGGCGCCCAGGGACGTGGCGACCGTGTCGATTTTCGGTAGTTTGACCGGGTGCCCGGCCGCCACCGCCGCGGCGAACGACGCCGCGCCTTCGGTTTCGCAGGCTACGATGCGGCAATCGGTGTGCCGATGACGAATCAGTCCGGTGAGCAGCCCCGCCAGCAAACCACCGCCGCCCACCGATGTCACCAGCACATCCACTGGCGGGCAGTCTTCAAGGATTTCATCGACCATGGTGCTGTGCCCTTCCCACAACACCGGGTGGTCGAAGGCCGGCACGAATTCACTGCGTGGGTCCTGGGCGAGCTCCCGTGCCCGTTGATTGGCGTCGTCCCAGACCTTGCCGTGCACGATCACCTCGGCACCGGTATTGCTGATCCGCGTCCGGGTGCTTTGCGGGGTGGTGTGTGGCACCACGATACATGCCTTGAGCCCCAGGCATGCAGCGGCCATG
Source organism: Pseudomonas sp. GW821-FHT02A08 (assembly GCF_059422045.1). Taxonomy (NCBI): domain Bacteria; kingdom Pseudomonadati; phylum Pseudomonadota; class Gammaproteobacteria; order Pseudomonadales; family Pseudomonadaceae; genus Pseudomonas; species Pseudomonas sp. GW821-FHT02A08. Next base: position 67,613 of record NZ_JBWKWD010000024.1, read on the forward strand.
GCCGTGGCCAGTCCCGCGTTACCGCCGGAGGGGCAGACCACCTTGCGCTTGCCCTGCTGCGCCGCCCGGCTGCACAGCAACCCGATGCCGCGTATTTTGAACGAGCCGCCAGGTTGCAGGTTTTCCAGTTTCAACCAGATACGGCGGGACGGGGTCGAGAGGCCAGGGTGCAGGATCAAAGGCGTGCGGATGTGAAGCATACAGGCTCCTGTTTCACGCCACCGGCTCGCCGAACAGGTCAACGAGCCAGCGGTGAACGGTCCTCTCATGCAAGTCTAGTTCACCCGGTCCGGGGTGACCGTCTCAGCGATAACGCGGCGCCGCCACGCAATTGCCAAACAACCCGGACAGCGTCCGGCGCTGGGCTTCGTAACGGTCCCACTGGCTGCCATCGTGCAGCCCGGGAATGGTCACCACTTCGCCGGCCGCCAGGCCAACGAGCGCGGCATCGACCATGTCTTCGGCGGACATCACGATTTCCTTCGGCAGGTTTTCCACCGGGTTGCCGGCCTCGCTCCAGAAATCGGTGGCGGTCGCACCCGGCAACACCGCCTGGATGCGTATGCCTTTGTCTGCCAGTTCATGCTGCATCGACTGGCTCAGGCTCAAGACGAACGCTTTGGTCCCGCCGTACACGCCGTTGAGGATTTGCGGGGCGATGGCGACGATGGAGGCGATGTTGATCACGGTGCCGGTACCCCGGGCGACGAAGCCGGGTAAGGCGGCATAGGCCAGGCGCATCAACGCCGTCACGTTGAGGTTGATCATCGCTTCCATGTCGTCCACGGGACTGGCGAGCAACGGCATGACGCCACCGACCCCGGCGTTGTTGACCAACAAGGTGATGCTGGCGTCGTTATGCAGAATCTGCTCGACCCGCAGCGAATCCGCCTTGATCGTCAGGTCGGCGGCCACCACCTCCACGGTGCGCCCGGTTTCGTCGCTCAAATGACTGGCCAGGGTATTGAGTCTGGCCCGGCTGCGGGCCACCAGGATCAGGTCGTACCCCTGCCGGGCCAGGCGGTCGGCATACACCGCGCCAATGCCCGAAGAAGCGCCGGTGATCAGTGCAGTGCCTTTGGATGAAAGCGCCATGGTGCAATTCCTCTACGGTGAGGCGAGAGATTCGCCGGGTGCACACCGTTATAAAGGGACTTACGCTTGTCTCAAATGACGTTTAAAGTACGTTTTCAGGACATGACCGTTTGAGGACAGGCTCATGATCAGCATCGCATTCGTGGTTTTCGAGGGTTTCCAGTCCATGGCGCTGGCCGCCATGCCGGTGTTCGAATACGCCAATTTCAGTGCCGCAGAGGCGCTGTATGACGTGCGCGTGCTGTCCGAAAACGGTCACAACCTGCGGGCCTCCGGCGGCTTGAGCGTCGGCACCGAGGCATTCGACGGGCGAGTGTTCGACACGGTGATCGTGGTCGGTGGCGACTCCATCGTCGAACAGGCGCCCGAGGCCGTGCTGGATTACCTGCGGGCCAGCATCAACACTGCACGCCGTACGGCGTCGATCTGCTCCGGGGCGTTCGTCATGGCCCAGGCCGGCTTGCTCGACGGACGGCGGGCCACCACCCACTGGGCCTACGCCCGGGAACTGCAGGCGCGGTTTCCGGCGATCAAGGTCGAGGCCGATCGCATCTACGTGATCGATGGCTCGATCTGGACCTCCGCCGGCATGACGGCGGGTATCGACCTCGCCCTGGCCATGGTGGAAAAGGACCACGGTGCCGAGCTGGCACGGGCCGTGGCACAGAAACTGGTGATGTACCACCGCCGCGCTGGCGGCCAGTCGCAGCACTCGGCGCTGCTGGAGCTGGAGCCTAAATCCGATCGTATTCAAACCGTGCTCGGCTACGCCCGGGAGCACCTGGCCCAGCCCCTTTCGGTGGAGCAACTGGCGCAAGTGGCCAACCTCAGTCCCCGGCAATTCAGCCGGGCGTTTCGCGCTGAAACCGGGCAATCGCCGGCCAAGGCCATCGAAAACCTGCGCCTGGAAGCGGCGCGACAGATGCTCGAACGCGGACGCCTGACGCTTGACCAGATCGCCCTGGAAACCGGGTTCACAGACCGCCGACGCATGCGCGAAACGTTCCTGCGGGCGTTCGGGCAACCACCACAGGCGATTCGGCGCAATGCGCGAGCAGAGGTGCTTTGATCGCTCCCCGGCCCAGCGAGGGAATCATCAGTCTCGACACTGAACACACCGGAGGTTACTTCTGGAGGCACCATGAAAATCTCGGCCAAACTGGCGTTTTTCGCCGTCGTCAGCACCCTCGCCTACCTCGCCCTGGCGATCTGGGGACTGGGTGGTTTCGCAGCCTATTTCAGCCACGGTCCACTGGTCGTCGTCGCCCTGGCCACCCTGATCATGGCTGTCGCATCACTGTTCACCGAGGTCAACCTGAGTTCGGGTGAGCGCGAAGACCGGGCCAATCGCTGGGTCCTCCCGGCCTTCGGGGTGATCGGTGTGCTGAGCGGTTTTCTACCGGCCTATACCGACCGCGTTGATTTCTGGACTTTTGGCGGTGAAGGCGTGCGCTGGCTCGGGGCGCTGTTGTTCATCGTCGGCGGCGCGCTACGGTTGTGGCCGGTGTTTGTGCTGGGCAAGCGCTTCAGCGGGCTGGTGGCCATCCAGCCGGGGCATCGGCTGGTCACCGATGGGATTTACCGTAATCTGCGCAACCCCAGCTACCTGGGGATGATGGTCATCGCCGTGGGCTGGGCGCTGGCGTTTCGTTCGGGGGTCGGGTTGCTGCTGGCAGCACTGACCCTGATTCCGCTGATTGCCCGGATTCGTTCGGAAGAGGCTTTGCTGAAGGCGCAGTTCGGCAGCGAATACGAGGCCTATTGCGCCCGCAGCTGGCGGCTGATCCCTAAAATTTACTGAATCAGACACAAAAACCTGTGGGAGCGGGCTTGCCCGCGAAAGCGGTCCATCATTCAAACAACATGTCGACTGAAAGGACGCTTTCGCGAGCAAGCCCGCTCCCACATTAGACGGCGAGCAGGCGCAGGCCAGCGGCATCCTCCTGAACCCGCACCGACTCATAACTTGCCAACGTCCCATGCAACGTCTCGATCGGCTGCTCATGGGTCGCCGTGACAATCATCAAGTCCGCCCCCGCCGCCTCGGCCGCCAGAATTCCCACCGTGGCGTCTTCAAAAACCAGGCACTGCCCAGGCTCGACACCCAGGCGTCGGGCCGCGAGGCGGTAACACGCGGGGTCTGGTTTGCCGACGATCACATCCTCGGCGGTAATCTTGACGGCAGGCTCGGGAATCCCCGCTGCCGCCATTCGCCGCAATGCCAGCTCCCGCGGGGCGGAAGTGACGATGGCCCATTGGCTGGCTGGCAAGGACCGCAGGAATTTCGCCGCGCCAGCCACTTCCAAAACCCCTTCGACGTCGATGACTTCCGCTTCGGTAATCCACGCGGCTTCGGCCTCGGCATCCACCCCGGGCAAGCCCAGGCGCCTGATGGTGTCGATGGCGCGGGCACCGTGAATGGTCGGCAGGAAGCTGTCGACATCGACACCATGGCGCACGGCCCAGGTGGTCCAGACGCGCTCGGCGGCGGCAATGGAGGTCAGGACGGTGCCATCCATGTCGAACAGAAAGGCACGGTAAGTCGAGTTGAAAACAGGGTGATCGGACAAGGAAAAGAACCTCGCGGGTGCCGGACGGATTTGCCCGGCAATGTAGCATCTGCGCGCAGGTCAGTTGAGTCGTTTGGACTTGAAGGTCTGTCCCACGCAATCGAGCAGCCCGCCAATCATCCAGGGTTTTTTGATGAAGGAGACCGCGTGCCGCACACCTGCGCTTTCAGGGGTTTCGAAACCGGACATGATCATGATCGGCTTGTCCGGCCAGCGATCGCCGAACTGGTTGGCCAGGTCCGCACCATTGAGCGTGCCGGGCATGGTGATGTCCGTCAACAGCATGCCCACCTGCGGCGCATGCTGTTCCAGATAGATGGCTGCCGCGTCCGCACTGACATGCGGCTCGACGACAAAGCCTTCCTCCTGAAGAATCTCACAGAGAAACTCCAGGATCAGCGGGTCATCCTCAACCACCAGAATCAACCCGCCAGGAAGATCTCCGCCCGCTGTCGGTACTCGACTCATGACCGTGCCGCTCCCTGATTGCCTCAATGATTTCGCGGGTTCTAGCCCGCCACTTAAAGTTATGAGCAGCGCAGACCGCGGAAATTCATTTTTGATACAGCCAGGCGACCGGCATCAAGCGTGCTGATCAATCTTGCCCATCAGGCGGCTGCCCTGGATCACTTCATCGGTGTCCTTTTGAGGGGCGACAAATACCTGTGGGAGCGAGCTTGCTCGCGATGGCGTCGGGTCAGTCAATAGATGTATTGACTGACACTATGCAATCGCGAGCAAGCTCGCTCCCACAGGGTTTGCGGTTGTTTGTGCTTACTGCGACATAGCATCCTTTTTCATTGTGTCTTTGGACATGGCGTCTTTTTTCATGCCGTCCTTGTTCATGGAGTCCTTGGACATCGCATCCTTGGACATGCTGTCTTTGGACATGGCGTCCCTGGACATCGAATCGGTCTTCTTCATCGCATCCTTGGACATGGCGTCCTTGGACATCGAATCCTTGCTCATGCCGTCATTACTCATCGTGTCAGCAGCGAACACAGAGGCAGCACCAACGGCCAGGCACATGGACAGAACAACGGTGGTCAACTTTTTCATGATGAATCTCCTTGGAGCACGGGTTTGTGGACGGTGAATGTTTCGGGCGTTCATCAGCTGCCACCAAACCAGTTGTAGCCCTGGTCTTCCCAGTAGCCGCCGCTGTAGGTGTTGCTGACGAAAATCGCCTGAATGTGTTTGGGGTTCTTGTAGCCCAGCTTGGTGGGCATGCGCAGCTTCATCGGGAAGCCGTACTGGCGCGGCAGCACCGAGCCGTCATAGGTCAGCGTCAGCAGGGTCTGCGCGTGCAGCGCGGTGGCCATGTCGATGCTGGTGTAGTAGTCGTCGGCGCATTTGAAGCCGACGTATTTGGCATCGGTGTCGGCGCCGATGCGTTTGAGGAAATCGCTGAAACGCACGCCGCCCCAACGGCCGATGGCGCTCCAGCCTTCGACGCAAATGTGCCGGGTGATCTGCTCGGTCTGGGCCATGGCGCGCAGCTCTTCGAGGCGCCAGCTGCGCTTGTCGGCGACCAGGCCGGTGATTTCCAGGCGATAGCCCTCCTCCTCCACCGTCGGCGCTTCGTCGATGCCATAGAAGGCATTGAAGGGAAACGGCCGGGTGATCATCGATTCGGGATAGGTCGGTGCCATCGCGTTGGGGTTGAACAGCCAGCCCTGCACCCGATCGTTGAAGCGCGACATGGACGACAGTGCGGTCTCGACGCTTTCGTTGTCGGTGATGTTGCAACCGGACAACATCGCCACGCCGCCGAGGGTCAGGCCGCGCAACAGGAAGGAGCGGCGCGAGCGGTCTTCGATCTGCGGGGCGAGGATCTTGCGGGCCTCGGTGAGGATCGACGCCTCGTCCGGCCCGGGTACCTGAATACGCTTTTTCATACCTGCTCCTTGCGGCCGACGATCATGGCCAACAGCGTTTTTGGAACCAGTGCGACCATCACCAGATGCACCGCCACGAAGGCCACCAGCAATGCCATGGCAAAGAAGTGCACGCGGCGTGCGCCCTCGTAGCCGAACAGCAATTCACGCAACAGCGGGAACTGCACCGACTTCCACAACACCAGCCCGGAGAGCACCAGCAGGAGGATGTCGACCATCACGAACAGGTATGCAAAACGCTGCACCTGGTTGTAATGACTGAGGTCGGCGTGCCCGAGTTTTCCGCGCAAGGCGGCCCACAGGTCATGCAGCACGCCTTTGGGCGACACCGGGAAGAAACGCCGTTTCAGGCGCCCGCTGAACAGGTTGAAGGCCAGGTAGATCAGGCCGTTGATCGCCAGGAACCACATCGCCGCGAAATGCCATTGCAGCGCGCCGCCCAGCCAGCCGCCGAGGGTGATCGACTTGGGAAAACTGAATTCATAGATCGGCGAGGCGTTGTAGATGCGCCAGCCGCTGGTGACCATCACCAGCACCGCCAGGGCGTTGAGCCAATGGGTCAGGCGTAGCCAGCGTGGATGACTGGGCTTGGGTGAAGCAGTGCTCTGCGACATGTCCGGCTCCCGTTTGTTGTTGTTCGTTGGAGCCGAGTATGGGAGCCGGAAGATCGCCAAATCCTCACGTAAAGTTAAATTAAACGTGATAACTCGCTCACAACGAGCACCGAAAAACCTGTGGGAGCGGGCTTGCCCGCGAAGGCGGTGTGTCAGTCGACATCTGTATTGCCTGACACACCGCTTTCGCGAGCAAGCCCGCTCCCACAGGATTTGCGCAATTATGGTTAAATGCCGCCCCTTTCCATGCCACCGACCCGACCCGATGAACCCTGAAGCCCTCGCCACCCTCAACCAGCACCTGCTGACCGCCCTCGCAGCCGCCCCTGCCGAAACCCGCCGCCTGTTCCACGGCCGTGGCCGCTGCTGGCCGGGGCTGGAGCAAGTGACCGTGGACTGGCTGCAGGGCGTAGTGCTGGTGGCGCTGTTCAAGGAACCGGAAGCGGCGCAACTGGAAGACCTGAAGCAGTTGCTGATGGCGATCACCCGGTCTGAGCAGTGGGCAAAATCTGGCGCCCACACGCTGCTGCTGCAACATCGCTACCTGCTGCAAAGCACCACCGAGTGGCTGCTGGGGGACGTCATCGAAGAAATGACCATCACCGAAGGCGGGTTGAAGTACCGGGTGGACCTGGGTCGCAAACAGAACACCGGCCTGTTCCTCGACATGCGCTACGGTCGCGATTGGGTCCGCGCCAATGCCGAGGGCAAGCGAGTGCTGAATCTGTTCGCCTATACCTGCGGTTTCTCGGTGGCGGCCATCGAAGGCGGCGCGAGCCACGTGGTCAACCTCGACATGTCGAGCCCGGCCTTGAACCGTGGCCGCGACAACCACCGGCTCAACGGCCACGACATGAGCAAGGTCAGTTTCCTCGGCCACGATCTGTTCAAATCCTGGGGCAAGGTGATCGGCAAGGGGCCGTACGACCTGGTGATCATCGACCCGCCCTCGTTCCAGAAAGGCAGCTTCCTGCTGACCAAGGACTACCAGCGCGTGCTGCGCCGGTTGCCGGAATTGCTCAGCCCCCAAGGTACCGTGCTGGCATGCATGAACGACCCGGCGTTTGGTGCTGATTTCCTGATCGATGGCGTGACTCGCGAAGCACCGAGCTTGCGGTTCGAGCAGCGGCTGGAGAATCCGCCGGAGTTTCCGGATGCGGATGTCGAGTGTGGGTTGAAGGCGTTGGTGTTTCGGCAGTAACACCGAGTCGTGCCCTTCGCGAGCAAGCCCGCTCCCACATAGGCGTTGTGACGAGCCGAGATCCAGTGTGGGAGCGGGCTTGCTCGCGAAGGGGCCAATGCATTCACCAAACCACCAAGGTTCAACGCGGCTGCAACACCAACGCAAACAACTCGCCATGCCCGTTCACATTGAGCTTGTGATAGAGGTTGCGCCGGTGCACTTTCACCGTCTCCGGGGAGATGCTCATTTGCTGGGCGATAGCCTTGCTGGAGAAGCCCTGGAGAATCAGGCGCGCGGTTTCGATTTCCCGCAGGGTCAGGCGTGCGTCGAAGCGATCGAGCAAGGTCGCCAGATCGCCCGCCGGTGGTTCGGCGACCGGCCCTTCCAGCGGCAGTAAATCCAGATGTCGGCGCATCGCCGCCAGCACCCAGTCTCGCACGCACAGCAGGCGGCCCTGCTCCTCGAGGCTGAAGCGTGTCGCACGCCCCAGGGACAGGCCGAGCACGGCGCCATCGACATTGACCATGAACTGCAACTCATCCCCACCGACCACGGTGCTGAAGTAACTCAGGTAGTACTCGCTGTGCTGGAACTGGTCGGGGGCCACCGATTCGAGGCTGTGCAAGCCGTCGGCGATGCCCGCGCAGGCAGCCTGGTAGAACGGGTCGAGCAGGTACATGCCGGCGCGGTAGTCCGCCAGTTCTTCATGGTCGTCGATGCGGCCCGTGGCATCGAAGTCAATCAGCAGCCGCGGCACATGACCCGGGCGCATCAGCGCCACCAGCGCGTTATCCAGCGGCATCAGCAAGCGCAGGGTATCGACCAGCGCACGCCAGAAACCGTCCTGCCCCACCGCCGTGAAGACCCGCGCCAGCCCCTGATGCACCGGCAACTCTTTCAACAACGCGTCCACGCACTACCCCTTTTGAGTAACCCATGATGGGAATGGGTGTAAGCCACCCCGGTCGATACGCTGCAAACTCCTGATTACCACCGGCCGCAACAGGCCAGGAGTGCCGCATCATGAGTCGTCACCGCTTGTATTTCAATCTGGGGTTTGGCGCCTGTCTGGCGGTTTCGCTGCCAGCGTTTGCGGTCGAAGCCCCGACGGTGCACGTGTACAACTGGTACGACTACATCGGCCCGACTACCTTGCAGGACTTCAAGCGTGACACCGGGATTGTGCCGGTCTACGACACCTTCGACAGCGCCGAAGTGCTGGAAGGCAAGTTGCTCACCAGCCGCAGCGGCTACGACGTGGTGGTGGCCAGCAACTTCAGTCTGCCCACGCTGATCAAGGCTGGTGCCCTCGCCCCCCTGTCCCATGCGCAGATGCCGGACTTCAAGAACATGGACACCGATCTGCTGGCGAAACTGGCCAACAACGATCCGGGCAACCAGTACGCCGTGCCCTACCTGTGGGGCACCAACGGCATCGGCTACAACGTCGACAAAGTGCGCGCCGTGCTGGGCGACAAGGCGCCGGTGGATTCCTGGGACCTGGTGTTCAAGGAAGAGAACCTGGCCAAACTCGGCGAATGCGGCGTGGCCATGCTCGACTCGCCGGCGGAGATGCTGCCGGTCGCCCTGCACTACCTCGGCCTGCCGCCCAACAGCACCAACCCCGAGGACTACAAGAAGGCCGAAGCGCTGCTGCTGAAACTGCGCCCGCACATCGCCTACTTCAACTCGTCGAAGTTCATCAGCGACCTGTCCAACGGCAACATCTGCGTGGCGGTCGGCTGGTCCGGCGCCATGCTCGAAGCCAAGACCACCGCCGAGCAGGCCGGCAACGGCGTGAAGATCGCCTACAGCTTGCCCAGGGAAGGCGCGCCGGTGTGGTTCGACACCCTGGTGCTGCTCAAGGACGCCCCACACCCGGAACAAGGCATGGCCTTCATCGACTACCTGATGCGCCCTGACGTCATCGCCCCCGTCAGCGACCACCTCAACTACCCCAACGGCAACCGCAACGCCACCACGCTGGTGGCCGAAGCGACTCGCAACAACCCGGCGGTTTATCCGCCTGCCGAAGCGATGGCCACCCTGTTCACCCTCCAGCCACTGCCGCCAGCAACCGAGCGCGTGCGCACGCGGATCTGGAGCAAGGTCAAAAACGGCCAATAACGAGGACACCACAAAACCCTGTGGGAGCGGCGGTGCGGCGATCCGACTTGCCCGCGAAGGCGGTGGCTCAGCCAACGTTGATAGCGACTGACACTACGCCTTCGCGAGCAAGCCCGCTCCCACAGTGGATCTACGGTGCCCGAAATACCCCTTTTTTCTGCCACGAATCAAAGATGAGAAAACCCATGAAACCACGCGCCCGTGACCTCAACATCCAGTTCGGCCAACTGCAACCCGGCCCGCTCAACGCCATCACCGACGTTCCCGGCGTACGGGTCGGCCACAGCGATGTACGAGGCCGCACTGCCAATGGCCGCGACATCCTCACCGGCGTCACCGTCATCGAACCCCGCGCCGGCTCCACCAGCCAGCAACCCTGCTTTGCCGGTGTGCATGTGCTCAACGGCAACGGCGATGCCACGGGGCTGGAGTGGATTCGCGAGGCCGGCTTGCTGACCAGCCCCATCGCTTTTACCAACACCCACAGCCTGGGCGTGGTACGCGATGCGCTGATCGTGCTCGACCGCGAGCAGCAACCGGATGACGGGCGCCTCTACTGGAACATGCCGGTGGTGCTGGAAACCTTCGACGGCCTGCTCAACGACATCAACGGTTTTCACGTCAAGCCTGAGCACGTGGCTCAGGCCGTTCGTTCGGCGGTGGGCGGCCCAGTGGCCGAAGGCAATGTCGGCGGTGGCAGCGGCATGATCTGCCATGAATTCAAGGGCGGCATCGGCACTGCTTCACGCCGTTTGAACAGCGCCCAGGGCGGCTGGACGGTGGGGGCGATTGTCCAGGCCAACCACGGCATTCGCAATGAATTGCGCGTCGATGGCTACCCGGTCGGGCGCTACATGGAGCAGGTCGATTCCCCGTTCCTCAAGGCCTCGCTGCCCCATCCGGGCATGGGATCGATCGTGGTCTGCCTGGCCACCGATGCGCCGTTGCTGCCGCACCAGTGCACCCGCCTGGCCCAGCGTGCCAGCCTCGGCCTGGCCCGTACCGGCGGCGGCAATGAAGACCACAGCGGCGACATCTTCATCGCTTTCGCCACCGGTAACGATCACGTGCCACCGGCCGCCTACGAGAGCAAGAAAGCGCCGACCACCCACAACCTGAGCATGGTCAACAACGACCACATCAGCGAGCTGTTCCTGGCCGCCACCGAGGCCGTGGAAGAAGCCATCATCAATGCCCTGCTCGCCGCCGAAACGGCCGAAGGCAACGGGCATGGGGTGCAGGGGCTGGATGTCGAGACACTGCTCAAGGCGTTGCGCAGGGCCGGCTGGCCGGGCGAGCAGATCTAGTGGTGCCGGGGCGGTATGTGGCTCATACCGCCTCGACTTCTTGCTTATACAGGCCACGACCCAAGGTGTGCGCGGCCTGCAAGTGCATAGCCGGATCCTGAATTTCCGACTCCAGCAGCAGTTGCGACGTCACGACCTGCGCACCGCAGTAATCGAAAATGCCATGGTCAATCTGAGTCTTCATGGCGGTTGCATATCCGTGTCGGGCATAGGTGGCCGCGTCGGCTCCACCGACTCCGATCAGGTGTACTCGCAGACGATCCAGCTTTTTCACCAGCTTGGCATCCGTCCCGAAATCGAAAGCCCAGCCATTGGCGAACACTCGGTCGATCCAGCCCTTGAGCAGCGCCGGCATCGACCACCAGAACACCGGGTAGACCAATATCAGCGCATCGGCTCGATCTATCCGCGCCTGCTCGGCGATCACATCGGCCGGTGGTGATGCCTCCCGGTGATGCACCGCCCAATCCGCCGGCCCGAACCTGGGGTCGAAACCTTCGGTCCAGAGATCGGCGATTTCCACCGTGTTATCGGAATCGGCCAGGGCCAGACCGTCAGTAATCCGCGTAACCACGCCACGGGTAAGCGAAAGAGGATCGTGATGAGCGACAACGATAAGTGTGTGCATGCTGGAACTCCTGATTGAGAGCACAGGGCGGACCTTATATACTCTTGGTAAGTTACGAACAGTAAGTTACTTTTGGTACATAGGCATGTCAACCATCGAAACAAAAGAGCAGCCACGTCGCCGGATGTCGCGGGAAGATCGAATGCGCCAGTTGCTGGACGTCGCCTGGCAACTGGTGCGCAAAGAAGGCACGCAAGCTCTGACTCTGGGCCGTCTCGCCGAGTTGGCCGGGATCACCAAGCCGGTGGTTTATGATCACTTCACCACTCGATCCGGATTGCTGGCCGCGCTCTACCAGGATTTCGACACGCGCCAGACTACGTTGATGGATGCCGCGCTGGAGCATTGCGATCCGACCCTGGCCAGCACCGCACGCGTGATTGCCACATCCTACGTCGCTTGCGTGCTGCTGCAGGGCAAAGAGATACCAGGCGTGATCGCCGCTCTGGCGGGTTCGCCGGAACTGGAAAAGATCAAGCGCGAGTACGAAGCGATCTTCCTCGAAAAGTGCCGCAACGTCCTCTCCCCGTTCGCTGAGACGGGAAACACCACGCCAGCCGGATTACGCGCGATGCTCGGCGCCGCCGAAGCCTTGTCCCACGCTGCTGCGAATGACGAGATCAGCGCAGAGCAAGCACAGGACGAACTGTTTGAAATCATCGTGGCGATGGTCGAAAGAAGCACACGTAGCAGTACGACTAGCGGTACTTGAGTGAAACACTCGGTCTTTCTAGGATGGAGTTACGCAGCCGCTTGGTTGCTCAACAAGCCGCTGCGTAGGTGGTGAGTGAACTGAACCCCTATCAAGCTCACCGCTTGTTTCACGCGCATCTTGAGCCTCACGGCTCCACTTCCTCCCCATCAAGAGCTTTGAGGCTCTTTTTTAACCTCCGAAAACCAACACTATTCATTGTGGGAGCGGCGGTGCGGCGATCCCACAGGGGGGATTTTCATTATGTTTCGGTGGCGCACAACGACCGCCACGCCGCTTCCGCCAGCATGTCCCGGTAAGCCTTCGGGCTGCCCTTGACCCGGCCCGACAACCAGGCGCGGCAGTAGCTGTCTGCCTGGCCGACGATCAGCGACGGGATCAGCTCCGCCGGAAAACTCCCCAGCTCGTTACCCTGCGCCCCCAGCCACTCCAGCAACTGCTTGTTGCGCGTCTTGTTGCGGGAGGCGAGTTCGTCCTTGAACGGCCCCTTGGTGACGGCAAACCTTGCGTGGTACTGGAACCGCGCCCACTCCGGCTGGCTATCGACCCAATCCACATAACTGTGCACCAGCGCGTACACCCCGGCTTGAGCGGTGCGTGCCTCAGCCAGGTAGCTGTCGCGCAAGCGGGCCTGATCGTCGAGGGCGGTAAAAAACAGCGCCGCCACCAGGCCTTCCTTGTTGCCGAAATGGTGATAGATCGCGCCGACACTGGTATCGCATTCGGCACGGATCATTTCGATGGTGGTGGCCTCGATCCCCTGTTCGTTGAACAGGCCCAGGGCCTTTCTGAAGATGTCGCGCTTGAGTTCGGCGCGTCGTCCTGGGTAGCAGCGTTCGAGCAGATCGGCGGTTTCCATACGCAAAGACAGTCCGGAAAAGTCATCGGTGGGGGCTGGCGGTTGCCAGCAGACAAGTGGCGCTAGGTTGACAGATTTCCCTTCGACAGAATACTGTTCCGTCACAGAATATTATTCTGCAAAAGAATATTGTTCTGTAATCCATCATCCGCAAGAGGCAAAATAAATGAGTCAGTTCCTCAGCATGTTCAACAGCGCAGGCCCGCAAGCGTTCAGCAAAATGGCCTGCCAGGTGGCGCCCTACTTCTCCAGCATCAACCCGTTGGTCAAGGATTTGCGCAAAGACAGCGCAACCGTGCACGTGCCATTTGCCCGGGAGATCACCAATCATTTGGGGACGGTGCATGCCATTGCCATGTGCAACGCCGCCGAACTGGCTGCCGGGATGATGACCGACGTATCCATTCCCGCCGGTGCACGCTGGATTCCCAAAGGCATGACCGTGGAATACCTGGCCAAGGCCAAGAGCGATGTGACGGCGGTGGCCGAGGGGGATGCGGTGGACTGGACCACCGAAGGCGACAAGATCGTGCCCGTGGACATTCACGATGCCGAGGGCAAGAAAGTGTTCACGGCGCGGATTACCATGAATGTGAAGCTGGCCTGACACTGATTGAAAGAACAGGCAAAGCACGGACCAATGTGGGAGCGGCGGTGCGGCGATCCGACTTGCTCGCGAAAGCGGTATGTCAGCCAACATTTTAGGCGACTGATACGACGCCTTCGCGAGCAAGCCCGCTCCCACAGGGGGATTTTTGGTGTTCGGGAGAGTGCGGTCAGACCAGGCGCAACCGGGGGCCAGACGCCGGCACTGCCTCATCACCCAACCGCTCGCGCACAAATTCATTGGCCTTGCGCGTCAACTGGTCCAGATGCCGGTCGCGCTGTTTTTCCGCGTCGGTCATGGCCCGTTTGCCATGCTTTTGCAGCAGGTAGGTATGAATCTGCCGCACTTCCAGCGAGCTGTAGATCGACGCCACATCCAGCAGCGCCATCAAGCCATCGGTGGCGTGGTCGCGGGTGTTCATCAACACCTGGGTCGCACGCACGCCCACCACCTCAAAGCCCATCGCTTCGAAATACGGCACCTTGGCCACCGCGCAGGTCAGCTCGGCATGGGGATAGCGGCCGACCATTTCCCGCAGCATCCGCCGGGCCACGCCCTGGCGCCGATACTCGGCCTGCACCGCCATGTACGCCACGCCGCAGGCCTCGGGGTCGTCCTGTACCGGCAGGTACAGCACAAAGCCAGTCACCTTTTGCGGGTCGTCTTCGTCCGTGGCGACGATCAACTCCACGGCAATGCCTTTTTCACCGTTCAGCGCCTCCAGATACAGGTGCACCTCATAGCCGATCGCGTATTGATAAAGGTTGTACAGCAGGTTGCTGGGCGGGATCGCGACCATGCTGATGTCGGTCAGGTTGTCGACCACCATCTGCAGGATCTGGCTATTGATGTGCTCGGGGCACGGGGTCTTGAAGTGGCTGATCAGAGGCATTGCGGTGGCGGGCTCCGGAAGGCAAGGGCCGCCTATCATAGCGCGCCTGGCACGTCCGGTCCGAAGGTGATGGACAGACATCCATCTTCCTTGAGCCATGCGCATCGCCGGTGGACGCCTGCTAGTGTTTTCAAGGCTGACAGCCGTGAGTCAGGCACACTTTGTGCTGGATGAACTGGACGCTTTCGCGAGCAGGCCCGTTCCCATAGGGGGCTGCGGTTTTGCCCACTCCTCGATCTTCTGTGGGAGCTCGCCTGCTCGCGAAAGCGTTCACCGCCACACCGGTCTGTGGTGTGAATGGGGGGGATTGGTCGGGTCAATGCCCCCAACTTTGAGGAATCCCACCCACTGTGCCACTACGACTAAAGTCTGACCAGCCAGCCTATTGATATCAAACAGGTTTTCGTACACCCCCTCGATGGCGCACCTCTTGCACCAAGCGAATGACGAACGTCAGCCACGCCGGCGCGCCCCGAGGGGAAAAACATGAAAAAAATGCCAAACCTCAAATCGCTCGGTTTTTTCAGCAAACCGGGCATCGCCGCTGTGATGCTGATCAACGTCAGCTTCGGCACCGTCAATGCAGCACCGCTTGACGATGTCAGCCCGCCGCCGCCAACGGATCCTTCGGCGTATAGCAACCCGCCGACCGACTTCAAGGCCGCGCTGGATGCCATAGAGGCCATGCCACCCGCCAACACGGGTGCCTTCGCCCTGCCCAATGGCGTTTTTGGCACCCGCACCACGCCAACGACCGACAACGTGCTGCCGCCAAACCTGCAGACCTCCTTCAAAATCCCCACCAACGGCAAACCCAGCCCGTTGTACGGGGCGCAGCCGTACACTCAGCAATTGCTGCTGTTCGAAGAATTCGGTACGGAAAAACTCGACCCGACACTGCCGCCGCCCACCCTGACCTTCCCGGTGCCGATCGTCGGCCCGGCGCCCACCCAGGACCCGAACAACATCGCCCGCAGCGGCCCTTCGGCCGCGGCGCTGGAAGCCTTCATGCGCCAGCCGGGGCTGTTCCCGTTTCCGTCGCAGTTTTCCAACGTGCTGGACCGCAACCCGTGGAAAGCGCAGATCGAAGCCTTCCTCAACCGCCATCCGGTCGGCTCGCCGGCCGAAGGTCGTCCGCCAGGAAAAGGCTGGTCGCACCAGCGCTGGAACGAGTTCTACCCACAGGTCGCCTTCAAGACCGCGCAAGCGGGCGCCAAGCTCAACGGCGGCATGCGCGACCGCCGCCAGTTGCACAACTACGCCGTTGGTGAGTTCGGACCGGGCGGGCTGTACAACCAGACCTCGGACGCGCCGATCATTGCGGGCACCACCAAGGGCATCGATACGCGCTTTCACCCCAACATGCCGATTCAGAACCACAAGGCGCTCTGGACCTTCGACGGCACCTTTCCGCCAAAACTGTTGATGGTGCGCTACGGCCAGGGCGTACTGATGCGGCACTACAACGCCTTGCCCATCGATCCATCGGCCAACATGGGTTTTGGCCTGCACACCCTCAGCACCCATGAACACAACGGCCACTCCCCGGCCGAAAGCGACGGCTTCGCCAATGCGTTTTTCTTTCCGGGGCAGTACTACGACTATCGCTGGCCGATCCAGCTGGCCGGTTACGACAGCATCAACACCAGCGCCCAGGATCCGCGCGCGGCGTTCCCCTGCGCCCCGGGTGAAACCCTGTATGTCAACGATGCCACGCCGGGCCTGAAGACCTGCAACAACGGCAGCATCAAGATTCGTGGCGACTGGCGCGAAACCATGAGCACCCACTGGTTCCATGACCACATGCTCGATTTCACCGCGCAGAACGTCTACAAGGGCAGTGCGTCTATGATGAACTACTACAGCGCCATGGACCGCGGTAATGAAGCGCTGCAAGACGGCGTCAACCTGCGCCTGCCCAGCGGTTCGGCATTGTCCTGGGGCAACCGCGACTACGACGTCAACCTGATGGTGGCCGACAAGGCCTGGGATGCCAATGGCCAGTTGTGGTTCAACCCGTTCAACACCGATGGCTTTCTCGGCGATCAGATCCTGGTCAACTGGCAGTACCAGCCGCGCCTGAACGTGCGGGCGCGCAGCTATCGCTTCCGCATCCTCAATGGCTCGGTGTCGCGTTTCTTCAGGATCGCGCTGGTGCGTGAAGTCGTCGGCACCGGGGGTGAATTCCCCGGCCCGGCAGGTTCCGGCCTGTCCTATACCCGCGTGCCCTTCCACATGATCGCCAACGACGGCAACCTCATGGAACATGCCGTGCCGTTCGACGGCAGCATGGACCTGGACGCCGACGGCGATGTGCAGGACCACAACGCCATCCTGCCCACCCAGGGCATTGCCGAGCGCTTCGACATCATCGTCAACTTCTCGAAATACGGGATCAGGACAGGCGACAAGCTGTACTTCGTCAACCTGATGGAGCACCACGACGGCAAGGGTCCTGAGAGTACTCCGCTGAGCCTGGCCGATGTGCTGTCCGGCAAGTACAAAGCGGTGCTCAAACTGGGCAGCAAGGGGCTGGAATGGGATTTGGGTGACCCGGCGGTGGGCAAGTTCATGCAGATGGTGGTTCAGCCTTATGCCGGCCAGGACGTGAGCATGAACCCCGCCGACTACGAACCCGCCAAACCGGGTAAACCGGTCGGCAAGGTCATGATCCCGCTGACGGTCAACCGCGACGATCCAACGATGCAGGCCAAGCTCAAGACAGTGCGGCATCGCGAGTTCGTCTTCGGCCGCTCCGACGGTACCGACGAAGAACCCTGGACCATCAAGACCGACGGCGGTTTAGGTTTCCAGATGGACCCTCGAATCATCAGTGCCGCACCGCAACTGGCCACCGGTCCGACCCCTGCCGGGTTCTCCGGCGACGGCACCCTGGAAGTGTGGAAAATCAGGAACGGCGGCAACGGCTGGAGCCACCCTGTTCACGTGCATTTCGAAGAAGGCGTCGTCCTCAGCCGCGACGGCAAGGCACCGCCGGAATGGGAAAAATGGGCACGCAAGGACGTCTATCTCATCGGCCAGGGCATCGACAGTACGGTGGATGTGGACATCGCGATCCGCTTCCGTGAGTTTGCCGGGACCTACCTGGAGCATTGCCACAACACTCAGCACGAGGACACCTCCATGCTGCTGCGTTGGGATGTCGAGCATCCCGGTCAGTTCCAGTTGATGCCAACGCCCCTGCCCGGCTGGGACGGCGTCACCTACGTCAACTCCGCCGCGCTGCCGACCTTCCGCACTGGCGATAAACGTGAAGAGGACCCTGATAACCAAAAACCGGTCGCCAACCCCGACAGCGCCATCAGTAACACCGGCCAACCGGTGATCATCAACGTACTGGCCAACGACAGCGACCCTGACGGTAACGTGCCACTGAAAGTGGTAGGGCTGGAGCAACCGGACTCCGGCAAGGGCGTGGTCAGCACCGATGGTACGCGCGTGACCTACACACCACCGGCCACGGTCCCCGCGCCGTTCACCGCGACCTTTAGCTATAGGGCCAGCGATGCCAAGGGTGCGGAATCGGCACCGGCGACAGTGTCCGTGGCGGTCTCGGCTGCGATCAACGAGAGCCTGATCGTCACCAGCGCTACCGTCACCGCCCGCAGCAACAGCCGCTGGTATTGGGTCCTGTCCGGCACCACCTCCCGTGGCACGGGCAACACCATCACGGCGACTGCCACGACCACCACCGGTACGGTGAACCTTGGCGCCGCCGTCCTGACGCCTACGGCGACAGGCGCGCGCTGGAACATAGCGGTGACGACCGCCGGCAGTGGCCCCTCGCCTGGCGCGACGGCAACCGTCAAATCGGCCTTCGGCAAAACCGTGACGGTGCCGATAAAGGCGAACTAGAGCCGATTGATCGACGCCCGGTCCATGCAATGTGGATCGGGCGTTTTTCTTTTGTGTGGCGGGTGGTGGGACCGAGGTGGGGTTTGTTGACTGTCGGTTCTATCGGCGAAGTGCCTGGCAGCTACCGCTGCGGCGCCACCATCCGGAAGCGGATATTGATTTCGTTGGACACCACACTGTCCGCCCACTCGCCCTCGCCGATCTTGAAGTCGTCACGCTTGAGCACCAGTTCGCCCTCGAAGATGCCGATGGCGCTCTCCGATTTGAGCAGCACCGGCACACTCACTTCCCGAGTGAGCCCCCGCAGGGAAAGCTTGCCGGTGATGGTGTAGCGGTTATCGCCCTGGGCCTTGATGGACGTCGACTCGAAGGTCGCCACCGGATAAGTCGCGGTGTCGAACCACGCCGTTTTTTGCAGCTCGGTATTGGCGTCGCTGCTGCCGGCGTCGATGCTGTTCAGCTCGATGGTCAGCGCGGCATGGCCGGCGCCCGGGTTATCGGTGTCGAAGTCGAGTTTGGCCTTGAACTTGTCAAAGGTGCCGTAGGCTCTCGACCCCATCTGCTCATAGGTGAAACTCAAGGTGCTGGCCCTGGCGTTCACATCCTTGTATTCCACGGCTTTCGCAAACGGCACCAGGCCGAACACCAGCGTGCCGGCCAGAGCGACGCAACGCGCGGATCGAAGGTTCATGGCACTCTCCGGGAGGGCTCCCGTCTTGAGTTGACGTGCCGCACGGATCGGGTGGCATCAGATGGACTTAAGCAAACAACCGGCGTTTATTCCACCTCACTCGTTGATTTGCGACCACCTGCCGATGGCCGTGCGCTACCCGCACTCCCCGCGTTGCCACGCCCGCTGCAACAGTTCGATCACTTCGGCATCCGAGGTCTGGGAAAAATCCATGTACCAATGGCCAATCGAGGTGAACCACTCGGGCATCAGCGGACAGATCAACTCATCCACCTCGCTGCGCAGCGCCTCCACCGTTTCGATCGGTGCCACCGGCACCGCCACCACGATGCGCGATGGCGCCTGCGCCCGAAGCGCCTGGATCGCCGCCCTCATCGAAGCACCGGTGGCCAGGCCGTCGTCGATCAGGATCACTACCTGATCCTTGAGCTGCACCGCAGGCCGCGTACCACGGTAGACCTGTTCGCGGCGCAGCAGCTCGCGGCTTTCCCGTTCGACCACGGCGTCGAATGCAGCCTTGGCAATCGGATGCACCCGCAGCGCCTCTTCATTACGAATCCGGATACCGCCGCTGGCAATCGCGCCCATGGCGTACTCCGGGTGGGACGGCACGCCGAGCTTGCGCACCAGCATCAGGTCCAGGCGAACCTTCAACGCCGTGGCCACCTCATACGCCACCGGCACGCCGCCACGGGGCAAGGCCAGAACGATGACGTCGGAACGATTGGCGTAAGGCAGCAACGGCTCAACCAAACGCCGCCCGGCTGCCGGCCGGTCTTGCAGGATGGAATGGGACAAGGGGCTCATGTGAAACCTCCCCAGGCGATCGCGCCTGTCGGTGAGTCCTGCTCCCACTGATGAAGTGCCTGATTCTCAGTGTGCACAAGACTACAAACACCACCGTCCCTGTGGGAGCGGGCTTGCCCGCGAAGACGTCAGTACAGTCGACCTCTACATCAACTGAACCACCACAATCGCGAACAGGCAATCAAAAAAACCAACTACACCAACCGCTCAATCTTCTGATGCTGCCACACCAGTTTGTAATACAGCGTCTGCAACACCAGCATCCCCAGATACGCCACCGGAAACGCCATCCACACCCCTTGCAGCCCGAACTTCGCATCCAGCAGATACGCCGCCGGCAACTGCACGCCCACCACGCAGACAATGGAAATCGCCACCGGCGCCATCACCGTGCCGCTGGCGCGCATGATGCCGCCGATGATCGCCTGGAAACCAAACACCAACAGGCTCCAGAGCATGATGTGCAACAGGTGCTCAGCCATGTTGAGCGTCGCCTCTTCGGTGAGGAACGACGCCAGCAACCAGCTCGACAACAAGTACCCAAGCACCACCAGGCCACCGGTCAAACACACATTGATCATCAGCCCGGTCTTCAGGATCGGCCCGATGCGTTCGATGCGCCCCGCCCCGATCGCCTGCGCCCCGAGTATCGACGCGGTGATCGCAATCGACAGCGCCGGGAACTGCACGTAATTGACGATCTGCGTCACCGCCCCATATGCCGCCGTCGCCTGGGAACCGTGCTGGTTCACCAGCGCCAGAATCACCAGCTCCGACAGCGACAACACCACCATCTGCAACCCGGTGGGCAAACCGATGCGCAGCACCTTGCCGAGGATCGCCATGTCCAGCTTCATCGCCGCAAAGAACTCGCGATCCGGCGCCAGCGGATGGCCCTTGCCAATCAAGCGCCACGCCAGCAGCCCCATCGCCACCAGGTTACCCACCAACCCGGCAATCGCCGCACTCTGAATCCCCATTGGCGCAAAACCCAACCACCCGCGAATCAACGCCGGCGTCAACGCCAGCCCCACACAGGTCGACACCACCAGCGCCAATAACGGCGACAAGGTATCGCTCACCCCGCGCAGCAACTGCGTGAACAACACAAACACCAACAGCGACGGCATGAGCCACAACATCACATGGGCATACGCCACCGCATCGTCCAGCACATCCGCCGGTGTCCCCAACCCCACCAACGCCGAACGCGCAAACACACTCCCCACCACCGCCGCCACCAACCCGATCAACACCCCCAACAACAACGTCGCCCCGGCAATCGCCTTCACCAGATGCGTCTCCCGCGCCCCCCACGCCTGCCCGATCAACACCCCTGCGCCAGCGCCAAGGCCGATCACCAGGGCGATGAAGAAAAACACGATGGGGAACATCCCCGACACCGCCGCCAGCGCCT
Organism: Pseudomonas sp. GW821-FHT02A08; assembly: GCF_059422045.1. Taxonomy (NCBI): domain Bacteria; kingdom Pseudomonadati; phylum Pseudomonadota; class Gammaproteobacteria; order Pseudomonadales; family Pseudomonadaceae; genus Pseudomonas; species Pseudomonas sp. GW821-FHT02A08. Next base: position 88,896 of record NZ_JBWKWD010000024.1, read on the forward strand.
GGGTGCCGAGCATCTGGCCGATGTAGATGCTGTTGACCGTGCCGGACATGGATTGCAGGAAGTTCGACAGGACCATCGGGGCGAGGAAAAACAGGTAGGTTTTCCAGAGGGGGCGCTGGGGGTTCGGGGTTTGCATTCGGGAAGGTCCATCTCGACGGCGTGAGCGATGATCAAGGATAGCGTGGGTGGCTGAATCCAAGGGGGGCCGTGAACATCTCAGGTCTGTGTTTATATTTCCAGCGACGTTATGTGAAAGGCCTGAAGTTTCATCAACACGAATCTTGCGTAAGCCTCGGAACTCCTCACCTTACCCACGATCTTGATGAAGCTTATAGTCCGCCCCGTCGCCCAAATGGCGACCAGGTTTGGCGACCTGTTCGTCGGTTGCGACACCGTGGTGTTGGAGGACTTTTCCAGGTTGCTGGTCATTCCGTTGCGCGATGGCTGCGACTTGATGGATGTGATCGGCCGACGCTTGCGCTGCATGCAGCGGGTTTAGTCACTCACAATACATTCCCGGCGACGCGTCCCTCCCCCCCCCTCAGGCCCAATGATAGAATCCTGTTTTGAAAAAGGAGTTTCATCTGTGGAGGCTGGAAAAAAGAGTTGCCCCTATTGCGCGGAAGTCATCATGGCTGAAGCCATCTCATGCAAACACTGCCAAACCTTGGAATTGGCCAACACGCCCTTATAACAGTGGCTATACACAACGCTCCCGAGAGGAAGGACAGACCATGACCAGACAAACCGAATCTGCCATTCTCGCCGGCGGCTGCTTCTGGGGCATGCAGGATCTGCTGCGGCGCTATCCCGGTGTGCTGCGCACGCGGGTCGGTTATACCGGCGGTGATGTGCCGAATGCCACCTATCGCAACCATGGCAACCACGCCGAAGCCATCGAGATCGTCTTCGACCCTGCCGTGATCAGCTACCGGCAGATCCTTGAGTTCTTCTTCCAGATACACGACCCCAGCACGCCCAACCGTCAGGGTAATGACCTGGGCCCCAGCTATCGTTCGGCGATCTACTACCTCAACGAACAGCAACGCGACATTGCCGAGGACACCGCTGCCGATGTCGATGCTTCACACCTGTGGCCAGGCCGTGTAGTCACCGAAATCGAACCAGCGGGGCCTTTTTGGGAGGCGGAACCCGAACACCAGGATTACCTCGAACGTATACCGAACGGCTACACATGCCACTTCATCCGCCCGAACTGGAAGCTCCCCAAGCGCGCCTGAAAGTCGAGTTTGTGAGGCGCAGAGGTGGATGACAATCACTCCTCTGAAACCCCTGGGTGCCAAGCAGGACGCGGAGCTTCAACGGGCGGGGTTCCGTCGTGAAACATCGTCTTCAGTTGAGCACGCAGTTCTGGTGTGTCGGTGTGCTTGTGAACACTGACCGCATGCTGCGCGGCGGCCTCAAGCAGTTCGTTTTCAGAGTCTGCGGACAGTGCGATTGAGCAGTGGGAGTCGCTCGGAAACTCGCGGCAGTCGATGTATTTACGCGCCATAAATGTTTTCTCCCTACGACGAAGGCAGGCCGTGGCCTGCGTGAACGATCGCTCGACGCACCCCCCATACATCAAACACGACTGCATGCCACATCGAGTGTGCCGATCGTCAAAGTATAGGCCCACCGATGTCAGGGTAGTTGTGCCAGACATGGAAAAACGGCCGCGCGGAAACAGGGAACAGATCACGACGGCTCGGTATTTACCTGAAATCGTGGTCTGTCCCTTTTTTATGCCGGGTGGTGCGTGCCGGCAAGGACGGCAAAGTCCAAGTGGCGATGTTGCCGCAACCGCTTGATGGTGAGTGCGACCCTTCACGACAGGCACGTATCGGCCAGAAACGCCCACCTGGCCTCATGAAAGCAAAAAAATCCGCACCTTTTCTCAGCCAAAAGTTGAAACTTGATTAATGGCCATATGCCATCTTACGGTAAGCTCCCCCTCCCTACACTCATGCAAGGAAATGCCGTGAAAAAGTCCCTCCTGATCATCCCACTACTCGCGCTGCTGCAAGGTTGTGGTGTAACCATGACGCGTTATGAGCCGAGTTACGAGAACGTCCAACAGCTCAAGCAGACTCCACCACTGCAATCAATCAGCAATGCTCAGGTGAAGGCGGACTCTGGCCAGGGCTCGCTGACTGTTCGGGCTAATCCGATCAGCTCGCCGAGTGGCAGCATCCCTCTGCATATTCAGGAGGCCATCAACGAAGAACTGCGCCGAGCAGGCCTGCTGAATCCGCAAGCACAGCGGCACCTGGATGTATTGCTGGTCAAGAATGAGCTGACGGCAGGAGTGGGTACCGGTACTGGCCAGCTCGCTGCCCGCTTTACTTTGCTCAAGGGCAATGAGGTGGTTTACGACGCGACCAAGGACGTGAGCCGCCAGTGGGACAGCAGTTTTTTCGGACCCATTGCGATCCCGAACGCCGCCAATGCCTACAACCCGATGGTTCGTGATTTGCTGAAGACCTTGTACAGCGACCCGCAGTTCATACAGGCCCTTAAATGAGGGTAAAAAAAGAGCCGCAATTGCGGCTCTTTTTTATCATATCCGTGACACGCCGGAATCGAGTGCCGAATATTTCAGGCTCTTACTCTCTACCATTTGTTTGAGCAACGCATTGACCTGGCGGCTGAAGGTATCGCTAATCGCCGCTTTCGGGGTATTACCCATCAAAGGCACAAACCAGATACCCATCCAGGTATTGATCGAGTCATGGTTACTGGCATTGCTGATTGCCAGCCCTTGTTGGTCAAGCGCCTCGAGACTCATGGTGTATTGATCAGTGACCATCGTAGGGATGATGGTCATAGTGAGCCCACTGATAAAGGACATGACAAGCTGTCCACCACCAGGCGGGTGGTTGTAAACCTTGAGGCGCAGGTTGTAATCGCCAGGCTGCTTCTGAAATTCGTCCAGCGTGACGCGACCGAAGAGCCCGGAATCACTCAGCACTTTTTGAAGTTCAGGCTTGAGCATGTCGCGCGCTTGTGGAATTTCAACGGCTGAAGCGCTTTTTGGCGCGCCTTGGTAGAAATCGAAGTCCACATACACATTCGGCTTGTTCGAATAGCTCGACATGGACGGCAGATTCACCGGAGCCACTTCATCCTTGGTGAAGCTGGCGCAACCGCTCAGCCCTAGTACCAGGGCTAACCCCAGAATTTTTCCAACTTGCATGATGGCTTCCTTAATTGATGGCATAGCGCCTCCATGACCGGAGTGCCAGACGGATTCTAGAGAGCACGCAATGATTGCAAAAGGCCACATCTGAGAAAATTGGCTGAAAAACAGAAAAAAGGGCAGATTTACTTTCCATAGCCTGATCGGCCAGAAGCGCCCCTTCTCGATCAGTCAAATCCATGTCGCCTTAAGGCAAGCAACCCCTACCAAATACGGCCGGTGAAACAGGGCCGCTACCAACCCCGAAAATGGGGTACTACACCCACCCAACCGGGGGTTTACCACCTAACTTGAGGAATGTTCCCCACTCAGCCCCGTCCAAAACTGAAACATTAAGAAACAATTCGTTAATTAATTTGAACTTTTTCTTCGACCCATGGTAGTGGCTCATTAGTTGCACTCCCCCCAAGTACCCGCAACAGCTGTCGTCCCGGACATCATGGAGACGGCGGGGCTTGCCAGATTCGGCATGACGCGAGGGGGTGAAAAATGAAACGCGCGACACCATCATGCAACTCCATCGCCTTGCTGCGCAGGTCATGCCTGCCCTGTGCGATGCTCCTTACCCTGACTACCGCCAACGCCGTGCCACTGGATGATTTCGGCCCGCCACCACCGACGGACCCCTCGGCATTCAGCAATCCCCCGGCCGACCTCGATGCCGCGGCGGCTGCCTTACGGGCCATGCCACCCGTCAACCAGGGCTCCATCGCCTTGCCCAATGGCGTGTTTGGCACCCGCACCACGCCGACGACCGACAACGTGCTGCCGCCAGCCCTGCAGACCTCCTTCAAAATCCCCACCAATGGCAAGCCCAGCCCATTGTTCGGGGCCCAGCCGTACACCCAGCAGCTGCTGCTGTTCGAAGAATTCGGCACGGAAAAACTCGACCCGACACTGCCGGCACCGCCCCTGACCTTCCCGGTTCCGATCGTCGGCCCGGCGCCCACCCAGGACCCGAACAACATCGCCCGCAGCGGCCCTTCGCCCTCGGCGCTGGAAGCCTTCATGCGCCAGCCGGGGCTGTTCCCGTTTCCGTCGCAGTTTTCCAACGTGCTGGACCGCAACCCATGGAAAACGCAGGTCGAAGCCTTCCTCAACCGCCATCCGGTCGGCTCGCCGGCCGAAGGTCGTCCACCAGGAAAAGGCTGGTCGCACCAGCGCTGGAACGAGTTTTTCCCACAGGTCGGCTTCAAGACCGTGCAAGCGGGCGCCCAGCTCAACAGCGGCATGCGCGACCGCCGACAGTTGCACAACTATGCCGTCGGTGAGTTCGGACCTGGCGGACTCTACAACCAGACCTCGGACACCCCGACCATAGCGGGCACCACCAAAGGCATAAATACGCGTTTTCACCCCAACATGCCGATTCAGAACCACAAGGCGCTCTGGACCTTCGACGGCACCTTTCCGCCGAAACTGTTGATGGTGCGGTACGGTCAACCGGTGCTGATGCGCCACTACAACGCCCTGCCGATCGACCCGTCGGCCAACATGGGGTTTGGTCTGCACACCCTCACCACCCACGAACACAACGGTCACTCCCCGGCCGAAAGCGACGGCTTTTCCGGTGCGTTTTTCTTTCCGGGGCAGTACTACGACTATCGCTGGCCGATCCAGCTGGCCGGTTACGACACCATCAACACCAGCGCCCAGGATCCGCGCGCGGCGTTCCCCTGCGCCCCGGGCGAAACCCTGTTCGTCAACGATGCCACGCCGGGCCTGAAAACCTGCAACAACGGCAGCATCAAGATCCGTGGCGACTGGCGCGAAACCATGAGCACCCACTGGTTCCATGACCACATGGTCGATTTCACCGCGCAGAACGTCTACAAGGGCAACGCGGTGATGATGAATTACTACAGCGCCCTGGATCGCGGTAACGAAGCTTTCGAAGACGGCGTCAACCTGCGCCTGCCCAGCGGTTCGGCGCTGCCTTGGGGCAACCGCGACTATGACGTCAACCTGCTGGTGGCCGACAAGGCCTGGGATGCAAACGGCCAATTGTGGTTCAACCCGTTCAACACCGACGGTTTCCTCGGCGATCAGGTCCTGGTCAACTGGCAGTACCAGCCGCGCCTGAATGTGCGGGCGCGCAGCTATCGTTTCCGCATCCTCAACGGCTCGGTGTCGCGCTACTTCAGGATCGCGCTGGTGCGTGAAATCGCCGGCACCGGGGGTGAATTCCCCGGCCCGGCAGGTTCCGGCCTGTCTTATAGCCGCGTGCCATTCCACTTGATCGCCAACGACGGCAACCTCATGGAACACGCCGTGCCGTTCGATGGCAGCATGGACCTGGAAGGTGACGGCAACCCGCAGAACCACAACGCCATCCTGCCCACCATGGGCATCGCCGAGCGTTACGACATCATCGTCAACTTCGCGAAAAACGGGATCAACACCGGCGACAAGCTGTACTTCGTCAACCTGATGGAGCACCACGACGGCAAGGGGCCGGAGGCTACACTGCTGAGCCTGGCCGATGTCCTGTCCGGCAGGTACAAGGCGGTGCTCAAGCTGGGCAGCAAAGGGCTGGAATGGGACGGCGGCGACCCGGCGGTGGGCAAGTTCCTGCAGTTGGTGGTCAAGCCGTATGCCGGCCAGGACGTGAGCATGAACCCTGCCGACTACGAGCCCGCCAAGCCGGGCAAACCGGCCGGCAAGAGCATGATCCCGCTGACCCTCAACCGCGATGATCCGGCGGTGCAGGCCAAGCTCAAGGTGGCGCGGCATCGCGAGTTCATCTTCGGTCGCTCCGACGGCACCGACGAAGCCCCCTGGACGATCAAGACCGACGGCGGTGAGTTCGGCTTCCCCATGGACCCTCGAATCATCAGCGCCGCTCCGCAACTGGCCAACGGCCCGACCCCTGCCGGGTTCTCCGGCGACGGCACCCTGGAAGTGTGGAAGATCAAGACCGGCGGCAACGGCTGGAACCACCCGGTGCACGTGCACTTCGAAGAAGGCATCGTCCTCAACCGCGACGGCAAGGCACCACCGGAATGGGAAAAATGGGCGCGCAAGGACGTCTATCGCATCGGCGAAGGCATCGACAGTTCAGTGGATGTGGAAATGGCGATCCACTTCCGCGAATTCGCCGGGACCTACATGGAGCACTGCCACAATACCCAGCACGAGGACACGTCCATGTTGCTGCGCTGGGATGTCGAGCACCCCGGCCAGTTCCAGTTGATGCCTGCGCCCCTGCCCGGCTGGGACGGCGTCACCTACGTCAATTCCTCCGCGCTGCCGACCTTCCGCACTGGCGATACCCGTGCCAATAACGAGGGCAATAACCAAAAACCGATCGCCAACCCCGACAGCGCCATCAGCAACACCGGCCAACCGGTGATCATCAACGTCCTAGCCAATGACAGCGACCCTGACGGTAACGTGCCACTGAAAGTGGTAGGGCTGGAGCAACCGGACTCCGGCAAGGGCGTGGTCAGCACCGATGGTACGCGCGTGACCTACACACCACCGGCCACGGTCCCCGCGCCGTTCACCGCGACCTTTACCTATAAGGCCGCCGATGCCAAGGGTGCGGAGTCGGCACCAGCGACGGTGTCCGTGGCGGTCTCGGCAGCGGTCAACGAGAGCCTGATCGTCACCAGCGCTACCGTCACCGCCCGCAGCAACAGCCGCTGGTATTGGGTCCTGTCCGGCACCACCTCCCGTGGCACGGGCAACACCATCACGGCGACTGCCACGACCACCACCGGTACGGTGAACCTTGGCGCCGCCGTCCTGACGCCTACGGCGACAGGTGCGCGCTGGAACATAGCAGTGACGACCGCCGGCAGTGGCCCGTCGCCTGGCGCGACGGCAACCATCAAATCGGCCTTCGGCAAAACCGTGACAGTGCCGATAAAAGCGAACTAGAGCCGATTGATCGACGCCCGGTCCATGCAATGTGGATCGGGCGTTTTTCCATGTACAGCTCCCCGCTCACAACACCTTCCCCAAGTGCCGAACGACCCTGTCCACAGTCAATTAGCTAAACTTCATCAGTAAACCACCTCGCGAATCCCTGAAAAATCAGGAGGCGAATCATGAGCAAACAACCTCAACCCCAAAGCCGCTCCAACCCCCAACCCAGATCCCGTCCGGTTGTGCCAAGCCTGCCCGGCAAAACCGGAAACAAGTCCGGTGGCTTGCGCGGCAACTATCCGCCGAAGAAGTCGTAATTGCCTCGGGTGTACGACAGGCATTGCAACGAAGTCTGTCGTACACCCCGTCACTTCAGCATTACTTGCCTCTATATCGGACATTGTTTTCCACGAGCGACGTCGTACCCGCCCGGAATGATGGCCAAGGGCTACGCTCTCCACGGCGTCACAAATACAGCACAACCATACTGTCAGCAGATTCGCCCCCTGACCCTGAAAACGCCTGCTCCTTCAACACACCCAAGCTTTCGCGATGTCCCGTGTTGCCATAAACCCTGCTTTTTTCTGGCTCATTTACATGGAGTAAGCGTACATGCCCTTCCCCCCTCGTTTCCTCGACCACTACCGCAAAGCCGACCGCATCATGCTTGGCCTGATCTGGCTGATGTTCGCTTTCGCTATCGGCCTGGCGTTCTGGCACGACACGTTCAAGCAGGCGCTGCTGGTGGGCGGCGGTACCAGTGTGTTGTTGACCGTGCTGTATCGCGCCATCGGCGGTTCGCGGTTGATGCGCTGTTTGCTGAGCGTTGGCTTGATGGTGATGGCGGCGTTGCATATCAATCAGGCCGAGGGGGTCATTGAGTCGCACTTCGGGATTTTTGCGTTGCTGGCGGTGTTGACGTTTTATCGGGACTGGCTGCCGATCCTGGTGGCGGCGGTGACGATTGCGCTGCATCACGTGGTGTTTCATGTGCTGCAGCATCAGGGTTTCCCAGTGTTTGTGATGGCCCATCACGGTGGCTGGACGATGGTGTTCGTTCACGCTTTTTATGTGGTGATGGAGACGGTCGCGCTACTCTATCTTGCGGTGCACAGCCAGGCTGACGCGGTGGAGAGCCAGGACATGCTGGACAAGATGCTCGCCACCACGTCCCAGTTCACCACCGGTGCCGGCCAGGGTGACAAGGCGCGGGTGCATGTGTCGCTGGCGCAGCGCTTCGATCAGTTCCTGGGGCAGATCACCGCCTTGGTGGACGGCGTGGTGCGTGACTCTCAGGGTTTAGGTCAGTTGGGCCAGGAGTTGGCAAAGGCCAGTAACACGCTGGAGAAAGGCGCCAGGCATCAGTTGACGGAAATCGCGCAGATGACCGGCTCGATGCAGCGAATGGGCGATGCGATGGAGCACATCGTGGTGCATGTCGAACATGCCGTTGAACATGCCGGCCAAGCCAGTGCGCAAGTCACTCGCGGGCAGGAAAGCGTGAACCGTGCGCGGCAGGAAATCACTCAACTGGCCTCGCGCCTGGAAGGCACCAACCAGACCGTGCAGGTGCTGGCCGGGCAGGCGCAGCAGATCGGTACGGTGCTGGAGGTGATCAGCAGCATTGCCGAGCAGACCAATTTGCTGGCGCTCAACGCGGCGATTGAAGCGGCGCGCGCCGGCGAGCAAGGCCGGGGTTTTGCGGTGGTGGCCGATGAAGTGCGCAGCCTGGCGCAGCGCACGGCAGTGTCCACCAAGGAAATCCGGACCATCATCGAGGCCTTGCAGCAAGGCAGCCGCAAAGCCGTGGAGGCCATGCAGGACAGTCGCGAAGGTGTGGAGCGCTGTGTGGAGGACAGTCAGTTGGCGGCGGCGATGTTGCAGGCTGTCGGCAGCGACATCTCGCACATCGATGAGCTCAATGGGCGGATTGTCACGACGACCCGCGAACAGTCCTCGGCGAGTTTCGAGATTGTCGGACGCTTGCAATCGGTGCAGAGCATCGCGCAGAACACAGCGGATGATGTCGAGACCCTGGCGCTGAGCAGTCGGCGTTTACCGCCGATTGCAACTCGGCTGGATGCGTTGGGGCGCACGTTTCATCAATGATGGGCGGCCAAAAATGACTGGCCATGAGACTGCCGTTGGTCAGCGAATTTGATCAAAAAATGAACGAACGCGGATTTCCCTGTTCAGAATACGCAACAGGTGACGCGGGCTCTGCTCCTCACCTGCCCCAGAAGTGGAAGCTGAACCTCATAGGCACTCAGTGCGAATGAGGTTTTTTGTTACCTGCAAATTTAGCTGATCGAATGATTGGAAGTTCATTCGAGAGGCTTGCTTTTATCCTGGCTGCGTAATACAGCGGGTTAATTTATGTAAATGGCTGAATCTTGATAACAGTCAGAAACAGCAAACTTCAATCAAGTCGCACTGGGCGTCATGTTGATTGACTATTTGAACAAAGAGGCACCATTGAACTTGGCGTGCTTTCTTCGTCGGCCGCGGATTATCGGCCTTAGCAAATAAATTTCGCTGTTAGCTTTTAATTAAATATCACTTGAGGATACCCAAATGAAATCCATGAAAGTTCTCTTCGTAGTCGCCGCTCTGACCGCCTCTTCTCTGGCGATGGCCACAGGTGGCGGTGACAAGACCTTCGCACGCATGGAGTCGGCCCGGAAAGTCTCGATGGAAGCCTTCCAGGTTGCACAGAAACAGCAGGCTGAACCCGCTGTAGCTGAAAGCAAGGCCAAGGCCGCAGATCGCGCCAAAGGCTGATCTGCTGGCGTTGAGCAGTCGTCGATTGGCGCCAGTTGCCACGCAACCGGATGCGCTGGGGCGTACGCTTGATCGATAATCGGGCCGTGGTTTGCATGAACAATCTTTCATCATGTAGATCACGGCCTTGCTTCACTTGTTGCAGCAACCACGCTTCAATCCGAAGCAACGGTTTATTCGCAACCTACTGACAATCCCATCACATTTCGCCCGATAGCCTTGCTACTCCAGCGTCGCCACGGCGAGCGCAACATGCGAAACAGTGATGAAAAATTCTTTAGTTCGGTTTCTAAAAAGTGACCAGGGTGCGCTGATCCTTCTGCTTGGCGTATCGGCATTTCTATTGCTGTTCGGGTTGGGCGCAAGGGAGCTTTGGGGCGCGGAAACGCGCTGGGCGAACATTGCGTTGCAGATGCTGCAAACCGGCGATTATTTCGACCCTTACCTCAAGGGCATGCCCTACTACGACAAGCCGCTGCCGTCCTATTGGTTGATTACGGCCACGGCCCATTTGATGGGTGGCCTCGGGCACTGGTCGCTGCGCCTGCCCTCGGTTCTGGCGGCCTGGCTGAGTGTGTGGCTGATCTATCTGATCGGTGAACGGCTCTATGGCAAAGGTACCGGTTTGATTGCCGGGTGGTTTCTGGCGACGACGTTCTTTTTCGTGTTCTGGGCCCGGGTCGCCACAGCGGACGTGCTGACGGTTTGCGGTGTGTTGGCGGCAGTCTGGTGGTATTGCCGCGGCCCGGACGACACGCGGCTGAGTCGGTACTGCGTGTTTTTCCTGATGCTGGCGCTGACCTCACTGTTCAAGGGCTTGATCGGGTTCATCCTGCCGGGGCTGATGCTGTTGCCGCATCTGCTCAGTGAGAGCCGCTGGAAAAACCATCTCAATCCACGCCTGTTTCTGGCGATGCTGGTGGGCGGCGTGGTCTACATGCTGCCGTTCATGTTGTCGCACCGCTATGGCATGCCGACTTTTGGGCCGAGCGGGCTGGGCCTGGTGTTTCAGGAGAACGTGGTTCGGTTCTTCAAGCCATTCGACAACATCGGCCCGATCTATACCTATCTGCTGTATCTGCCGGTCTACACCCTGCCCTGGACACCCTGCTGGATGCTTGGCCTGTGGGTGGCCGTGCGCGGCTGGAAGCACACCGAACCCAACGTTCGCTGGCTGATCTGGGGCCTGGGGTTGCTGTTCCTGTTCTTCACCGCAAGTGGCAGCCGGCGCAGCTATTACGTATTGCCGCTGGTGCCGTTTGCCCAGTTGCTGGCGGCCTGGTGGGTCACCCGGCGCATGGCGGCGCGTCAGGCTGCCGGTAAAGTCAGCGGGCCGGGTTGGACGAAGGGTATTGCCGGGGCGGCAGGTCTTTTGTTTTTGATTCTGGGCGTTGTCTATCCGTGGACCAACGGCGGCGCCGGCGGTGTCATGCAATTCACCCGGGATGTGCGTGCCGAAGCCATCAAGACGGCGCCGTGGAACGAATGGCGCATGGTGCTGGTGGATGTCGACAACAAGCTGCCCATGTACCTGCAAAATCATGGCGCTCCGTTCTATTACGTGCTCCCGGATTCGGACATTCCCCAAACAGGCGACAGTGCTGCACTGATGGCGTGGCTGGAAAGGAAAAGTGGCGAGACCTGGAATCCCGAGCGCACGATCATCGTCGAGCAGTACAAGGACATCCGTCAATTGCCTCTGGACTATCTGACGGCCGACCATCAGTTGATCACCACCAAACCCAACAACGGCGCACGGCTGTTTCATGCGCATGAGAATGGCAGTGCGGCGTTTATTCCCAGTGGGAAAACGGCGGCTAACCCCGTGCCCGGACCAGTTGCAGCGCAAGCCTCGGTTCAATAGATGTATTGAGGTGATCAATCAACGAAACAGGGCGCTACGCCTTCCTTGTAGCAGCTGGCGTAGCCTGCGTCCGGCTGCGCAGCAGTCGTAAATCCGGCTTGCACGATCT
>NZ_JBWKWD010000025.1:0-95595 GCF_059422045.1 Pseudomonas sp. GW821-FHT02A08
CGAAGGCTGCGTCCGACTGCGCAGCAGTCGTAAATCCGGCTTGCACGAACTCCCTGACGTACCGCGAACTCTGATTTTACGACTGCTACGCAGCCGGACGCAGCCTTCGGCAGCTGCTACAAGGTCCGGGTTCGCCTGACTGATCGGAATTAGGCACCAAGGTGGGCTGTAAGGCAGTGGTTCGGCCAAATGCCGGACTTGCCAGAACGCACCATAACAGTGCAAAGCCCTCAAGGCGCGTCGCACATTTATGTGACTGCCCAGTGACTTTTTGAGGCAAAAACGCAAAAAAACCTGCACTTCGTCGGGACGTTTGCACTGCGATCAGGCACGTCCGTACCGCTACAAACCGATTGTCGAACAATTTTGCCATCTGCCCTTTACCGCTCTAAGTTCTGGCCTAGACTCATTTTCTCAAAGCGAAACCGGTCGGTCACAAAGTGGAAAAATAGTCGAAACTTTTTCCAATCCCGATCGGTCCTCTGACAAGAAGGTGCGTTGCGACTGGTGCAATCTTTGCAACGGCTGATTCAACCCTTTTGCTTCGACGCATTGGGCAGCGCTTGCTCACTGATGCGCAGCGCGTTTGCGCCGGCCACGGGAATTGGCCATGGAACACCGTTTGCCAGACCTGAGAATTAGATCAACAACACGGGAGATTCATATGATCAGTACGGCTTTGGAAATACAGGGAGAGCGTGCTCATCAGGTCGGCGAATCGAGCGCCGTTACTGCCGCAAGCACCCAACCCGTCAGCGTTCCAGGCACCAGGCCCCTGACTCCGGCAGCCAAGCACAATCCAAACCGTAAAAAAGTCCTGTTCGTCACCTCGGAAATTGCCGACCTGGTGAAAACCGGTGGCCTGGGCGACGTCTCCGCGGCGCTGCCACGGGCCATGGCCCATCTGCACGATGTACGGGTGTTGATCCCCGGTTACCCGCAAGTGCTGCATAGCGAGAACCCCATTCATATCATCGGTGAGCTTGGCGGTCATGCCGCGCTGCCACCGTGCAAGATCGGGCGCATGGACATGCCTGATGGTCTGGTCATTTACGTACTGATCTGCCCCGAACTCTACGAGCGCGAAGGTTCGCCCTACGGCGCCAACAACGGCCGCGACTGGCCGGACAACCATATCCGCTTCGCCCGCCTGGGCCTGGCGGCGGCCGATATTGCCGCCAACCTCGCGCAGATCCATTGGTGCCCGGACCTGGTGCACGCCCACGACTGGCCCGCCGGCCTGGCACCGGCCTACATGCACTGGCGTGGGCAGCGCACGCCGACGCTGTTCACCATCCACAACCTGGCGTACCAGGGCGTGACCAGCCTGGGTTCGTGCCCCGAATTGGGCATCCCCCATCACGCGCTGCAGCAGGAAGGCATGGAGTTCTACGGCAAGATGTCGTTCCTCAAGGCCGGCATGGCCTATTCGAGCCACATCACCACGGTCAGCGCGACCTACGCCCAGGAAATCACCACCCCGGATTTCGGCTGTGGTCTGGACGGGTTCCTCGCCGCCAAGACCCAGCAAGGACTGCTCAGCGGCATTCCCAACGGCATCGATGAAAGCTGGGATGCGGCGACCGATCCGCACCTGTTCTGCCCGTTCAGCATCGGCGACTGGGAAGGCAAGGCCGTGAACGCCGCCCATGTCCGCGAGCTGTTTGGCCTGGAAGACTCCGAAGGGCCGCTGTTTGCCGTGGTTTCGCGCCTGGTCTACCAGAAAGGCCTGGACCTGACCGAAGCGGTGTCCGAATACATCGTCAAAAACGGCGGCCAGATCGCGATCATCGGTCGCGGCGAACCGGAAGAAGAACAATCGATGCGCGAACTCGCCCTGCGTTTCCCCGGGCAGATCGGCGTGCGCATCGGCTTCAACGAAACCGACGCCCGGCGCATGTTCGCCGGCAGCGACTTCCTGCTGATGCCTTCGCGTTACGAACCCTGCGGCCTGAGCCAGATGTACGCCCAGCGCTTCGGCTCGTTGCCGGTGGCACGCAATACCGGTGGCCTGGCCGACACCATCGAAAACGGCGTGACCGGTTTCCTGTTCGATGAATCCACGGTGCAGAGTTACCAGGAGGCCCTGAGCCGCGCGTTCAAGGTGTTCGCCTTTCCCGACCTGCTGCACGCCATGCGCTGCCGGGCCATGGCGGCACCGTTCAACTGGTGCAAGGCGGTCGAACCCTACGCCGAGCTCTACGAACAGCTTGTGGCCAAGGCATTGGGGAAATCGAACAAACAGTAAGAGGCTTTCAAGATGCCGTTACGGACCCTTGAGACCTGGCCCCACGGCGCAATCATGCTGGACGCGGAACACACGCGATTCGCGTTGTGGGCGCCAGATGCGTTCTACGTCAGTGTCGAACTGGAAAATGGACAGTCCTTGCCGTTATTGCCCCAGGCCGACGGCTGGTTCGTGAGCAACATCCGGTGCGCGGCGGGCACGCGTTACCGCTACAGCATCGACGGCGAACTGGAAGTGCCCGACCCGGCCTCCCGCGCTCAAGCCGGCGATATCGACCGGCACAGCGTGGTAGTCGATCCGTTGGCCTATGCCTGGCAACACAGCGCCTGGCCGGGACGGCCGTGGAACGAAGCGGTGATCTACGAACTGCATGTCGGTGCACTCGGCGGCTTCAGCGCCGTCGAGCAGCATCTGGCGCGGCTGGTCGAACTGGGTGTGACCGCGATCGAACTGATGCCCATCGCACAGTTTCCCGGCGAACGCAATTGGGGTTATGACGGCGTCCTGCCCTACGCGCCCCAGGCGTCATACGGCTCCCCCGAGCAGCTCAAGCACTTGATCGACACTGCCCATGGCCACGGCCTGGCGGTGATTCTCGACGTGGTCTACAACCACTTCGGCCCGGACGGCAATTACCTGCATCGTTATGCCAAGGGCTTTTTTCGCGAAGACAAGCACACGCCGTGGGGAGCCGCCATCGACTTCCGTTGTCGCGAAGTCCGGGACTTCTTCATCGAAAACGCCTTGATGTGGCTGCTCGAATACCGTTTCGACGGTTTGCGCCTGGACGCGGTGCACGCCATCGAAGACCCCGATTTCCTCCAGGAACTGGCGCGACGGGTACGCCAGCAGACGGGGCCGGCGCGGCATGTGTGGCTGATGGTGGAGAACGAACACAACCAGGCCAGCCTGCTCGAACAGGGTTACGACGCGCAGTGGAACGATGACGGACACAACGCCCTGCATGTGTTGCTGACCGGCGAAACCGAGGCCTATTACGCCGACTACGCGCACAACCCCACCGAACAACTGGCGCGCTGCCTGAGCCAGGGTTTCGTGTTCCAGGGTCATCTCAACCGCCATGGTGTGGCGCGGGGCGAACCCAGCGGGCAGCTGCCGCCCAGTGCATTCATCCTGTTTTTGCAGAACCATGACCAGATCGGCAACCGGGCCTTCGGCGAGCGCCTGCATCAACTCACCCCCCCGCAAGCACTGCAGGCCGCCACCGTATTGCTGCTGTTGTCGCCGATGATTCCGCTGCTGTTCATGGGCGACGAGTTTGCCGTCGAACAACCCTTCCTGTTTTTCACCAGCCACCACGGTGAATTGGCCAAACAGGTTCGCGACGGTCGGCGCAACGAATTTGCGGCGTTCAGCACCTATGCCGACCCAAACCTGCGCGAACACATTCCGGACCCGAATGATCCGCAGACGTTTGCCGCGTCGCGCCCGGTCCTGCCATCGACCGGCCATCACCAGATGCACGACCTGTATCGCCGACTGTTGCAGCTCCGTCACCGGCACATCATCCCGCGCCTGCCGGGCGCCCAGGCTCTGGGCAGCGACGTGCTGGGCGAAGGCGCGATCAGTGCCTCCTGGCGCCTGGGCGATGGCAGCCAGCTGCGCATTGACCTGAACCTCAGTGCCAGGCCCGTAGCCCACACCTCACAGACCGGTGCCACGCGCTTGTTCGAATACCCGCCACAGAACCCCGACCTGCCGGCCCCAAACACCCTTGCCCCGTATTGCGCGCTCGTCACCCTCGCCGCCGCAGTGCCCTTTGCTACCTCGTTTGGAGAGCGTCCATGAGTGATGCGCAACTGGAAATCCTGGCCAGCCGTGCCGGCCTCGCCGTCGACTGGATCGACGCCAACGGCCGTCCGCAAAAAGTCGCACCTTCCGTGTTGCGCAACGTGCTGACCGGCCTTGGCCACCCGGCCGGCAGTGCCCAGGAAATCGACGCCAGCCTGCTGGAGCTGCAAGAGGCGCAACAAACCCATCACTTGCCACCATTGATCACCGCCGATGTCGGGGCGGGCCTGGACCTGGCGCGTTTTTTCGAACCTGGAACCCCTTGCGAAATCCACCTGGAGGACGGTTCGCGCCTCAACCTGAAACTGGACGCCAACGCGGTGCTGCCGGGGCTGGTGCCGGTCGGCTATCAACAGGTCAGCATCGACGGACAAAGCTTCACCCTGGCCGTGGCCCCGACCCGTTGCTATAGCGTGGCCGATGCCGTGGACAACCCGATCCCCCGTGCCTGGGGCCTGAGCGTGCAGCTGTATGGATTGCGCCGCCCCGGCGATGGCGGATTTGGTGACACCCAGGCGCTGGAAGACCTCGCCCGGGTGGCCGGCGAGCGTGGCGCCGAGGCGCTGGCGATCAGCCCGCTGCATGCGATGTTTTCCAGTGACACCCAACGCTACAGCCCCTATTCGCCGTCCAGCCGCCTGTTTCTCAACAGCCTTTACTGCGCCCCCGGCACCATTCTCGGCGAACGCGCGCTGCGCACCGCCATTGATGCAACCGGGCTGGCCGTTGAACTCAAGGCGCTGGAGGAGCGTCCGCTGATTGACTGGCCGGCCGCCGCCGAAGCCAAGCATCGGTTGCTGCAGTCGCTGTACGAAGGTTTCGTCCAGGGCGAACACCCCTTGCACGAAGACTTCAGCAGTTTTCGTCACGCCGCCGGCGAAGCGCTGGAAAACCACTGCCGCTTCGAAGCCATCCAGGAGGCGCGCGCCGCCCGGGGTGAACACCTCGACTGGCGGCAGTGGCCCGAACCCTGGCGCAACCCGCGCAGCGCCGAACTGGCGGCATTCGCCGAAGAGAATGCCGGGCGCATCGGCTTCTTCGCTTTCTGCCAGTGGCTGATCACGCGCTGCCTGGAGCGCGCGCAAACCGCCGCCCGCGCCAGCGGCATGAGTATCGGCCTGATCGCCGACCTGGCCGTCGGTGCCGATGGCGGCGGCAGCCAGGCCTGGAGCCGTCAGGACGAACTGCTTGCCTCCCTCACCGTCGGAGCACCACCGGACATTCTCAACCGCACGGGCCAGGGTTGGGGGATTTCCGCGTTCTCCCCTGAAGGCTTGGTGCGCAATGGTTTCCGGGCCTTCATCGAAATGCTGCGGGCCAACTTCGCCCACTGCGGTGGCTTGCGCATCGATCACGTCATGGGCTTGCAGCGTTTGTGGGTAATCCCCAATGGCTCGCCGCCAGCGGACGGCGCCTATCTGTATTACCCGGTGGACGATCTGCTGCGCCTGCTGACCCTGGAATCCCATCGTCACCAGGCCATCGTCCTGGGCGAAGACCTCGGCACCGTGCCGGACGGCCTGCGGGAAAAACTCATCGACCGCTCGATGCTGGGCATGCGGGTATTGCTGTTCGAACAGGACAACACCCACTTCAAGCCGATCCTCGACTGGCCGGACAACGCCCTGGCGACCACCAGCACCCATGACCTGCCCACCCTCAACGGCTGGTGGCATGGCCGCGATATCGACTGGAACGCCCGGCTCGGCATGGTCGATGCCAGTGGCGAAATCGAATGGCGTCAGCACCGCGAACGCGAGCGCGAAGGCCTGCGTCGGGCGTTGAGCCAGGACCCGCAGAACTTCCGCGAAGAGTCCCACGAAACCGATCAGGT
The DNA here is from genome assembly GCF_059422045.1 of Pseudomonas sp. GW821-FHT02A08. NCBI lineage: Bacteria > Pseudomonadati > Pseudomonadota > Gammaproteobacteria > Pseudomonadales > Pseudomonadaceae > Pseudomonas > Pseudomonas sp. GW821-FHT02A08. Next base: position 5,895 of record NZ_JBWKWD010000025.1, read on the forward strand.
GCTCGATGCCAGCGTGCGCTTCCTCGGTCATACCCGGGCACCCCTGGTGCTGCTGCCCCTGGAAGATGCCCTGGGTGTCGAACAGCAAGCCAATCTGCCCGGCACCACCGACACCCACCCCAACTGGTCGCGGCGCTTGCCCGGTTACAGCGAAGCCCTGCTCGATGGGGCGGATGCCGCGCGACGCCTGGAGTTGCTCGCCTGTGCGCGACTCCAGGCGGCCGAGCGTGATCGATGACTCAAGTGCCGACCCGTCCACTGCGCGCCACCTTGCGCCTGCAATTTCACAAAGGCTTCACGCTCGAAGATGCGGTGCCACTGGTGCCGTATTTCGCCCGCCTCGGCATCAGCCATGTCTATGCTTCCCCGCTATTGCGCGCCCGTGCCGGATCGATGCATGGCTACGACGTGGTGGACCCGACCCGGGTCAACCCGCAGCTGGGCGGCGAGGCGGCGCTACGCAGCCTGGTCGGCGCCCTGCACGGGCACAACATGGGATTGATCCTCGACGTCGTCTCCAACCACATGGCGGTCGGCGGCAGTGATAATCCCTGGTGGCTGGATTTGTTGGAGTGGGGGCGCCTGAGCCCCTATGGCGAGTTTTTCGATATCCAGTGGCACTCCCCCGATCCGTTGATGGAAGGCCAGTTGCTCCTGCCGTTTCTGGGCAGCGACTACGGCGTCGCATTGCAGGACGGTACCCTGCCCTTGCGATTCGATGCCTGGCACGGCACGTTCCATGTCGAGCACTACGAACACCGCTTTCCCATTTGTCCAGGCGATTACGGCGAATTGCTCAGGGTCGATGCACCGCTTGATGCGCAACAGGCCGAACAACTGAAAAACCTGGCCGATCGTTTCAGCACCCTGAGCTACCAGACCGACGCCCACAGCCTGGCCCTGCCGCTGAAAGCGGAACTTCGCGATCTGGTCAGCGATCCGGCCCTTGCCCAGGCCATCGAGCAGCACCTGAACAACTACGACTCATTGACCAGCGAAGGCTTCCAGCGCCTGCACAACCTGCTGGAACGCCAGAGCTATCGCCTCGCCAGTTGGCGCACCGCCGCCGATGACATCAACTGGCGGCGCTTCTTCGATATCAATGAACTCGGCGGGCTGCGCGTCGAGCGTCCCGCCGTGTTCGAAGCCACCCACGCGAAGATCTTCCAACTGGTGGCTGAAGGGCTGATCGACGGGCTGCGCATCGACCACATCGACGGCCTCGCCGACCCACGAGGTTACTGCCGCAAGCTGCGCCGTCGGGTCGACAGCCTGTCAGGAGGCCGCCACCTGCCCATCTACGTCGAAAAGATCCTCGGCGAAGGCGAAACCCTGCATCGCGACTGGTCGGTGGACGGCACCACCGGCTACGAGTTCATGAACCAGTTGTCACTGCTGCAACAGGATCCACGGGGCGCGCAGACACTGGCCCAACTCTGGCACCGTCACAGCGGGCGGCCTGACGACTTCTGCCAGGAAGCACAACTGGCGCGCCAGCAAATCCTCGGCGGCTCCCTGGCCGGAGATTTCGAAAGCGTTGCCCAGGCCCTGCTGCAAGTGGCCCGGGACAACCTCATGACCCGCGACCTGACTCTCGGCGCCATTCGCCGGGCCTTGCAGGCGTTGATCGTGCACTTCCCGGTGTACCGCACCTACATCGGCCCCCTTGGCCGCTCGGACCAGGACGAGGCGTTTTTCCGCCGGGCCATGGCCGGTGCCCGCCAAACCCTGGGCGAAGCGGACTGGCCGGTGCTCGACTGCCTGGCCGGCTGGCTCGGCGGTGAACCCTGGCGGCAGCGCCCTGCCGGTCGCGGGCGCAAACGCCTCAAGCACGCCTGCGTACGTTTCCAGCAACTGACCTCGCCGACGGCAGCCAAAGCGGTTGAAGACACCGCGCTCTATCGCTCGGCCGTCCTGCTCTCGCGCAATGACGTTGGCTTCAACACCGAACAGTTCAGCGCACCGCTCGCCGACTTTCATCAGGCCTGCATCGAGCGCCTCGATACCTTCCCGGACAATCTGCTGGCCAGCGCCACCCACGACCACAAGCGCGGGGAAGATTCACGGGCGCGGCTGGCGGTACTGAGCGAGCGCAGCGGCTGGTACGCCGACCAGATCGGCCTGTGGCGCGCCCTCGCCCGGCCCTTGCGCAACGACGATCAAATGCCGTCGCCGGGGGATGAATTGATTCTGTACCAGGCGATCCTCGGCAGCTGGCCGCTGGCGTTGGGTATCGATCATCCGCCCGCCCTCGAGGACTACGCAAAACGCCTGTGGCAGTGGCAACGCAAGGCCCTGCGCGAAGCCAAACTGCAAAGCGGCTGGAGCGCACCCAATGACCCTTACGAGCAAGCGAGCGAGGACTTCATCCAGCATCTGTTGCTCAGCCCCGAAGGCGAACTGTTGCGCACCGCCCTGGCCAAGGCTGCCCGTTCGATTGCCGCCCCCGGAGCCCTTAACGGTTTGGCGCAAACCTTGCTGCGCATGACCGTGCCCGGCGTGCCGGATCTGTATCAGGGCAACGATTTCTGGGACTTCAGCCTGGTCGACCCGGACAACCGTCGCCCGGTGGATTACGCCGGCCGCCAGCAGGCGTTGCGGCAAACGGTGGACCTGTCGGACCTGTTGCAGAACTGGCGTGACGGGCGCATCAAGCAAGCTTTGATTGCGCGCACCCTGAGCCTGCGCGCCGAGCATGCCGAGCTGTTTCGGCGTGGCTCCTACCAGGCTTTGGAAGTGGTGGGCACAGAGGCCCATCGAGTGCTGGGATTTGTCCGTGAACGGGAGGGCAAACGCGCCATTGTGATTGTGCCGGTACGTTGTGCCGATCTGCTGGAAAACAGTGCTGAACCACAGGTCCACGCGCCGCTGTGGGGCGATACCCGGGTCAAATTGCCGTTCACCGTCCCTGACGAACATCTGGAGGGACTTTTTTCCGGCATCACAGTCACAAAACACAGGGAGCTGCCGATCAGCGCCGCGCTGGGAGATTTCCCGGTCAATCTCATTATTCAAACTACCCACACTTGAGTTCAGTTCAGGAGCATTGCGATGAGTACCGACGATAAACGAATCCGCGAATTCGCCTATCAGATCTGGGAATCCGAAGGAAAGCCCGAAGGCCAGGAAGCCCGTCACTGGGAGATGGCGTGCAAACTGGCGGAAGCCGAAGCCCTGGCTCCGAAAAAACCAGCTAAAACAGCGGCGAGCAAAACCCCGGTCAGCAAAACGGCCAATGGCAAGGCTGGCGAAAGCAAAGTCGCTGTGCCCAAAACCAAAGCCAAGCCTGCAGCGGCCTCGAAAGTGATTCCGCCGGGGGAAAAGGCCGTCGAGAAAAAAACTCGAGCGCCGCGAAAACCGCCGGCGGTTTGAATATGTATTGAGGCCCCTTCGCGGGCAAGCCCGCTCCCACAGGGACCTGTGCGTTGCCACAGATTGCAGCCACACCATCAAACACTGTGGGAGCGGGCTTGCCCGCGAAGAGGTCATCACTTCCAGCATTGATGTTGCCTGACACACCGTTTTCGTCGGAACGCCGCCCGGAGCAAGCTTGTTCCTACAGGTAGCCCCCGTTTACAGGAGTACCTATGACCAGTCCGAAGAAAGCCGCCGCGCCAGCCCCTCGTGCCGAAGCCACACGAATCCGCGAAGGCCTGCCCTTTCCGCTGGGCGCCACCTGGGATGGCCTGGGCGTCAACTTCGCCCTGTTTTCCGCCCACGCCACCAAGGTTGAACTGTGCCTGTTCGACGACGCCGGCGAGGTGGAACTCGAACGCATCGAACTGCCCGAATACACTGACGAGATCTACCACGGTTACCTGCCCGACGCCCATCCGGGGTTGATCTATGGCTATCGCGTCTACGGCCCCTACGACCCGGCCAACGGCCATCGCTTCAACCCCAACAAACTGCTGATCGACCCCTACGCCAAACAACTGGTCGGCAAGCTGAAATGGTCCGAAGCGCTGTTCGGCTACACCATCGGCCACCCCGACGCCGATCTCAGCTTCGATGAACGGGACAGCGCGCCCTTCGTGCCCAAATGCAAGGTCATCGACCCGGCGCACACCTGGGGCCACGATCATCGCGTCAGCGTACCGTGGGACAAGACGATCATTTATGAAACCCACGTGCGCGGCTTCAGCATGCGTCACCCTGCCGTCCCCGAAAACCTGCGCGGCACCTTTGCCGGGTTGATGGTCGATGACGTGGTGGAACATATCCGCAAGCTCGGCGTGTCGACGGTGGAGCTGCTGCCGATCCACGCCTTCGTCAACGACCAGCATTTGTTGCACAAGGGCATGACCAATTACTGGGGCTATAACAGCATTGCATTCTTCGCCCCCGACCCGCGCTACCTGGCCAGTGGCAAGATCGCCGAATTCAAGGAAATGGTCGCGCACCTGCACGAAGCCAATCTGGAAGTGATCCTCGACGTGGTCTACAACCACACCGCCGAGGGCAACGAACAAGGCCCGACCCTGTCCATGCGCGGCATCGACAATGCGTCCTACTACCGCCTCAAGCCCGATGACAAGCGCTTCTATATCAACGATTCCGGCACCGGCAACACCCTGGACCTGAGCCACCCGTGCGTGCTGCAAATGGTCACCGACTCCCTGCGCTACTGGGCCTCGGAAATGCACGTGGACGGCTTCCGCTTCGACCTGGCGACCATTCTGGGGCGTTACCACGACGGTTTCGACGAGCGCCACAGCTTCCTTGTAGCCTGCCGCCAGGACCCGGTGCTGCGCCAGGTCAAACTGATCGCCGAACCCTGGGACTGCGGCCCCGGCGGTTATCAGGTCGGCAACTTTCCACCGGGCTGGGTCGAGTGGAACGACAAATTCCGCGACACCGTGCGCGCCTTCTGGAAAGGCGACGACGGCCAACTGGCGGACTTTGCCAGCCGCCTGACCGCTTCGGGCGAGATGTTCAATCAACGTGGCCGCCGTCCCTATTCATCGGTGAACTTCGTCACCGCCCACGACGGTTTCACCCTCAACGACCTGGTGTCGTTCAACGACAAGCACAACGAAGCCAACGACGAAAACAATCAGGACGGCAGCAACAACAATCTGTCCTGGAACCACGGCGTCGAAGGCCCCACCGACGATCCCGAGATCAACGCGCTGCGCCATCGACAGATGCGCAATTTCTTCGCCACCCTGCTGCTGGCCCAGGGCACGCCGATGCTGGTGGCCGGCGACGAGTTCGCCCGTACCCAGGACGGCAACAACAATGCGTACTGCCAGGACAGCGAAATCGGCTGGGTCAACTGGGACCTCAGCGAAGACGGCAAGGCCCTGCTCAAATTCGTCAAACGCCTGATCAAGTTGCGCCTGACCTACCCGGTCCTGCGGCGCGGGCGTTTCCTGGTGGGTAATTACAACGAGGATATCGGCGTCAAGGACGTGACCTGGCTGGCGCCGGACGGCACGCAAATGACCACCGAGCATTGGCACGATGCGCACAATCGATGCCTGGGCATGCTGCTCGATGGCCGCGCCCAGGAAACCGGCATTCGTCGCAAAGGCGTCGACGCGACGTTGATGCTGGTGGTCAACGCCCATCACGACATCGTCAATTTCCGTCTGCCGGAAGTGCCTGACGGCGGTTTCTGGACGTGCATGATCGACACCAACCAACCGGCGATCCGCGGCCAGGAGCGCTTCGGGTTTGGCCACGAGTACTCGGTCACCGGCCGCTCGTTGCTGCTGTTCGAGTTGCAACACGAGGAACAAGAGTAAAAAAGCCTACAGGCATTCATGGCCGCAACACCGCAGAGCGGAAAAATCATTCAGGACAGGTTCGCGACGCGACGAACAGCGTTACATGAGCAATACTCGATTCGCGGCAATCCAGGGTTTGGCTTGTCGCACTGCTATCAACGAGCCCTCACGGGTCTGCCGGGCGTGTCCCGTGCACGACTGAAGGCGACGCAGAACAAGGACGTATCCACCATGAAACCCGTTTCCCTGAGCGAAGCCAGCCTGCCATCACAGATCTGGAACAGCGCCCCGCAACCGGACAGCATTCCGGTCATCAGTCCCCAATCGCTGGTGCCCACCGGCGCACGCGCAGTGCTCATTGCCCCGCACCCCGGCGATGAAGTCGTGACCTGCGGCGGCCTCCTGCAATTGCTCAGCAACCTGGGCCACCCACTGCAATTGCTCTCGATCACTGACGGCAGCGCCAGCCATCCGGGTTCTCGGCAGTGGTCGGAAAAACGCCTCAGCGTATTTCGTCCCCAGGAAAGCGTCGAAGCCATCCGCCGGCTCGGGTTGCCGATGCACAGCCTGAAGTGGATCCGTGGCGGGTTTACCGACAACGCGCTGGCGGAATACGAAGAACAGATTACCCGATTCATCACACGCTACCTGCGCCCCGGCGATGTGGTGTTCAGCACCTGGCGCGAGGACGGCAACGTCGACCACGACACCGTTGGTCGCGCCAGCGCCAGGGCGGCGGCCGATATCGGGGCCACTTATATCGATGTACCGTTCTGGGCCTGGCACTGGCCGGCACGGGACCGGGAGCTGATTCCCTGGCACCGTGCCCGCAAGGTGCGCCTCGATACCTGGACTGTCGCCCGCAAGAGCCACGCCACCCATGCCTACGCCAGCCAACTGGACGGCGAACCGGCCATTGGCCTCGCGCCGTCGCTGCCCCGGCCGCTGCTGGAGCGTATCCGTTTGCCTTATGAAATCGTGTTGGTATGAACTCATCGATTATCGTTCGGCTCAGCCCATCGGACTGAACTGACTGCCGTCGCATCAGTCGCATACATAAGCAGCCCTGAGTCAGAGGAGTGCAAGTGGCCAGTCATTCAAAACGCCAGGCAGCCGAATCGACACCCTTGAACACGCCCCCGGCGATTCATCGGCTTCGGGTGCTGACGGTCAACACCCATAAGGGGTTTACCGCACTCAACAGGCGTTTCGTCCTCCCCGAGTTGCGTGAAGCCGTGCGCAGTACGTCGGCAGACCTGGTGTTTCTGCAAGAAGTCGTCGGCGAACACGAGCGCCACTCCTCCCGCTACAACGATTGGCCACAAACCTCGCAATATGAATTCCTTGCCGACAGCATGTGGAGCGACTTCGCCTATGGGCGCAATGCCGTTTATCCCGACGGTCACCATGGCAATGCCCTGCTGTCGAAATACCCGATCCGCGAGTATCGAAACCTGGATGTTTCCATTACCGGCCCGGAACGCCGTGGCTTGCTGCACTGCGTGCTGGACGTGCCGGGGCATCGCGAAGTGCATGCCATCTGCGTTCACCTCAGCCTGCTGGAAAGCCATCGTCAACTACAGTTGCAATTGCTCTGTCAGCTCCTGGAGTCCTTGCCGGATGATGCGCCGGTGATCATTGCCGGCGACTTCAACGACTGGCAGATGCAGGGTAATGCCGCCCTTGCCCGCCGCAACTACTTGCACGAAGCCTTCGAACGCCACCTTGGTCGTCCGGCCAAAACCTACCCCGCGCGGTTTCCCTTGCTGCGCCTGGACCGCGTCTACCTGCGCAACGCCAGCAGCCATGAACCGAAAATACTGGGGCACAAGCCGTGGACGCATCTGTCCGACCATCTGCCGCTGGCGGTGGAAGTGCATCTGTGAACCACGGCCATTCATTGCCAGGCGTCGGCGTCGATAGCACCGGCCCCTTCGCGAGCAAGCCCGCTCCCACACGGGATTTGAGTACGACATCAATCCAGTGTGGGAGCGGGCTTGCTCGCGAATAGCAGCACCGCCGACTTCAGATCAGCCCTGCGGCCGCAACATCAACACTGCCAACGGCGGCAAATTCAGCACCAGCGACAACGCCTGGCCATGGCTCGGCACTTCTTCGGCCAACGCCCCGCCACTGTTGCCGTAGTTGGAACCGGCATAGATGGACGAATCGCTGTTGAGCACCTCGTTCCACTGCCCGGCAAACGGCACCCCGATGCGATAAGCCTCACGCGGCACCGGCGTAAAGTTGGCCACCACCAGCACCGGTTCGCCGTCCTTGCTCCAGCGCAACCACGCATAAACGCTGTTGATCGCGTCATCGCCGATCAGCCATTGGAAACCCTGGGGCACATCGTCCTGCTCATGCAGCGCCGGCTCTTCGCGGTACAAGCGGTTGAGGTCGGCCACCAGTTTCTGCACGCCCTTGTGTTCGGGGTATTGCAGCAGGTACCAGTCCAGTTGCTGGTCATGGTTCCACTCGCGCCACTGGCCGAATTCGCAGCCCATGAACAACAGCTTCTTGCCCGGATGGGCCCACATGAAACTCAGGTAGGCCCGCAGGTTGGCGAATTTCTGCCAGCGGTCGCCGGGCATCTTGTCGATCAGCGAATGTTTGCCGTGCACCACTTCATCGTGGGAGATCGGCAGGATGAAGCGCTCGGACCACGCGTACACCAGGCCGAAACTCAGCTCGTTGTGGTGATGGGCGCGGTACACCGGATCCTGCTGGATGTAATGCAGCGAATCGTGCATCCAGCCCATGTTCCATTTGTAGGCAAAGCCCAGGCCACCCTGTTGCGTACCCTGGCTGACACCCGGCCATGCGGTGGATTCCTCGGCGATCACCAGCGCCCCGGGCGCTTCGAGGGCCACCACGTCATTGAGGTGGCGCAGGAAGTCGATGGCTTCCAGGTTCTCCCGCCCGCCATGGCGGTTAGGCACCCACTCGCCGGCCTTGCGCGAGTAGTCGCGGTACAGCATCGAGGCCACGGCATCGACCCGCAGGCCGTCGACATGGAAATGCTTGAGCCAGTGCAGCGCCGAGGCCAGCATGTAGCCGTGCACTTCGGTGCGGCCCAGGTTGTAGATCAACGTGTCCCAGTCCTGGTGGAACCCTTCCTGGGGGTTGCCGTACTCGTACAGCGCCGTGCCGTCGAATTGGGCCAGGCCGTGGGTATCGGTGGGGAAATGCGCCGGCACCCAATCGAGAATCACCCCGAGATCGGCCTGATGGCAGGCATTGATGAACGCAGCGAACTCGTCGGGCGTGCCATAGCGCGCACTCGGCGCGAATTGCGACAGCAACTGATAGCCCCACGAACCGCCGAACGGATGCTCCATGATCGGCATCAGTTCGATATGGGTGAAGCCCAGGTCTTTGACATAGGGAATCAGCCGCTCGGTCAGTTCGGGCCAGGTGTACTGGCGGGCCACTTCGCCCAGGTCGTCCAGTTCGCATTGCCACGAACCGGCGTGCAATTCGTAGATCGACAACGGCGCCGTCACCCGCTGGCGGTCACCCCGGGCCAACATCCAGTCCTGGTCCTGCCAGTCGATGTTCAAGGGCGAGGCGACTTTCGAGGCGGTGTCCGGTGGCAGGCTGGTGGCCAGCGCCACGGGATCGGCCTTCAACGGCAGGATCCCGTGGGCGCCGAGAATCTCGTATTTGTAGGTATCCCCGGCTTGCAGGCGCGGGATGAACAGTTCCCAGACTCCAGTGGGATGGCGCAGGCGCATCGGGTGCCGGCGACCGTCCCAGACGTTGAAATCACCAACCACCGATACCCGCCGGGCATTCGGTGCCCACACGGCGAAACGCACGCCGTCGACGCCGTCCACGGTTTTCAGTTGTGCGCCCAGGCACCCGCTGAGGTCGCGGTGATTGCCTTCGGCAAACAGGTACAAATCCATTTCGCCCAACAACGGGCCGAAGCTGTAAGGGTCTTCGGCAGTCTGTTCGCCGCCGGCCCAACGGGTACGCAGCAGATACGCCTGCGCACGGTCGAAATGACCGACGAACAGCCCCGGTGTCTCTGTGGCTTCAAGTTGGCCCAGCTCTTGCCCGGAGTCCCTGGCCAGCACCTGCACACTCAGGGCGCCCGGCAGATACGCGCGAATGAATTGCCCGCCGGCGCCATCGGCGTGGGGGCCAAGAATGGCGAAAGGATCGATATGCTCGGCACGCACCAACGCATCGATATCCCGCGCCCTGGGCAGCAGCGCTTCTTTGTGATGACCCTGTTCCTTGTTCGAGACACTCATGACTACTCTCCACCAAGATCGGAAAAGGGTTCAAGCCCACTCAATAATCCATATAAACCGTGCAACGGCACGGGCAACCAGGTGGGGCGATTTTCCGCCTCATAGGCCACTTCATACGCCGCCTTCTCCAGACCGAACAACGCCAACGCGGCATCCTCGCCTTCGGGATCTTGCCATGCATGGGCAAGACTAGCTGCCGCCAGCCGATAAGCGTCGACAAATGCCTGCCGCGCCTCGCCCAAGTAGCGCTCGGTGACCCGCAAGCGCGCGGCATCGGCCGCCGCGGTGTTATCGACGCTCTGCACATTGATCGCCATCGCCGCCGCGTAGTCGAAAGAGCGCAGCACGCCGCTGACATCCTTGTACGGGCTGTGTTTGCCCCGTCGTTCATGCAATGGCCGGGCCGGTTCGCCTTCGAAGTCGATCAGGTAGGCATCGCCCTTGATCACCAGCACCTGCCCCAGATGCAGGTCGCCGTGCACACGAATGCGCAAGCCGCCCGCGGTCTTTTTGCCCAACGCCTGTACATGGCCGAGGATGGCTTTCCTGTTGTCCAGTAAACGGCCGACCAGGGTCTGGTCCGCCGGGTTCAGTTGATGTTTATGCTGCTTGAGCAAGTTCAGCGCGTGCTCGACTTGCGCCGCGACATCCTTGGCCGAGGCCAGCGCCTCCTTCTGCGTGGTGACCTGGGGCAAGAAGTCCGGATTGGCACTCGGCGCCGCCAGCACCTGGTGCATTTCCCCCAGGCGCTGACCGAGCATAGCGGCGAAATCTTTCAGTTCGCCGAGCGCGTTGTAATGTTGTTCCTGTTCGGACACGGCGTCGGCCAGCTCATCGCGCAGCGCCCGTTCGAGGTTGTTCCGGGTCCACTCCCAGGCGTCGCCCTGATTGCTCAAGTAGCCTTGGGCGATCATCAGCAAATTGTCTTCGCCCGCCCCGTCCCGGCGCACCACGGCCCCCAGCAATGGCGAAATATTGCTGAATCCGGCTTGCGTCAGATACGCACTCATTTCCAGCTCAGGGTGCACACCGCTGGCGACCTTGCGGATCAGTTTCAACACCAGGCTGTTGCCGATCACCACCGAGCTGTTGGACTGTTCGGCGGACAGGTAACGTACCGACGACTCGGCATTGAGGCCGAGTTTTTCAAGCTCGGCGGTGGACTCGAAGCGAATGTCGCCATCGCTGGAGGCCAACACGGTACCGCTCTGAATGCCCTGCAATACGGCATGCACAAAGGTGTCCAGGCTGAAGGCATCGGTGATCAGGCCAACCTGGCGTCCGCGCCGTACCCGCGACAATGCCAATTGCTGCGGCAACGGCGTACCAACCTGATCTTCCGAGATAAAGCCGAACGGCAACTGGTAGCGGCTGCCCTGGCCAGCGCTGGTGACATTGATCTCGCCGAACAGCACCGGATGCTGCGGATCGCCGAACCGCACGCCATAGGCCAGGTCGACCTGCTCAATGGCGGCGTCCTTGCCCGCGAACCAGCGGCGGTTCTGCAACCAGCTGGGCAGGATGCTTTGCTCCAGCGTGGTGCGTGACGGCGCTTCGAGCAGTTCCTCCATGCGCTTTTTCAGCACCAGCGTGGTGAAGTCCGGCAGGCTCTGTGCGGGCTCCACATGCCAGCTCGGCATCTGGTTTTCCGCGGCGAGGCCGAACCAGTAGAAGCCGTAAGGCGCCAGCGTCAGGAGGAAATTCAGCTGGCCGATGGGCGGGAACGCGTTACCCCCGAGCATTTCCACCGGCACCATGCCGACGTAGGCCGACAGATCCAGCTCGGCGGCCTGGGCGCTGCGCGACACGTTGGCCACGCACAGAATGACTTCGTGCTTGCCGTCCACCCCGGTGTATTCACGGGTGTAGGCCAGAATCCGCCGGTTGCTCGGCGACAGCATCTTCAACGTACCGCGCCCGAAAGCCTTGGATTGCTTGCGCACGGCGAGCATGCGCCGGGTCCAGTTCAACAGCGAATGCGGGTCGCCGGCCTGGGTTTCGACGTTGACCGACAGGTAACCGTATTGCGGGTCCATGATCGGTGGCAACACCAGGCTGGCCGGGTCGGCGCGGGAGAAACCGCCGTTGCGGTCGATGGACCATTGCATCGGCGTGCGCACGCCATCGCGGTCGCCGAGGTAGATATTGTCACCCATGCCGATCTCGTCGCCGTAATACAGGGTCGGCGTGCCGGGCATCGACAGCAGCAGGCTGTTGAGCAGTTCGACCCGGCGTCGGTCACGCTCCACCAGCGGCGCCAGGCGCCGGCGAATCCCAAGATTGATCCGCGCGCGACGGTCGGCGGCGTAGTAATTCCACAGGTAGTCGCGTTCCTTGTCGGTGACCATCTCCAGGGTCAGTTCATCATGGTTGCGCAGGAAGATCGCCCATTGGCAGTTGGCGGGAATATCCGGGGTCTGGCGCAGAATATCGGTGATCGGGAAGCGATCTTCCTGGGCCAGCGCCATGTACATGCGCGGCATCAGCGGGAAGTGAAAGGCCATGTGGCATTCGTCGCCGTTCAGGCCTTTCTTGTCGGTGTCGCCGAAGTACAGCTGGGTGTCCTCCGGCCACTGATTGGCCTCCGCCAGCAGCATGCGGTCGGGGTAATTGGCGTCGATTTCGGCGCGGATCTGTTTCAGGACATCGTGGGTTTCCGGCAGGTTTTCGTTGTTGGTGCCGTCACGCTCGATCAGGTAGGGAATCGCATCCAGGCGCAAGCCGTCGATGCCCATGTCGAGCCAGTAACGCATCACCGACAGCACCGCTTTCATGACTTGCGGGTTATCGAAATTCAGGTCCGGCTGGTGGGAGTAGAAACGGTGCCAGAAGTATTGGCCGGCGACCGGGTCCCAGGTCCAGTTGGACTTCTCTGTATCAAGAAAGATGATGCGGGTGCCGTCGTATTTCTGATCGTCGTCGGACCACACGTAGAAGTCCCGCGCCGCCGATCCGGGTTTGGCCTTGCGTGCGCGCTGGAACCAAGGGTGCTGGTCGGAGGTGTGGTTGATGACCAGTTCGGTGATCACCCGCAGGCCGCGTTTGTGAGCCTCGGCAATGAAACGCCTGGCATCGGCCATGGTCCCGTAGTCACTGTGCACGCCGCGATACTCGGCGATGTCATAACCGTCGTCGCGCCGTGGCGAGGGATAGAACGGCAACAGCCAGATGGTGTTGACGCCCAGGTCGGCGATGTAGTCGAGCTTGGCGATGAGGCCGGGAAAGTCGCCAATGCCGTCGTTGTTGGAGTCGAAATACGATTTGACGTGTACCTGATAGATCACCGCATCCTTGTACCAGAGCGGGTCCTTGATGAACGTGGCTGCCTTGGGTTTCTTCGCCATGTGAAACTCCTGGTGAATTCATAAAGGCCGCTCTCAGACGCCCCCTGCAGGAGCTGCCGAAGGCTGCTCCTGCAGGGGGGGGGGCGGCGCATTCAAGAGGCGGTGATGCGCCAGATCCCGAACGGCTGATACGCCGGGTCGATCCGCATGAATTGCTGCTTGCCATGCCAGGTCCAGCGATGGCCATTCATCAGGTCTTCGCCCTGGGTGCTGGCGTAGTCCGGCAAGCCCATTTCCCACAACGGCAACTCGAAATTCGCCTCCTGCACGTTGTGCGGATCGAGGCTGACCGCAACCAGGATGAAATTGCCTCCATCGGCGCTGCGTTTGCCGAAGTACAGGATGTTGTCGTTCCAGGCGTTGTAGACCTTCAGGCCCAGATGCGTGTGCAACGCCGGGTTCTGCCGGCGGATGCGGTTGAGCTGGGCGATCTCGGCAATGATGTTGCCCGGCGCGTTGAAGTCCCGCGGGCGGATCTCATACTTCTCGGAGTCGAGGTACTCCTCTTTGCCCGGCACCGGCGCCGACTCGCACAACTCGAAACCCGAGTACATGCCCCACAGGCCCGAGCCCATGGTCGCCAGCACGGCGCGGATGAGAAACCCGGGGCGTCCGGATTCATGGAGGAACGCCGGGTTGATGTCCGGCGTATTGACGAAAAAATTCGGCCGGTAGCATTCGCGCCAAGGCGATTCGTTGAGTTCAGTGAAGTAGGTCGCCAGTTCGGCCTTGGTGTTGCGCCAGGTGAAATAGGTGTAGCTCTGGGAGTATCCGACTTTGCCCAGGCGCGCCATCATGGCCGGGGTGGTAAAGGCTTCGGCGAGGAAAATCACCTCGGGGTACAGCGCCCGTACATCGGCGATCAGCCACTGCCAGAACGGTAACGGCTTGGTGTGCGGGTTATCGACGCGGAAGATCTTCACGCCCTCCTCGACCCAACCGGTCACGATGTCGCGCAGCTCCACCCAAAGGCTCGGAATCGCCTCGGGGGCATAGAAGTCGACGTTGACGATGTCCTGGTATTTCTTCGGCGGGTTCTCCGCGTATTTGATCGTGCCGTCCGGCCGCCAGTTGAACCAGCCGGGGTGCTGCTTGAGCCACGGATGGTCCTGAGAGCACTGGATGGCAAAATCCAGGGCGATTTCCAGGCCATGGGCCGAGGCGGCCGCCACCAGTCGGCGGAAGTCTTCACGGGTGCCCAACTGCGAGTGAATCGCCTCGTGTCCGCCCTCCTCGCTGCCAATCGCATAGGGGCTGCCCGGATCATCGGGGCCGGCGGTGAGGGAGTTGTTCGGGCCCTTGCGGTAGCTGCGTCCGATCGGGTGGATCGGCGGGAAATACAGCACGTCGAAACCCATGTCCTGGATCATCGCCAGCCGCGAATGCACGTCATTGAAAGTGCCATGGCGGGTCGCACTGTCGGTGATCGAACGCGGGAACAATTCATACCAACTGGCGAACTGCGCCAGTTCGCGCTCCACATCCACCGGGCATTCCGGGCTCAGGCTCAGGTAGGCGCGGTGATCGACACGGGCCATGAGGTCGGTGCTACGCGGGTGCAAAAACAGTGCAATCTGCTCGGTTTCAAGCAGCCCTGACAGCTCATGGTGCAAGGCCGCCAGTTGCTCGCTGAGTTGCCCTTCGCTGCGTTCGGCTGCTTGTTGCACATGAATCCGCCCTTCCTGTAATTCCAGGCTGACTGGAACGGCAGCCGCATGCTTCTTTTCCAGCTCATGGCAAAAGCTGGCGAACTGATCGATCCAGGCTTCGATACAGAACAGATAACGGCCCTGGCTGGCGACCCGGAACTGCCCTTGCCAACCGTTGTTGCCCAGGTCGTTCATGGCCGCGCTTTGCCAGACGTCCTCGTCTTCGGCCCGCCAGCGCACGCGAACCGCCAGCTTGTCATGCCCGTCGGCGAAAACCTTGGCCGTCACCACCACGTCCTGCCCCACCACGGCCTTGACCGCGAACTGCCCGCCTTCAAGGGTCGGCATGATGTTTTCAATGACGATGCGCGGCAGCAACAACGCCTGCGACAGCGGCATGTGCGGGTTGTAGCTCAACTCAGTCGGTTTTTCAGCCGTCATCGAGCCTCTCTCCTTACGCCCCATGGACGCGCTTGTGTCTGGTCGCCACCCCGCCGGGCAATCCGCCCCGGGATGCACTCACTTAGGTTCCGAACGACAGCCGCCGGGAAAGTTTCATCGACAATTTCCGGAATCAAGTCCATCGCGCCGTGGTCAACCAAGTAGTCCACCTACTTAAGCACGACTCACGCCATGTGCCACCGCAGGCTAAACAATGAACAATCCATTCCCGGCTGAAACCCCCGACCCAAACATCGATAACCCGGTGATACCGCCCAGCGAACCGCAACCGGTGCCCGAACAGGATCCACCCGACAAGGACCCGCCGCCAAGGGAAGAACCGCCAACGACGATGCCGCCGGTGATTGTGAACCCTCAATGACGACAGTTGATCGCTTCCCCATGCTGGCCGGAGAACGATCTCAAGGATCCCGCCATGACCGTGCGCATCGAGAACCAGACCGGTTTTTTCACCACTGAAAATGGCGAAACAGAAGCCGGGGCCGACGCCTTGACAGTCGCGGGCGCGGTGGATGGGCGCAGGCACTTGAAAACCACCGACAGTGGTTCGGTAATTTGACCGGGATTGATCCGCACCTGCCGCCGCTGTTTTGCAAAGGCCCCTGGGCCCGGCAGCGACGGCTGCTTCAAGTTGTCGCAGGCGCTGCGAACACGACCATCTGATCCGCTTTTTAATGCAATACCTGAGTCTGTTATGGAAACAGATCGCCGCTCATAGTGCTCATGCCTGATGGAGGCTGATGAGCGAAAGACCATGAGCGAGAGAATCCCCGTCCGAACCGTAGAAACATTCGAGCCTTCGCGTCCCAGGATGAAGGCCAAATCCAGCGACAACCTGATCCATACCCGCAGCTTCACCGGGCTGTTCCGCAACCTGCGCATCAGCGGCGCCGGTTTTCTGTTTTTGCTGTTTTTCGGCACTGTGTGGCTGAACTGGGGCGGCCGCCAGGCGGTGCTCTGGGACCTTTCCGAAAGCAAGTTCCATATCTTCGGCGCCACTTTCTGGCCGCAGGATTTCATCCTGCTCTCTGCGTTGTTGATCATCGCCGCGTTCGGCCTGTTTGCGATCACCGTGTTCGCGGGCCGGGTCTGGTGCGGCTACACCTGCCCGCAAAGTTCGTGGACCTGGATCTTCATGTGGTGCGAGAAGATCACCGAAGGCGAACGCAACCAGCGGATCAAGTTGCAGGCCGCGCCGTGGGGCCTGAACAAGCTGATGCGTCGCTCGGCCAAGCACACCTTGTGGCTGGCCATCAGCCTGCTGACCGGCCTGACGTTCGTCGGCTATTTCACGCCGATCCGGCCACTGGCCGAAGAGCTGCTGACCTTCCAGATGAGCGGCGTCAGCCTGTTCTGGGTGCTGTTTTTTACTGGCGCCACCTACATCAATGCCGGTTGGCTGCGTGAAGCGGTGTGCATGCACATGTGCCCCTACGCGCGGTTCCAGAGCGTGATGTTCGACAAGGACACCCTGACCATTTCCTACGACGTGGCCCGAGGCGAAAACCGTGGCCCGCGCAAACGCGAGGTCAAACCCGCCGAAGTCGGTTTGGGCGATTGCATCGATTGCCAGCTGTGCGTACAGGTCTGCCCGACCGGCATCGACATTCGCGACGGCTTGCAGATGGAATGCATCGGTTGCGCCGCATGCATCGACGCCTGCGACTCGATCATGGACAAAATGGGTTACGCCCCGGGATTGATCAGCTACACGTCCGAGCATCAGTTGCAGGGTGGCAAGACACACCTGCTGCGTCCGCGCCTGATCGGCTACTGCGCCGTGCTGCTGGTGATGATCGCCGCCCTGGTGGTGGCGCTGGTGGAACGGCCGATGGTGTCACTCGACGTCAGCAAGGACCGGGGCCTGTTCCGCGAGAACAGCCAGGGGCAGATCGAAAACATCTACAGTCTGAAGGTGATCAACAAGACTCAGCAGCGTCAGGACTATCAATTGAGCCTGGTCGATGCCGATGACTTCGCGTTGCAGGGCAAGACCGTGTTGAGCCTGGCACCGGGCGAGATCGTCGATGTGCCGGTATCGGTGGTGATGCACACGGAGCGTCCGGCCAGCAGTTCGCAGAGCATCAGCTTCAAGGTGGTCGACAGCGATGAGCCCGGCGTCTCTAGCATCGCGAAGAGCCGGTTTGTTGCGCCGATGAATCGCTGATCCCTTAGACTGCTGTGCTTCCATCGCGGGCAAGCCCGCTCCCACAGGTATTGCATCGTCCATGTGGGAGCGGGCTTGCCCGCGATGAAGTCACCTCGATTTTCTTGAATGACAACCTTCCGGACACTCGATGAAACGCTACGAAAAATTCGCCGACGACATCGCAGAACTGATCCGCTCCGGCGTCCTGGGTCCCGGCCAGCGCGTGCCGTCGGTGCGATACGCCAGCCAGACCTACGGGGTCAGCCCTTCCACGGTGTTCCAGGCCTACTACCTGCTGGAACGTCGCGGCCTTATCCGCGCCCGCCCGCGTTCCGGCTACTTCGTCAACGCCCATGCGCCCCGGCCGTTTTCCGAGCCAGTGATCAGCAATGAGGTCAACGAGTCCACGGAAGTCGACGTCAGCGAACTGGTATTTTCGGTGCTCGATTCGATCAAGGACCCGAACACCGTGGCCTTCGGCTCGGCGTTCCCCAGCCCGACGCTGTTCCCCCTGCAACGCTTGTCCCGCTCCCTGGCCAGCGCCAGCCGCGAGATGGACCCGCGCATGGTGGTCACCGACATGTCGCCCGGCAACCCGCAACTGCGCCGGCAAATCGCTCTGCGCTACATGGTCGGTGGACTGATGCTGCCCATGGAAGAACTGCTGATCACCAATGGCGCCCTGGAAGCCCTCAACCTGTGCCTGCAAGCGGTGACGCAACCTGGCGACCTGGTGGCCATCGAAGCCCCGGCGTTCTACGCCTGCCTGCAAGTGCTCGAACGCCTGAAACTCAAAGCCGTGGAAATCCCCGTGCACCCGCGCGACGGCATCGACCTCGGCGTGCTCGAACAAACGCTTGAACGCCATCCGATCAAGGCCTGCTGGTGCATGACCAGCTTCCAGAACCCCATGGGCGCGACCGTGCCCGAGGCCAAGAAACAGCAGCTAGTGGAACTGCTGCGTCGCCACCAGGTGCCGCTGATCGAAGACGACGTCTACGCCGAACTCTATTACGGCCAGCAGGCGCCGAAACCGGCCAAAGCTTTTGACACTGAAGGGCTGGTGATGCATTGCGGTTCATTTGCCAAGAGCCTGGCCCCCGGATACCGCATCGGCTGGGTCGCCGCCGGGCGTTTTGCGCAGAAGATCGAACGCCTGAAACTCATGACCTCGCTGTGCGCCTCGATGCCGGCCCAGGCCGCCATCGCCGATTACCTGCAACATGGCGGCTACGACCGGCACCTGCGCAAGTTGCGCCACGCCCTGGAAGACCAGCAAAGCGCCATGCTCGCCGCCATCGCCCGGTATTTTCCCGCGCAGACACGGGTGAGCCAACCGGCCGGCGGGTACTTTCTGTGGCTGGAATTGCCGGAGCAGATGGATTCGTTGAAGTTGTTCCAGATGGCATTGGCCCAAGGCATCAGCATTGCACCGGGGCCGATCTTTTCACCGACCCAGCGCTTCAGGAACTGTATTCGGTTGAATTACGGCAGCCCGTGGACCGAGGAATCGGAGAAGGCGATGGAGACGTTGGGGCGGATTGTGCGGTCGTTCTGATAAACAGGCGTCGCCCGGTCAAATGCCTTCGCGGGCAAGCCCGCTCCCACAGGGTTACCTGGTGTACGCAAAGTCTGTGAACACCCGAGATTCCTTGTGGGAGCGGGCTTGCCCGCGAAGAGGCCGGCACTGACAACGCAAACCTCAGATCAACGCCCACCACCAAGATCAACAAAAGTCCCGGTCGCATAGGAAGCCTTGTCCGACAACAACCAGACAATCGCTTCCGCCACTTCATCCGGGCGCCCGCCCCGGGCCATGGGAATCGCCGACTCGAGTTTGCTGACCCGATCCGGATCGCCGCTCAAGGCATGAAAATCGGTGTAGATGTAGCCCGGACGCACAGCGTTGACGCGAATCCCCTCGCCCGCCACTTCCTTGGACAGGCCTATGGTGAAGGTGTCCAGCGCGCCTTTGGACGCCGCGTAATCCACGTACTCGTTGGGAGCCCCCAAGCGCGAGGCGACCGACGATACGTTGACGATGCTGCCGCCCTGCCCGCCGTGCCTGGGCGACATGCGCAGGATCGCGTGCTTGGCACAGAGAATCGGCGCCAGGACGTTGGTTTTCATGATTTTGAGAATGCGGAACTCGGACATCTCGTCGACCCGGGACTTCTGCCCGACGGTGCCGGCGTTGTTCACCAGCGCGGTGACCCGCCCCAGTTCACTGTCCACCCGATGGAACAGCGCGATGACTTCGTCTTCGATGCTGACGTCGGCCCGTACCGCAATGGCTTGCGCACCGAGGGCGCGGACTTGCTCCAGCACGCCGAGTGCGGCCTGTTCGTCCGCCTGATAGTTGATGCAGATCCGATAGCCCTGCGCGGCGGCCAACAGAGCGGTGGCCGCACCAATGCCGCGGCTGCCGCCGGTGATGACGATGACTTTGTCCATGCGAGCTTTTCCCCCAATCAAAGCTTAAGCGGTCGGGGGCAAGAATAACCGCCATTGGCGGTTTTTGCATGGCTACACGTCAGCTGTCATGTCATCGACATTTCACGCTCGGCACTGGCTTTAAGCTGTTCGACCAATTGCTCGCCGCGATGGATTTCCATCATGAAACCTGCGGCCGGCAGCGGATGCCCCAGCAGGTAGCCCTGCAACGAATCACAACCGAGTTGCGTCAGGAAGTCCTGCTGCACACCGGTTTCCACGCCTTCGGCGACGATGCGCAACCCCAGCGCCTGGCCGAGGGCGACGATGGCCGACACGATGGCGGCGTCGTCGCTGTCGCGCTCCAGGTCCCGCACAAACCCCCGGTCGATCTTCAGCTCGTTGGCCGGAAGGCGCTTGAGGTACATCAAGCTCGAATAGCCAGTGCCAAAATCGTCGATGGACAGGTCGACGCCCATTTCCGACAGTTCCTGCAGCACCGTCATGCTCGCGTCGGCATCGCTCATGGCGGTGGTTTCAGTGATTTCCAGGGTCAGGCTGTTAGCCGGCAGATGGTGAGCCGCCAGGGCCTTGGCGACACTCTGGACCAGCCCGGAATGACAGAACTGGATGGCCGAAAGGTTCACCGCGATGCGCCAATCGGTGTAGCCCAGCACGTACCACTCGCGCATCTGACGGCAGGCTTCGTTGAGCACCCACTCGCCGATTGGAATGATCAGCCCGGTTTTTTCCGCCATTTCGATGAATTTGTCCGGCAACAGCATGCCTTGCGTCGGGTGCTCCCAGCGCAACAAGGCCTCGGCGCCCACCGGACGGCCATTGGCGGCGTCGAACTTGGGCTGGTAATGCAGGCTGAATTGCTGCTGTTCCACGGCATTGCGCAAGTCTTGCAGCAATTGCAGCTGTTTGCGGGCGTTGCTGTTCATCGAAGCGTCGAAAAAGCTGTAGCCGTTTTTACCCGCGCCCTTGGCGTGATACATCGCCGCGTCGGCATTCATCAGCAATTCATGGGCGGACTGGCCGTTACCCGGGTAGAGCGCGATGCCGACACTCGCGGAAATGTGCAAATCATGTTCGGCAACCCGGAACGCGCGCGCGATCATCCCGACCTGACGGGCCGCCAGGTTCAAGGCGTCGTTCTGTTCGCTCAATCGCACCAGCAACACGAACTCGTCGCCGCCGATGCGCGCCAGAGTGTCCTGGCTGCGCAAGTCTTCGCGCAGGCGCACGGCTACTTCACGCAACAGCAGATCACCCATGTGGTGGCCGAAGGCATCGTTGACCGGTTTGAAGCCGTCCAGGTCGATGAACATCAGGGCAAAGCACCCCCCCTGTTCCCGGACCCGCGACATGGCCTGATCGATTCGATCGGCGAGCAACGTCCGGTTCGGCAACCCGGTGAGAGTGTCATGCAAGGCCAGTTGGGTCAGTTCACGGTTGGCCTCGGTCAGAGACCGGGCCAGGCTCGCGGTGCGAGCCTCCAGGCGTGCATCGAGGATCGAGGTCAGCAAGGCAATGCTCAGCACCGCCAACGTGGTGATCAGCACCAGGTTGTCCAGGCCATTGCCGCTCAATCCATTGACCGCTGCGCCGCAAAAACTGCCGTCGGCAAAGCGTGCGGCGGCCATCCCGGTGTAGTGCATGCCAACGATGGCGATACCCATGATCACGGCGGCACCGCCACGGATCAGACGGACATAAGGTGTGTGCTGGCGCAGACGGAAAGCGATCCACAATGCCGCGCCCGAAGCACCGACCGCGATCAGCAGCGAGGCGCCGAACAGAGTCGGGTCGTAGTCGATGCCCGGTTGCATGCGCATGGCGGCCATGCCGGTGTAGTGCATCGCGCTGATGCCGGCGCCCATGACCAACGCGCCAAAGGCCAGTTGCCAGGCCGGCAATTGCGGCTGGCTGACCAGCCACAGCGCAAAACCGCTGGAAAGCACGCCGATCAGCAGCGACAACAGGGTGATGGTGCCGTCGTACCCAAGATCGATCGGCAGCTTGAACGCGAGCATGCCGATAAAATGCATCGACCAGATGCCGATGCCCATGGCAACGGCTCCGCCCGCGGTCCACAAATGCACGGCGCGGCCTTTGGCGGTGGCAATGCGTCCGGTCAGGTCGAGTGCGGTGTATGAGGCGAGAATCGCTACGCAGAGCGAAATGATGACCAGGGTGGGGGAATAGCTGCCGATGAGCATGGAGACTTCTCGCGAACGCCCCCCTTGTTAGTGGCTTTCATTCTCGGGTGGGGGCAAATGCGGCGATTGTACTGATTCCAAATGAGAACGCACCCACAAAATGAGCAAAGGGCCATCAGTCCGATGAAACGCTTGTTTTAAGGTTTTACATTAACTCGCGTCAAGCTGCTGGCGCCTGCCACAAGGAAGGAGTCGAGAGCACAAAACCTGTGGGAGCGAGCTTGCTCCGGGCGGCGTTCCGACGATAGCGGTGGGTCAGGCAACATCCATTCTGAATGTGACGCAGCCATCGCGAGCAAGCTCGCTCCCACAGGGATTGCGCTAACGGTTTTCGCTCACCTCAAGCTGCCCGTCCCAGCCACCTCCCAACGCGGCAATCAACTGCACGCTGGCGATCAGGCGGCTTTGCAACAGGTCGAGGTTGCTGCGCTCATTGCTCAGCGCCGCGGCCTGGGTCACCACCACATCGATATACGCGATCAAACCGGCCTTGTACTGGTTCTGGGTCAGGCGCAACGATTCCCGGGCAGCATCCAGTGCCTGTTGGCGCACGACGGCTTCGTCCTCGAGCACCTTGAGTTGCACCAGGAAGTTTTCCACCTCGCGGAACCCGTCCAGCACGGTCTGTCGGTATTTGGCCACCGTTTCGTCATAGGCCGCTTCACTGCGGTCGACTTCCGCCGAGCGCTGGCCGCCGTCGAACAGGGTCATGGCCAATTGCGGTCCGACCGACCAGAAGCGGTTCGGCAGGCTGATCCAGTTGGCATAGGTGCTACTGCTGTAACCGCCGTTCATGTTCAGGGTCAGGTCGGGGTAATAGGCGGCCTTGGCCACGCCGATATTGGCGTTGGCGGCCATCACCGAGCGCTCGGCCGACGCGATGTCCGGGCGACGCTCCAGCAACTGCGAAGGCAATGCCGGCGGCACTTGCGGCAACTGCGGGATGTCCTGGCTTTCCGCCAGGCTGAACTGCGCCGGCGGCAGGCCGATCAGCACGGCGATGGCGTTCTCGAACTGGGCGCGTTGCCAGATCAGGTCGACCATATCGGCTTCGGTGCCTTTGAGTTGCGTCTGGGCCTGGGCCACCGCGTCCTTGCCCGATACGCCTGCGCGGTACTGGTTCTCGGTCATTTTCAGCGAACGCCGATAAGCCTCGACCGTGTCCTGGAGCAAGCGCTTCTGGCCATCGATCACCCGCAGTTGCAGGTAATTCTGCACCAGCTCCGACTGTTGGCTCAGGCGCATGGCCGCCAGGTCGGCAAAGCTTGCCTGGGCATTGGCGGTGTCGGCTTCCAGGCCCCGGCGCAGCTTGCCCCATACGTCCGCTTCCCAACTGACGCCCGCCTGGGCCGAGTACGTATCGCGAATGCCGCTGGACGAACTGCTCAGGCTGGAGTTGCTGCTACCGGTACCCTGGCTTGAACGGTTCTTGCTGACGTTCAGGTCCACCGTCGGGAAAAACGCACCCCGTGCGCTGCGCACCAAGGCCTGGGCCTGGCGGTACTGCGCTTCGGACTGGGCGACAGTCTGGTTGGCGCTGTTGAGTTTTTCGATCAGGTCGTTGAGCTGCCGGTCGCCATACAACTCCCACCACGCGCCACGCGCCAGGGCATCGCTGGGGTTGGCCTGACGCCAGCCCTCTGCCGCCTTGTATTGCGCAGGTTCGGCGGTTTGCGGGCGCTGGTAATCCGGGCCGATGGCGCAGGCACTGAGCATCGCCACGCACAGTGACAGGCTCAACAGGCGCGAGCCTCGGGCCGTGATCAGCGGTGCAGCCAGGTTGAAAAGCGAACGGTCAGTCATAGCGGAGTTTCCAGGGCAGCATCGGTACGCACCCCACGCCATTTATTGAAGCGATGGCGCAGTTTGTCGAGATAGAGGTAAACCACCGGGGTGGTGTAAAGCGTCAGCACCTGGCTGAAGATCAGCCCGCCGATGATGGTCAGGCCCAGCGGCTGGCGCATTTCCGCCCCTTCGGCGCGGCTGAGCAGCAACGGCAAGGCACCGAGGATCGCCGCCAGAGTGGTCATCAGGATAGGTCGCAGGCGTTGCAGGCAGGCGCTGCGGATCGACTCCAGCGGGGCCATGCCCTGGCTTCGTTCCAGCTGTAACGCCAGGTCGATCATCAGGATCGCGTTTTTCTTCACCACGCCGATCAGCAGAAACAGCCCCAGCAACGAAATCAGGCTGAACTCGCCGCCCAGCGCGTAGATCGACAGCAATGCGCCGACCCCGGCCGACGGCAGGGTCGAGAGAATCGTCAGCGGGTGTATGTAGCTTTCGTACAGCACCCCCAAGACCAGATACACCGCCACCAGCGCCCCCAGAATCATCCATGGCTGACTTTTTTGAGTCGCCGCGAAAGCGTCGGCCGTGCCGGCCATTTTCGCGATCACGTCCTCTGGCAGGCCGACCTTGGCAATCGCCCGCTCGATGGCCGCACCGCCCTGCTCCACGGTCACGCCTTCGGCCATGTCGAAGGCAATGCTTTCCGAAGCAAACTGGCCTTCGTGGCTGACCCGGTCGTTTTCCAGGCTGTTTTCGTAATGGGCGATGGTCGACAGCGGGATCCGCGCGCCGTCAGCGGTGATCACCTGGACCTGCTTGAGGGTGATCGGGTCCTGGGCGTATTTCGGATTGACCTCCATCACCACCTGGTACTGGTTGAGGCTGTCGTAGATGGTCGAAATCTGCCGCTGGCTGTAGGCGTTGTTCAGCACCGCCGTGACCATGTCCATGTCGACACCCAGGCGCTTGGCCTGGTCACGGTCGACGATCAGGGTCACTTGCCGGGCGCCCCGGCCTTCCCGCGCATCGATCGCCGTCAGCTCCGGCAAGGCCTTGAGCGCGGTGACGACTTTCGGGTACCACTCGCGCAATGCCCCCAGATCCCCGCTCTGCAGGATGTACGAGTACTGCGAGGTGGTCTGCTCGCGACCGCCACCGAATTGCAGGTCCTGGTCCGCCATGAGCATCAGTTGTGCCCCGGGAACCTTGGGCATTTCCTTGCGCAGGCGTTCGATGACTTTCTGTGCGGAAATGCTGCGCTCCTTGATCGGCTTCAGGCGCACCAGCATGAAGGCGTTGTTGGTGCCGTTGTTGCCGCCAATAAACCCGGCGACGCTTTCTACCGCCTCGTCCTTCAACACCGCCCGGCGGAAAATCTCCATCTTCGGCTGCATCACGCTGAACGACAGGCCGTCGTCGCCGCGCACGAAACCGATCAGCTGGCCGGTATCCTGCTGCGGTAAAAATGTTTTAGGAACAACAATATACAGCGCAATATTCACACCAATTGTCACGAACAGACTGAACAAGGTCAGGCGCTTGTGGCGCAACACCCAGTCGAGGCTGGTGGCGTACTTGCCGACCATCCAGTCATTGGTCCGTCGGCTCCAGCGTTGCAGGCGGTTCTCCTGCCCCGGCGTGTGCGGCTTCAGCCAGCGGGCGCAGAGCATCGGCGTCAGGGTCAACGACACCACCAGCGAAACCACGATGGCCGCCGCCAGGGTGATGGAGAATTCGCGGAACAGGCTTTCAATGATCCCGCCCATGAACAGGATCGACAGGAACACCGCCACCAGCGACACGTTCATCGACAACAAGGTAAAGCCGACTTCCTGGGCACCGAGGTAGGCGGCCCGCATCGGCCGCACGCCTTCATCGATGTGCCGGGAAATGTTCTCCAGCACCACGATGGCATCGTCCACCACCAGTCCGGTGGCCAGGATCAGCGCCATCAGCGACAGGTTGTTCAGCGAAAAACCGTAGAGGTACATCACGGCAAAGGTGCCGACCAGCGACACCGGCACCGCCAGGGTCGGGATCAGCGAGGCGCGGAAGTTACCGAGGAACAGGAACACCACCAGGATCACCAGCGCCACGGCGATCAGCAGGGTCATTTCCGCTTCGTGCAGCGTGGCCTTGATCACCGGAGAACGGTCCATGGCCAGGTTCAGCTTGACGCTGGCCGGCAGCACCGCCTGCAACGCCGGCAATTGCGCCTTGATCTCGTTGACCGTCTCGATGATGTTGGCGCCGGCCTGCCGGTTGATCACCAGCAGTACCGCCGCGTCATCGTTGAAGAAACCGCTGTTGTAGCGGTCCTCGACGCCATCGCTGACCTTGGCCACATCCTTCAGGCGCAGGGCCGCGCCACCGTTGTAGTGGATGATCAGCGATTCGTAGTCCCGGGCTTTTTCCAACTGGTCGTTGGCCTGGACCTGCCACAGCCGCTGAGCGTCTTCCACCGAGCCCTTGGGCCGGCGCACGTTGGCATTGGCGATGGTGTTGCGCACATCGTCCAGGGCCACGCCGTATTGGTTCAGCGACTGCGGTTCGAGCTCGATACGTACCGCCGGCAACGAACTGCCACCGATCTGCACTTCACCGACACCCTGCACCTGGGACAGGCTCTGGGACAGAATCGTCGAGGCCAGGTCATAGAGCTGGCCTTTTTCCAGCACATCCGACGTCAGCGACAGCACCATGATCGGCGCCTGGGACGGGTTGACCTTCTTGTAGGTCGGCATGCTGCGCATCCCGCTCGGCAGCAGGGTGCGCGAAGCATTGATGGCCGCCTGCACTTCCCGCGCCGCGCCGTTGATGTCGCGGTCCAGGTCGAATTGCAGGATCACCCGGGTCGAACCCTGGCTGGAGCGGCTGCTCATGGTGTTGACCCCGGCAATGCTACCGAAGGAGCGCTCCAGCGGCGTGGCCACGGTCGACGCCATCACCTCGGGGCTGGCCCCGGGCAGGCTGGCCTGGACCACGATCACCGGAAAGTCCATTTGCGGCAGTGGAGACACGGGCAGCAAGCCGAAGCTCACGCCGCCCAACAGCATGATCGCCAGTGAAAGCAGCATGGTTGCCACGGGGCGTTTGATGAAAGGTCCCGAGAGATTCATCGATGACTGCTCCCGGCACCAACCCGCAAGCCCTGCTGCCCCCCTGTGGGAGCGGGCTTGCTCGCGAAGAGGACCTTGCATTCAACAGCCCTGTCGACTGACCGGACGCCTTCGCGAGCAAGCCCGCTCCCACAGGTTATGCAGGCCGTCATACCGCCGTCTCCTGAGCACCGGTCTTGCCAAAGCGCCGACCGAGACGATCGAAATACAGGTAGATCACCGGCGTAGTGAACAGGGTCAAAACCTGGCTCAGCAACAGGCCGCCGACCATCACCAGACCCAGCGGCTGGCGCAGTTCCGCGCCGGAACCGGTGGCCAGCATCAACGGCACGGCACCGAACAGCGCGGCCAAAGTGGTCATCAGGATCGGCCGAAAACGCAGCAAGGCCGCCTGATAGATCGCCGTTTGCGGGTCCATGCCCTGGTTGCGCTCGGCGTCGAGGGCGAAGTCGATCATCATGATCGCGTTCTTCTTCACGATGCCGATCAGCAGGATGATGCCGATGATCGCGATCATGCCCAGGTCGTTGCCGCTCAGGATCAACGCCAGCAAGGCGCCCACCGCCGCCGACGGCAGGGTCGAGAGAATGGTGATCGGGTGGATGTAGCTCTCGTAGAGCACGCCCAGCACGATGTACATGGTCACCACCGCCGCCAGAATCAGCAGCAAGGTGCTCGACAGCGAGGCCTGGAACGCCTGCGCCGCACCCTGGAACTGGGTCTGCACGCCAATCGGCATGCCGATGTCCTTCTGCACCTGCTCGATGATCTCGACCGCATGCCCCAGCGCCACGCCGGGCGCCAGGTTGAAGGACATCATTACCGCCGGGAACTGGCCGATGTGGGTGATCGCCAGTTGCGCCTGACGCTCTTCGATGTGCGCCAGGCTGGACAGGCGCACCTGCCCGCCATCGGTGGTCTTGACGTGAATCTGGTTCAGCGCATCCGGGCCGATCTTCTCGCCGGACTGCGATTGCAGCACCACGCGGTACTGGCTCGCCTGGGTGTAGATCGTGGAAATCTGCCGCTGACCGAAGGCGTCGTACAACGCATCGGTGATGTTCGACACCGACACACCGACCCGGGACGCCGCATCGCGATCGATCACCAGATAAACCTGCAAGCCCTTGTCCTGCAGATCGCTGGCAACGTCGGTCAGTTCCGGCCGTTCGACCAAGGCTTCGACCAGGCGTTTGCTCCACAGGCTCAGCAACTCCGAGTCCGGCGACGACATGCTGAACTGGTACTGCGTGCGGCTGACCCGGTCTTCGATGGTCAGGTCCTGCACCGGCTGCATGAACAGGCGGATGCCGACCAGTTTGTCCAGTTCCGGTTGCAGGCGGGCAATCACTTGCGTGGCGCTCAGGTCACGGTCGTGGTGCGACTTGAGGTTGATCAGCAAGCGACCGCTGTTGAGGGTCGAGTTGTCGCCATCCACGCCAATGTAGGAAGACAGGCTCTCCACCGCCGGGTCGGCAAGGATCACCTTGGCCAGTTCCTGCTGGCGCTCGCTCATGGCGGCGAAGGAAATCGATTGCGGCGCTTCGGAAATGCCCTGGATGACGCCGGTGTCCTGCACCGGGAAGAAGCCCTTGGGCACCACCATGTACAGCAATACCGTCAGCGCCAGAGTGCCAATGGCCACCATCAAGGTCAGCGGCTGGTGCTTGAGTACCCACTGCAATTTGCGTCCGTAGGCGGCGATCATCCAGTCGATGAACGCACCGCTGGCACGGTAGAAGCGGCCCTGCTCTGATTCCTTGGGTTCACGCTTGAGCAACCGCGCGCACATCATCGGCGTCAGGGTCAGGGAAACCACCAGGGAAATCAGGATCGCCACCGCCAGGGTGATGGCGAACTCGCGGAACAAGCGCCCGACCACGTCCGCCATGAACAGCAGCGGGATCAGCACGGCGATCAGCGACAAGGTCAGGGATATCAAGGTGAATCCGATCTGCTTCGCGCCCTTGAGCGCCGCGTTCAGCGGGCTGTCGCCTTCCTCGATGAATCGGGAAATGTTCTCCAGCATGACGATCGCATCGTCCACCACAAAACCGGTGGCGATGGTCAGGGCCATCAGGGTCAGGTTGTTGACCGAAAACCCTGCCAGGTACATCACGCCGAACGTACCGATCAGCGACAGGGGCACGGCCACCGACGGAATGATCGTGGCGCTGGCGCGACGCAGGAACAGGAAGGTGACCATGACCACCAGGGCGATGGCGATCAGCAATTCGTGCTGCACGTCCTTGACCGAGGCGCGGATGGTCTGGGTGCGGTCGGTCAGCACCACCACGTCGAGGCCGGCCGGCAGGTTGTCGGTGATGCTCGGCAGCAGGGCCTTGATCCGGTCCACCACCTCGATCACGTTGGCGCCGGGCTGACGCTGGATGTTGAGCAGCACGGCCTGGTTCTCGTTGGCCCACGCGGCCAGACGCTCGTTCTCGGCACCGTCGACGATTTCCGCCACGTCCTTGAGGCGCAACGGCGCGCCATTGGCGTAGGCCAGGATCAGGTTGGCGTAGTCCTCGGGCGACGTCAGTTGATCGTTTGCATCGAGCATCGAGACCCGGGTCGGGCCGTCGAAGTTGCCCTTGGGCTGGTTGACGTTGGACGCGCCGATCAGGGTGCGCACGTCCGACAGGTTCAGGCCATTGGCCGCCAGGGCCTCGGGGTTGACCTTGATGCGCACAGCCTGACGTTGACCGCCGGCAATGCTGACCATGCCGACGCCGCTGATCTGGGCGATTTTCTGCGCCATGCGCGTATCGACCAGGTCGTTGAGTTTGGGCAGCAACATGGTCTTGGAGGTGATGGCCAGGGTCAGCACCGGCGTGTCGGCCGGGTTGACCTTGTTGTACACCGGCGGTGCCGGCAGGTCCTTGGGCAACAAATTGGTCGCGGCATTGATCGCCGCCTGCACTTGTTGCTCGGCCACGTCCATGTTGATGTCGAGACTGAAACGCAGGGTCAGCACCGACGCCCCGCCGGAACTGGTGGAGGCCATTTGCGTCAGGCCAGGCATCTGCCCGAACTGGCGCTCAAGCGGCGCGGTCACCGCACTGGTCATGACATCCGGGCTGGCGCCGGGGTACAGGGTCATGACGCGAATGGTCGGGTAATCGACCTGGGGCAGCGCCGACACCGGCAGCAGCCGATAGGCGATGACGCCGGCCAGGATAATGGCCAGCATGCTCAGGGTGGTGGCTACCGGGCGAAGGATGAACAGCCGCGAGAGATTCATGCGCCGCCCTTTTTCGCCTTGTCGGTGGTCGCAGGCTCAGCCGCGTTGACCGCCGACTTGCCTTGCAGGTGTTCGGTCGGCGTGGTCGGCACGTCCTGGCTGTCGTTGACCACCTCCACGTCGCTGCCGTCCTTCAGGCGGTCGGTGCCTTCCAATACGACCCGGTCGCCCGCCGACAGGCCTTCGGTGATCACGGTGTTCACGCCGTCACTGGCGCCGACTTTCAACTGACGTATCTTGACCTTCTTGTCACCGTCCAGGGCGTAGGCGAACGTGCCGTTCGTGCCGAACTGGATCGCGGCTGAAGGCGCCAGCACTACGTCTTTGAGGGTGTCGGCCAACAGGCGCACGTTGACGAACTGGTTGGGGAACAGCGACTGATCGCGGTTCTCGTAACGGGCCTTGAATTTCAGGGTGCCGGTGGTGACGTCGATCTGGTTGTCCAGGCTCTGCAGCACGCCGGTGGCCTGGAGTTTGGTATCGCCGCGATCCCAGGCTTCAGCCGGCAATTTGGCACCGCTGCGATAACGGGCAAGCACGGTGTCGAGGCTGTTTTCCGGGAGGGTGAAGGCCACGCTGATCGGCTGGGTCTGGGTGATGATCGCCAGTGCTGTGGTGTCGTTGGCCGCGACCAGGTTGCCGACGTCCAGTTGACGCAGGCCGACGCGACCGGTGATCGGTGCGCGGATCCTGGTGAATTCGAGGTTGAGTTTGGCGTCGTTCACCGCTGCCTGATTGGTCTTGACCGTGCCCTGGAACTGACCGACCAGCGCTTCGGCGGTGTCCAGGGTCTGTTTGGCAATACTGTCTTCCTTGTAGAGGCCGCGATAACGCTCGACATCGACCTGAGCATTCTTCAACTGCGCCTGATTCTGCAGCAAGGTGCCTTCGGCCTGGAGCAAGGCGTTCTGGTAAGGGCGCGGGTCGATTTCGGCCAGCAGGTCACCGGCCTTGACCATCTGCCCTTCTTCGAAATAGATCTTGACCAGCTCACCGCCGACGCGGCTGCGCACGTTGATGGTGTTCAGCGCCGTGACCGTGCCCAGCGCCTTGAAATACAGCGGGAAGTCACCCTTGACTGCAGGAGCCACTCGCACCGGTACCGGCCCGGACGCGCCACCGAACCCTGGGCGCATGCCGCCCGACCTGCCGGTATGCCCGGCGACGGCTTTCTGCCCCGCAGCCTCTTTGGGCGCAGCGCTGCCGGGCCAGAATTTCCAGCACAGGCCAGCGATGACCAACAGGACAAGCAGGCCGAACAGCCAACGACGAGGACTACGGGAAGCGGAGGATTGCATTGAGTGATCAACCATTGGGCGCGTGGGCTTTTTTTACATGAGGCTGAACGATAAGCACTGGCGGGTTTTAAGCAAAGCGCCTTTACCGGCAATTTACCTTTGGCTTACGTAACAGGAGTTTTGTGTAAGACACTGAAGCACAAATGAAAACGGCCTGGACAGGGCCAGGCCGTTAAACATTGTAAAGCTACGCTTATTTCAGAACAGCAAGTGCCGCTTCATAGTTCGGCTCGTCAGCGATTTCGCCAACCAGTTCGCTGTGCAGCACGTTGTCGTTCTCGTCCAGAACCACCACGGCACGGGCGGTCAGGCCCTTGAGCGGGCCGTCGGCGATGGCAACGCCATAGTTCTGGATGAACTCGGCACCGCGCAGGGTCGACAGGTTCTGTACGTTTTCCAGGCCTTCGGCGCCGCAGAAACGGGCCTGGGCGAATGGCAGGTCAGCGGAGATGCACAGCACGACAGTGTTGTCGACGCTGCCGGCCTTGGCGTTGAACTGGCGCACCGAGGTGGCGCAGGTCGGGGTGTCGATACTTGGGAAGATGTTCAGTACTTTGCGCTTGCCGGCAAAGTCTTTCAGGGTCACGTCGGACAGATTGCCGGCAACCAGGGAAAAGGCTGGCGCCTTGGAACCGGCTTGTGGCAGTTGGCCGTTGACTTGAACCGGGTTGCCTTTGAGAGTGACTTGAGCCATGAACGGAGTCCTTCTGACGTTGGTTTGGATAATTTTGACCAGGCCGAAGTTAACCACGAAATTGTCCGACGACCTATGGCCAATCATAAATTGTCATGTATCAGCGCACAAAACTGGATACAAACGCTTTCTCACTCACTGCAAGACCCTGTGGGAGCGGGCTTGCCCGCGAATACGGCAGCACATTCAGCATCGCAGTGACTGACAGATCGCTTTCGTCGGAGCGCCGCCCGGAGCAACCCCGCTCCCACAGGGACAGCGGTGTTATTTGAGTAACTCCAGCATATTGCGATGTCGCGCCTCGAAAATCCGCCGCATGTAGCCATTGACCAGCAACCACTCCAGGGGAGCACCCCCAAACGCCGAGTAGGTGACCCGGTCGGTATATAGCGTACCGCCCTCGCCTGCTGCTACCCGATGTTCGTGACGAAAGGCACGCATCGGCCCCTTGAGCATTTCGTCGATGAAATGCGTTTCGCCGACTTCACGGATCAGCACCGTCCAGTTCATTGGAATCACATTGAACATCCAGTGGCGAAAGCGAAATTGCCGCCCGGCTTCAATCCGCAAAAGACTCAGGTCGACATGACCCAGTGGGGTGATGCGCTCAGGGAAAATCTTCGGGAAATTGATGCCCTCCAGGCAAAATTCGAGGACGTCTTCGGGTAGGCGACCGGGAATGAGCGTAGTGATCTGCAAGGTTGGCATAGGGGACACATTCCTTTGGTCAGTAAACGGATAGGCCAGAAATACCGTGTAGTGAAATGGAAGTCGAAAATAAATCTGCCATGTTGTCACCTACGACAATTTTGTTCAGCGTGCTGTCGATTTGCGCCGCAGCCATTCGACCATTAAGCGAATCATTCAATTACAACGGAGACATCACCATGCGATTCATGATCATCATCAAAGCCAGCCAGGAATCCGAAGCCGGCGTCATGCCCAGCCAAGAGCTGCTGACGGCCATGGGCAACTACAACGAAGAACTGGTCAAGGCCGGCATCATGCTCGCGGGCGAAGGCCTGCACCCGAGCAGCAAAGGCGCTCGTGTAAGGTTTTCAGGAGACAAACGCTCGGTGATCGACGGTCCCTTCATCGAAACCAAGGAACTGATTGCCGGTTTCTGGTTATGGAAAGTGAAGTCCAGGGAAGAAGCCATCGAATGGGTCAAGCGCTGCCCCAACCCGATGCCGGGCACCGAGGCCGAGATCGAGATTCGCCAGGTGTTTGAGGCTGAAGACTTTGGAGCCGAGTTCACGCCGGAACTGCGCGAGCAGGAACAGCGGGTTTGGGAGCAAGCGAAGAAAAACTGACTGACTCAACCCTTTCCTCAGTTTCCTGTGGGAGCGGGCTTGCTCGCGAAGTGGCCATCTGATCCAGCAACGATGTCGACCGGTACTCCGCTTTCGCGAGCAAGCCCGCTCCCACATTGACTGGACAGCCACTCAACTTGACCGGGCAAGCCCTTGATCTGCATTAACTTTTTAGCAAACGAAAATAACCGGAACCTGCACAAAAAACCAAAGAGTTAATCCGTTCTACTGGATAACCCGTGGTTAGCTGCTAACGTCATCTGACGAGTCCTACAGGCTTGATCTGAAAGGGATTACGCGGTTACGGCCAAACATAACGGCCGTATGCCCAATCAGCCACCAGGGATCCGGGGGAATGATGTCTAAGAAATTGGGGAAGCACGCCTTTGTCTGGGCGACTTCGCTTGCGCCTGTTTTTTGTGCTCACGCGGATAACGCCGAGACGGCCAACAAAAGTAACAACCCGCTGAACCTGGCGTCTGGCGTCAACTTTCAGGATTACTACACACCCAAGCTGTTCGATTCCAACGTTCGCACCAACGATGCCTTGTTGCGTGGTGCGCTGCCGATGGCTCCGAATGACTTTATCGGCGTCCCGCAACTACTGCGCGCCACCCTCCCCGTCATCAGCACCCGTCCTGATCCGCATAACGGCTACAGCACCGGCACCTCGATCAATTCGCGGATGTTGCCCGACCTCAAGCTCGATGCCGATGGCGGCTTGACCCTTTACGTGCAGCACAGGGCACCGGCCAAAGAGTTGCAAAGCAACTGGCTGCCGGCACCGAATGGTCCGTTTTACGGCGTTCTGCGCCTGTATCTGCCAAGACCGGAAGTCACCAGCGGCCAGTGGAAACTGCCGCTGCTGACTCCGGCGACCTCACAACAATAAGCGGAGTCATTCATGATCAGGCCTTTCGTAGTGCGCCCCTTGTTGGCGCTGTGCATGGTCAGCAGCAGTCCATTGGTACTGGCGGCCGAGGGTGGCGTCGGCCGCCCCATCACCGGGCAACAAGTGTTTTCCAACGCCGGGATCGTGCCCCCGGGGCCGGGTTGGGTCATGTCCCTGACCAGCATCTGGTACGACGGTGACCTCAAGGGCAACGCCCAGGTGCCGATCGTGGGTGCCCTGAGTACCGGGCTGGACATGAAAGTGTCCTATACCATGGCCAACTTCACCCATGTCTGGGACACCGGCAAGGGTCGCTGGAATTACGCCTCGGCCATCGGTGTGCCGGTGCAGTACACCGACATCACTGCGAACATCACCGGCCCTCGTGGCAGAACCCTGGGCACCTCGGACAGCGGCACCCAGTTTGCCGACATGCTGGTGACACCGATTGCCGCCGGCTACCACTTCGACGAATTCAACCACATCTCGTTCTCGCTGCCGATCTACGTGCCGACCGGTGCCTACAACGACGATCGCCTGGCCAACCCCGGACAGAACAATTACACCTTCATGCCCACCGTCGCGTTCACCCATCTGGACGGCAAGGGCGGTGAATTCACGCTGTCGAGTGGCCTGGAGTTCTACACCGAGAACGACTCCACCGACTATCGCA
Source organism: Pseudomonas sp. GW821-FHT02A08 (assembly GCF_059422045.1). NCBI lineage: Bacteria > Pseudomonadati > Pseudomonadota > Gammaproteobacteria > Pseudomonadales > Pseudomonadaceae > Pseudomonas > Pseudomonas sp. GW821-FHT02A08. The sequence continues at coordinate 41,172 of NZ_JBWKWD010000025.1, forward strand.
ACGGCAACATCTACACCCTCGATGCACTGTGGACCCACGGCTTTGGCAACGGATGGAACGCCGGTATCGCAGCCGGTTACATCCAGCAAATCACCGATGACTCGGGGTCCGGCGCCGACAGCGGCTTCCGCGGTCGCTCCGTGGGTGCCGGCCCGACAGTGGGCTGGACCGGCAAGTTCGCCGACGCCCAAGCCAACTTCAATGCGCGCTGGGTGCCGGAGTTCGACACCAAGAACCGGCCTGAGGGCAATGGTTTGAGCGTCAACCTGACCCTGGCGTTTTTCTAGGAGATCGCATGAGCACACTCAACGACCTCAACGCCCTGCAAGCCAGCATCGCCGAAGCCGTGCTCGGCCAGGATCAGGTGATCCGGCAAGTGCTGGTCGGTTTGCTAGCCAACGGGCATCTGCTGCTCGAAAGCTTGCCCGGCCTGGCCAAGACCCGCACGGTGAAAGCATTGGCCAAACACCTGGATGCGAAAATGAGCCGCATCCAGTTCACCCCGGACTTGCTGCCGTCGGACATTACCGGGGCCGAGGTGCTGCATCAGGTCGAGGGTAAGCACGAGATCCGCTTTCAGCCGGGGCCGTTGTTCGGCAACCTGATCCTGGCCGACGAAATCAACCGTGCCCCGGCCAAGGTCCAGGCCGCGCTGCTCGAAGCCATGGAAGAACGCCAGATCACCGTGGCCGGCAACAGCCATGCCCTGCCGGAACTGTTCATCGTGGTGGCGACCCAGAATCCGATCGAACAGGAAGGCACGTATCCGCTGCCGGAAGCGCAGATGGACCGTTTCCTGATGAAGGTGCTACTCGATTACCCGAGCACGGAAAACGAAAGCCGGGTACTACGGCTGTTGCGTGAGGAAGAACAGGCACTCGGCGCCAAAACAGCCGCCGTACAGGGTTTTGCTCTCGCACAGGAGGTGATTTTCGCGGCGCGCCGGGAAGTCAGTGCCGTGCATGTGTCCCCGGCCATCGACCGTTACCTCATCGACCTGATCAACGCCACGCGCCATCCGGCCGACTACGACGCCGACCTTGGACGCTGGATCAGCATCGGCACCAGCCCCCGCGGTGGTATCGGCCTGGACCGCTGTGCCCGGGCCGACGCGTGGTTGCAGGGCCAGGATTTCGTTTCGCCGGACAACGTGCGCGCCATGGCGCACCCGGTGCTGCGCCATCGCCTGCAACTGAGTTACGACGCGGTGGCTGACGGCGTGACTGCCGATCAGGTACTCGACCGTTTACTCGATAAAGTGGCGATTCCCGCGTGAACATCGACGGTCTGGTTTATGTCTCTCTGGCGCAATTGATGGCCCTGGAGTTCAAGGCCCGCGACCTGAGTTTTCTGGCGCGCCAGCCCCAGGGCAGCATCCTGGCTGGCAATCACGCTTCACGCTTGCGTGGCCGCGGCTTGAACTTCGATGAATTGCGCCGCTATCAGCCGGGGGACGATCTGCGCCAACTCGATTGGCGGGCATCACTGCGCACCGGCAAACCGGTGGTGCGCACCTTCACCGAAGAGCGTGACCGTCCGGCGCTGATCCTGGTGGACCAGCGCATGTCGATGTTCTTCGGTTCGCAACGCAGCTTCAAATCCACCGTCGCAGCCGAACTCGGTGCCCTGGTGGCGTGGATGGTGTTCAACGCCGGCGACCGCGTCGGCGGGCTGGTGTTCAACGACCGGCGCATCGACAGCATCGCCCCGCTGCGCAGTCGCAAACGGATCGAAGCGCTGTGCAGCCGCATCGCCCAACAGAACCAGGCACTCAATGCCGCCAACCCGGACGCCGAAGGCGAAGACCAGCTCGACAAGGTCTTGCAGCATTGCCTGGCCGTGGCCGGTCACGATCACCTGATCTGTATCATCAGCGACTTCGCCGGGGCCGGCGAACGCACCTTGCAACTGATGCGGCAACTGACGGCACATAACGATGTGATTGCCATGCAGGTCTATGACCCATTGGCGCTGAACCTGCCGAAAAACGGTCGCTTGCTGATCACCCAAGGACAGTTGCAGGTGGAACTGGCGGTGGAACGACATCAGGTGCATCAGCCACTTGGGGATTTCCTCAGCGGCCGGCTCAAGGACGTCGCTACATTGCTGCGCCGCAGCCGGGTGCCGTTGATGATCTTCAGCACCGCCACAGAGGCCCGGGAACAACTGCGCGCCGAACTGGGCAAGCTCGCCGGGGGGCGCCGATGAACCCCACTGTCCCGAGCATCGACCAACTCAGGGAAATGGCACTGCCGGTGCCGGTCAGTTTTGCGCCGCAGACGTGGGGTTGGTGGGCGCTGCTGGCGCTGCTGATCGTCGCGCTGCTGGTGACAGGCGTGCGGCGATACTGGCAATGGCTGCGTGATCGCTATCGGCGCGAGGCGCTGGCACGACTGGCGGAATTGCAGCAGCGCAGTAATGACCTGAATGCATTGCGCGAGCTTCCGGAGCTGCTGAAACGCGTGGCCCTTTCAATGCCCTCCCGACAAAACACAAAACCTGTGGGAGCGGGCTTGCTCGCGAAGAGGGTCTCCAATTCGACATCCATGTCGACTGACCGGACGCCTTCGCGAGCAAGTCGAATCGTCGCACCGCCGCTCCCACAGGGAACCCCTGCGGCGTTGGGGAAAGAGGACTGGCAGGCGTTTTTGCAGCGGCACTGTATACAGCCGTTGCCCACCGACTTCAGCCAACAACTGGCGCTGCTGGCCTACGCGCCTGACGCCGTATTGCGGGCCATGCCCAATGAACAGCGCCAGCATCTATTCAGCACCTGCAAAACCTGGGTGGAGCGTCATCATGTGGCAGCTTGATTACCCTTGGCTGCTGATCCTGTTGCCGTTGCCGTGGTTCGGTTATCGCTACCTGCCCGACTACCGCGAAGCGCGCAGTGCAGTGCGCGTGCCGTTTTTCGGTGCCATGAGCCGCGCCGTCGGCCAGGCCCCGAGCCGGGCCGGCACCCGCAGCAACCGCTGGCAATTGCTCCTGAACCTGCTGGTCTGGACGCTGTTGCTGGTGGCGGCGAGTCGGCCGGTGCTCGTGGAAAAACCCATCGAACGCCAGCAGCCGGTGCGTGACCTGATGCTGGCCATCGACATTTCCCAGTCGATGGAAACCACCGACTTCACCGACACCAACGGCCAAAACATCAATCGCCTGGCAGCGGTCAAGGAAGTGGTGCACGGGTTCATCGACAAACGTAAAGACGATCGAATCGGACTGATCGTATTCGGCACTGGTGCTTATCCGCAGGCGCCGTTGACCCTGGATCACGCCAGCCTGTCACTGCTGCTGGACGACATAGGCGTCGGCATGGCCGGCCCCAACACAGCCATCGGCGATGCCATCGGGCTGAGCCTGAAACTGCTGGATCAGGCCCACGAGCGGGAAAAGGTGCTGATTCTGCTCACTGACGGCAACGACACCAGCAGCGCCATCACCCCGGACCACGCAGCATCCATGGCCGCCGCCAAAGGCGTGGTGATTCATACCATCGGCATTGGCGATCCGAATGCCGAAGGCGAAGCCAAGGTCAACCTGCAAGGCTTGCAAGACATTGCCGAAGTCACTGGCGGACACTTCTTCCGCGCCGAAGACCGCAATGCCCTCGATCAGGTCTACAGCACCCTCGACAAACTCACCCCGCATCAAGTGAAAACCCTCAGCCATCAGCCCAAACGCGATCTGTTCTGGTGGCCGCTGGGCGCTGCCATTGCCCTGCTCGCGACTTATCACTTGGGCGCCCTGCTGCTTCCCCGCCTGATGCTCGCGCGTCAGCGGCAGGAGGCCTGAGATGGACATCAACCTCAGCGACTTCCATTTCCTGCGCCCCCTGTGGCTGTTGCTCGCGATCTTCGGTGGGCTACTGCCGTTGCTGTGGCGGCGCAACCGGGATCTGCAACGGCGCTGGCGCAGCAACATCGCCGCGCACCTGCTGCCGCATCTGCTGATCACCCCGCAAGACCGGCAACGCCTGCGTCCGGTGCACCTGGTGTGTGCGCTGCTGGTACTCGGCGCCATTGCCGCCGCCGGCCCGACCTGGGAGCGGGATCGGCCAGATTTTCTGGAGAACCGTGCGCCACTGATCATCGCCGTCGACCTGTCGCCGTCCATGGACGCCAGCGATGTTCCTCCGAGTCGCCTGGAAGCGACCAAGCACAAGCTCCACGACTTGATCCAGCGCCGCGCCGGGTCGCGCAGCGCCTTGATTGCCTACGCCGGCAGCGCGCATCTGGTATTGCCCGCCACCGACGATGCGGCGCTGCTCGATACGTTCATTCAGGCCCTGAGCACCGACCTGATCAACAAACCAGGGAAAAATGTCGGCGCGGTCATCGATCAGGCCAAGCGCCTGCTCGCCGCCGAGAAAACCCCCGGCACCCTGCTGCTGATCACCGATGGCGCCGACACATCGGCACTGGCCGGGCTGGATAAACAGCTGACTGGCAGTGCGCTGCAAGTGCTGATTCTGGCGGCTGGCAGCACCGACGGCGGGATCATTCGCGATACCGCTGGCCGGCCGCGCACCGACAGCAACGGTCGCCCGCAACTCGGCAGTTTCGATCAGGACGCCCTCAAGCAGCTTGCAGCAACGATGGATGCCCCGCTGGGCAGCCTGACCCTCAACGATGACGACCTGGACTGGGTCGAACTGCACGCCCGGCAGCACTTCCAGTCTGCCAGTGACGAACAGCGTGAATTGCACTGGAAAGACGCAGGTTACTGGCTGTGCTGGCCGCTGCTGTTGATCGCCTTTTTCAGCGTACGCAACGGCTGGAGCTTGAACTGGATGGCCGGGTTGTTGCTGGCGGCAGGCTTGGGCTTGCAACCGGTGCCGGCGCAGGCCAATGCGCTGACGGATGCCTTTTTCACCCGCGACCAGCAAGGTCGCTGGGCCTTCGAACATCAGCACTTCCCTCAGGCAGCGGCCTTGTTTGTCGATCCGTACTGGAAAGGCGTTGCCGCCTACCACGCGGCGGATTTCGACCTGGCACTGGCCAGTTTCGCGCGCCTCGACACACCGCAGGCCTATTTCTATCTGGGCAACATCTACGTGCGGCGCTTCAAGTTCGATCAGGCCATCGCGGCCTATAACCAGGCGCTGAAGTTGCAACCGCAGTTTCCGCAAGCCACGGCCAACCTGGCGCTGGCCATTGCCTTGCAGAAGGACACCGAAAGCGCCGGGAAAAACACGCCAGAGGTCAAACCCGACGAGATCAAGATGGACAAGGCGCCGGGTAAAGGCCAAAGCAAAAAGGTAGAGACCCAGCAAGCGGCCTCGGATGAGCAATGGTTGCAGAACCTCACCACATCGCCGGCGAAATTCCTCAAGCAGAAATTCAGCTTGCAGGATCAGGCGGGGGCCAAGCCATGACCTATCTTCAAGACCGAGTCGCCGCCATCGCGGGCAAGCCCGCTCCCACAGGGACTATGTGTCGTACACAAATTGTGGGTATCACTTCAATCAACTGTGGGAGCGGGCTTGCCCGCGAAGGCGTCCGATCAATCACCGCAACAATTGGCACCTTGCTTCTATGCCTGATCAGCCTCGGAGCCTGGGGCAATGAACCCGAACTGCGGGTCAGCGTCACCCTGCAACCCGCCAACCCCGTCATGGTCGGCAGCCTGGTCGAGCTGCAACTCGATGTCTTCACCGACACCTGGTTCACCAGCGCCCCCACCCTGCCCGACCTGAAACTGCCCGGCGCATTGGTGATGCCACCGGACGGCCATGCCCAGCACATCAACCAGACCTTCGACGGCCAATCCTTCAGCGGCATGCGCTACAGCTACCTGATCACCCCAAACCTGGCCCAGGGCTTCGACATTCCGGCACTGACGGTACAAGCCACACCGGGTCAGGCCAGCCACGAACTCAGCGCCCAAAGCCAGCCTTTGCATTTCAACGCCGCGCAACCACCGGGGTTCCAGCTCGGTGAGCCAGTGCTGGTGGCTCAAGGACTGCGGTTTACCCAGAAGACCATCAATTCCGTCACACCGCTGAAGGTCGGCGACAGCATTACCCGAGAGCTGACCCTGCAGGCCGACGGTGCCCTGGCCATGTCACTGCCGACACCGACGCTGGACGACATCAAGGGTCTGAGCCTCTACCCGAAAGCGCCGCAAATCCGCAACCTGGATGACGGTCGCGGCAACTTCAATGGCGGTCAGCGCATCGACACCGTGACCTATCGAATCGACACCGAAGGCCACTACAGCCTGCCATCCGTCGAACTGAAATGGTGGGATGCCAGCAGCCAGAAAACCCGCACGGCCACGGTACCTGCCGTGACCTTCGACGCTGCCACCAACAGCGCCTACAAGCCGGTGTTTTCAATCACCGAAGACCTGAAAAAACTCGGCCAGCAGAATCGTCTGCACCTTTCCGGGCACTGGTTCGGACTATTGGCACTGGTGTTGGCGGTGGTGGCACTCGGCTGGTTCAGTCGCCCGCTCGTATATCGCGCGTACCTGGCCTGGCAAGCCCGACGCCGCACCCGACTTGCCGCCTGGCTGGAGTCGGCCGACTACGCCTGGCGGCAGATCCCGGCTCAACTCAAAGGGCAACCGGCGCAATTGAGCGCCCTGTACCTGTGGACCCGGCGCAGCCGCCACGGCCTGAAACTGACCAGCCTCGGCCCGCGTCTGCAAACGTTACTGCGCGCCTGTTATGGCCGTGAACCGGCCAAAGACCAGGCGCTGCGCCAAATCAGGGAATCCTTGTCTACGCTGCATAGTCAGGCCGATCTCAACAGGGAATCTGTCGCATCTGCACTGCATCCACTCAACCCCGTTCACGAGAAGGATTTCCCATGACAAACCCGATGTCGTTGCGCCATCACCACGGGTTTAGATTTTTACTGACCCTGGTCTTGAGTCTGCCGCTGCTGGTTCAGGCGGCCGAGCCACTACCATCGTGGAATGACGGCCCGTCAAAAAAGAACATCATCGAGTTCGTCCAGGCCGTGACCGATCAAGGCAGCAAGGACTTCGTAAAACCCGAGGACCGCATTGCCGTGTTCGACAACGACGGCACCTTGTGGAGCGAGCAGCCGATGTACTTCGAGCTGCTGTTCGCCCTCGACGAAGTCAAACGCACCGCGCCGCAGCACCCGGAGTGGAAAACCACTCAACCGTTCCAGGCGGTACTGGAAAACGATCACAAGGCCCTGGCCGCCGCTGGCATGGACGGCATCCTGAAGATTTTTGCCGCCACCCATACCGGTATGACCACCGCAGCCTTCGACGACTACGCCAAGACCTGGCTGAGCCAGGCCCGGCATCCGAAAACCGGCAAGCCGTACACCGAGATGATCTTCCAGCCCATGCTGGAAGTGCTCGACTACCTGCGCAGCCAGGACTTCAAGACCTACATTGTTTCCGGCGGCGATACCGGGTTCATGCGCGCCTTCGCCGAAAAGGTCTACGGCATTCCACCAGAACAGGTCATCGGCACCACCTTCGTCACGGCCTTTCAGTACAAGGATGGCGAGGCGTCGATCCTGCGCACACCGAAACTGGCGCACAACGACGACGGCCCGGGCAAACCGGAAAGCATTGACGCGGTAATCGGGCGCCGGCCGATCCTCGCGTTCGGCAACTCCGATGGCGACCTGCAGATGCTCCAGTGGACCGCCGCCGGTCCCGGTAAACGTTTCATGGGGTTGGTGCATCACACCGACGCCAAACGTGAATGGGCCTACGATCGGCAGTCGCAGATCGGCCGTCTGGACAAGGCCCTGGACGAAGCAAACTCCCGTGGCTGGACCGTCGTTGACATGGCGTCCGAATGGCGTCGGATCTATCCATTCGATGCCGCCACACCTGAGCAAGTGCAATAAAAAGACGTAATGCAGGACCGCAAAAACGTTTGTCGCAGCACGCGACACCAGTGAGCATAAGGAGCCAGTCAGATGACTCGCATACGTAAGTGGATACCGAAACTCGCCTTTGTGGCAGCGTCGGTCATGGCGATCTCGGCAACTGCCGGGGCCGCTGAAAAGCCCAACATTCTCGTGATCTTCGGCGACGATATCGGCCAGACCAACATCAGCGCCTACTCCATGGGCGTGGTCGGCTACAAGACTCCGAACATCGACCGCATCGCCAAGGAAGGCATGATGTTCACCGACTACTACGCGGAGAACAGCTGCACTGCAGGACGGTCGTCCTTCATCACTGGGCAGACACCACTGCGTACAGGTTTGTCGAAAGTCGGCATCCCCGGCGCGCCGGTGGGCCTGCAAAAACGTGATATCACCATCGCCCAGGCCCTCAAGTCCCAGGGTTACGCCACCGGCCAATTCGGCAAAAACCACTTGGGTGACAAGGATGAATACCTGCCGACCAATCACGGTTTCGACGAGTTTTTCGGCAACCTGTATCACCTCAACGCCGAAGAAGAGCCTGAGCGCCCTTACTGGCCGAAAGACGATGCCGCATTCGTCAAAGCCAACACCCCGCGCGGTGTGATCCACAGTTTCGCTGACGGCAAGATCGAAGACACTGGTGCCCTGACCGCCAAGCGCATGGAAACCATCGACGACGAGACCACCGCCGCAGCGCAAGCGTTCATCGAGAAACAGGCCAAGGCGGACAAACCGTTCTTCGTCTGGATGAATACCACGCGCATGCACTTGTTCACTCACGTACGCGATTCGATGAAGGGCCAGAGCGGCATGCCCGGCAACGACTACGCGGACGGCATGCTCGAGCATGACGGCGACGTCGGCAAACTGCTGAAAACCCTCGACGACCTGAAAATCACCGACAACACCATCGTCGTCTACACCACCGACAACGGCCCGAACCAGTTCTCCTGGCCGGATGCAGCGACTACGCCTTTCCGTAACGAGAAGAACTCCAACTGGGAAGGTGCCTACCGGGTTCCGGCGATGATCCGCTGGCCAGGCAAGATCAAGCCGGGTGAAGTGTCCAACGAGATGTTCTCGGGCATGGACTGGTTCCCGACCCTGCTCGCGGCGGCGGGTGATGCCGAGGTGAAAAGCAAGCTGCTCAAAGGCTGGGCACCGACCTCTGGCGGGACGAACTTCAAGGTGCACCTGGATGGCTACAACCAATTGCCTTACCTGACCGGCCAACAACCCAAGAGTGAACGCAAGGAGTTCTACTACTTCAACGACGACGGCGTGCTGGTATCGATGCGCTTCGATAACTGGAAAGCCGTGTTCTGCGAGCAACGCGCACCCGGTGGTTTCAAGGTCTGGAGCGAACCATTCGTATGCTTGCGCGTACCGAAAATCTTCAACCTGCGAATGGACCCGTATGAACGTGCCGACGTGGTTTCCGATCAGTACTACGATTGGGCCACCAAGAACGTTTACCTGGCGGCTGTAGCCGTTGGCAAGTCGGCGGCGTTCCTTGAAACCTTCATCGAATATCCACCAAGCCAGAAACCGGCCAGCTTCAGCATCGACCAGATCCGTGCTGCGGTAGACGCCAAAATCGCTGAAAAAATGAAAGCTGCACAGTAAGACCGTCAGACCGCCGCTCGCCTTCATTGGCGAGCGGACTTATTTTCGACTTGGGACCGTGTCGGCCCCAATCGCGGGCAAGCCCGCTCCCACAGGGATTTTGTCGTACCGAAGATCCAGTGTGAGGCCGTATTGCCCGCGATGAGGCCCGCACAGTCGCAGTTTTCTTGAATTGGAAAGGCAATCCGCAATGACCTCACGTGTCGCCAGCAAGTCGTCGGCCATACCTGCGCCCCATGTCACTGCCCCGGCGGTGTTGATTCCCGCCCTGCTGCTGTTTGTCTCCGGCGCCGCGGCGCTGGTGTATCAGGTGCTGTGGATCAAGCAGCTGTCGTTGGTGGTAGGCGTCGAGGTCTATGCCATCACCACCGGAATCAGCGCGTTCTTTGCCGGATTGGCCTTGGGCGGCTTGCTGTTCGGCCGCTGGGCGGACCGGATGCAGCAACCGGTTGTGCTGTACGCCGGGCTGGAAGTGCTGGTGGCGGTGCTGGGTGTTGGCGCGACATTCGCCATGAGCCTGGCGGCCAGCCCGTTTGCATGGCTGGAAGAACACATCGGCCTGCTGGCCTGGGTGTTGCCGTTTGCACTGGTGGGCATTCCCGCGCTGTTGATGGGCGGCACCCTGCCGGTGCTGGTTCGCTCCCTGGCCTCTGACCCGCAACACCTGGGCAAGGCCGGCGGGCAGCTTTATGCGGCGAACACCGCCGGGGCCATCGCCGGCACCCTGCTCGCTGCGTTCGTGCTGATTGCCACCCTCGGCGTGCGCGGCAGCGCGCTGGCCGCCGCGATGTTGAACCTGCTGGCCGCCGCGGGGGCCTTGTGGTTCCAGCGTCAGCGCTTGGCGCCAGGCCTTGCCCCGGTAAAACATCACACCGACAAAAAAACCGATCGCCTGGCCTTGTGGCTGTACGCCATTGCCGGTGGCGTGGCTCTGGGCTACGAGGTCGTGTGGTCGCAATCGATCGTGCAATTCATGAGCACCCGTACCTACGCCTTTGCCGTGGTGCTGGCGACTTACCTCACCGGGCTGTTTCTGGGCAGCATGCTGCTGGCCCGTCGGGTCGATCGCCTGCGCGATCCCTGGGGTGTGTTCGGCTTGTTGATCGCCGGGGCCGGGCTGGTCGCCTTGCTGGACATCGCCTTGCTGGGGCGCTGGCTGGTGTTCGCCCAGACTCTGGCCGAATCCTGGGTATTGTCATTGGGCGGCAGTGAACTGGCGGGCATGAGCACACGGTTTGCGGTGGCCGCCCTGAGCATCGTGTTTGTGCCGACCCTGCTGCTGGGCGCGGCTTTTCCGTTGGCCCTGCGCTTGAGCGTCGGCGGTGAACGGGTAGGACGCCATGTCGGTGAAGTCGTCGCGTTCAATACCCTTGGCGGGATTATCGGCGTGATGCTCTGCGGCTTTGCCCTGATCCCGATGCTGGGACTGGTGCGGACCCTGGGTCTGTTGGCGATTATCGCCGCCGGTATCGCCTGCTTCGCTGTGCGCAAGGGCCATGGGGTCAAGAAAGGCCGACGTCAGGCGGTCGTTGCCATCGGCCTGGTGTCGCTGGCGCTCGCGGTGTTTACGCCGGTCAACAAACTCGCCAGCCTGCTGCCGGGTGCGCGCAATGGCACCTTGACGTTCTATGAAGAAGGCCGTGGCGGGACCGTCGCCGTGGTTTCCCAAGGCAGGGGCGAAAGAGCGTTCCAGCGTTTGTACATTCAGGGCGTGTCCAACACCGGCGACGCAATGCCATCCCTGCGTTACATGCGGATTCAGGCGTTGCTGCCCTTGCTGATCCACAACGGTGAGCCGCGTTCGGCGCTGGTGATCGGATTCGGCACCGGCATTACCGCCGGCGCCCTGACCCGCTTCCCCGGCCTGGAACATCGCGTGGTCGCCGAACTGCTGCCCTCGGTGGTCAGGGCGGCGCCGTTGTTCAAGGGCAATTTCAATGCAGCGGCCAATCCGGGGGTCGATGTCCGTCTGCGCGATGGGCGCCAGGAACTGTTGCGCAACCCGCAGCGCTACGACCTGATCACCCTCGAACCGCCACCGCCCTCCGCTGCCGGCGTGGTCAATCTGTATTCCCGGGACTTCTATCAACTGGCCGCCAGCCGTTTGCACAAACAAGGCCTGGTCGCCCAATGGCTGCCGCTGCCGACGCAGAACATCGATGACTCGCGCTCACTGGTGCGCAGCTTCCTCGACGTGTTCCCTTACGCGACCCTGTGGACCAGCGAGTTCCACGAGATGCTGCTGGTAGGCTCGATGGAGCCGATTGAACTGGATGCGGCGAAGATCAATGCGCGCTTCCAGCAGGACAGCGTTCGCAGCACCTTGCAGGATGTCGGCATCGGTTCGGCCGCGGCGTTGCTCGCCACCTGGGTGACTGACCGCGCTGGGCTTGAACGCTTCGCTGGCGATGCGCAACCGGTGACTGACGATCAGCCGAAGATCGAATACGCACCGTGGGTACGCTCCGGGGAAATCAGTCGCGTGTTGCCTGCCCTGCTCGACTTGCACCAGCCGCCAGCACTGCTGAACGCCGACGCCGGGTTCATCGAGCGCATGAATCCTCAACAGCAACGCCTCATGCAGTTCTATCGGGCGAGCCTGCATGCGTACGACGGTGACCGTGAGGCCTGGGTCAGGGATATTCGCGAGGTAATGCGCGGGGATGCGGGGAATCCGTATTACCGGTGGTTTGTCGGGGAGTGATTTGGCGCCTTGGCGGCCTCTTCGCGAGCAAGCCCGCTCCCACAGGGAGTTGTGTCGTACTCAAATGTTGTGAACAACACCAAACCCTGTGGGAGCGGGCTTGCCCGCGAAGGGGCCATCAGCCTCAATACAATATCTTTGACACTCGCCGACCATCCGGCAAAGCTGCATCAAGCTTCAACGCGCGCCGCAAGGCAAACGCACCTGGACCATGGAAGTCGTGATGCCAAAACATAAAAATAAAGCTGCAGCCCCAAACCCTGATTCGCCAACGACCCTGATCAAGCGTTATCTGTTCCCTGTCACCATCGGCATCCTGCTCCTGGCCGTGGCGGGCATCGGCTGGTTTTTGCAGAGCAGCACCCCGGCGCCACTCAAGCCTGCTCCCGTCAACACACCCGCCGTGCAACCGGCCAAAACGCAACCGGTCGCTATCGCGCCGGCGAAAATGGTCGATGAACAACAATGCCGGGGCTGCCACGGCGAGCAGGTCAAGGACTGGCAAGGCTCCCATCACCAATTGGCGATGCAGGAGGCCAACGCCGACACCCTGCTCGGCGACTTCAATAACGTCACCTTCAAGGCCGAAAAGGAGGCCACGGTGTTCTCGCGCAAAGGCGACGAATTCTGGGTCAATACGCCGGGTATCGATGGCAAGAATGCCGATTTCAAGGTCGCTTACACCTTTGGCATTGCCCCGTTGCAGCAATACTTGATCGAGGTCGGCGATGGTCGGCTACAGGCCCTCGGCGTGGCCTGGGATACCGAGAAGCAGCGCTGGTTTCACCTTTATCCGGGCCAGGGCGTGACCTTCAAGAACCCACTGCACTGGAGCAAACCCAGCCAAAACGCCAACTTCATGTGCGTCGAATGCCATACCACCGGGTACAAGCGCAATTTCGATGCGGCAAAAAACACCTTCGACAGCCACTGGAACAGCCTCGGTGTCGGCTGTCAGGCCTGCCATGGCCCGGCGTCCAGTCACCTGGAATGGACCGCGAAGAAGACCGACCTGATCCATGCCGGATTTGCCGTCGACCTCAAGGACAAAAACGCCACCGTGGAAATTGAAACCTGCGCCCGCTGCCACTCGCGCCGCGCACCGCTGGGCGACGGTAACACGGTTGGCAAGCGACTGATGGATGACTATCTACCGAGTGTCCTGACCCGCGAACTGTATGCGCTGGACGGCAAGATCAAGGACGAAGTGTTCGAACACGGCTCCTTTGCCCAGAGCAAAATGTTCGACAAGGGCGTGCGTTGCAGCAACTGCCACAACCCTCACAGCACCCAGCTAAGGGCGCCGGGCAACGGTCTGTGCCTGCAATGCCACAACACCGCCGGCAAAACCACCGTGGAAGGCGTCGACGGCAAAGGCCTGCAAGCGAAAAACTACGACTCCATCGAACACACCCGCCACACCATGGGCCAACCGGGTTCGCAGTGCGTGGATTGCCACATGCCCGGCAGGTTCTACATGGGCAACGACTTGCGGCATGACCACAGCTTCAGCATTCCCAATCCCGAGCGAGCGAAAAAACTCGGCACGCCGGACGCTTGCCTGACCTGCCACCTGGGCAAGGACGGCGACAAAATCACCGGACAATTCAAGTTGTGGAATACCGCCAGTAGCCCGCAAGCCCCGCGCTACGACGAAAACCTGTGGCTGATTCGCAACGGCCAGCCCGGTGCGGCGCAAGCCTTGTACGAGCAGTTGCAACGCAGCAATCTGCCAGCGATTCAACGGGCGACCCTGCTGACCGAATTGCCGATGTACCCCAGCGAACAGGCGTTGAAACTGGCGACCAAGGATCTGGGCAATCCGGCCCCGCAAGTACGTGAAAGCGCCATCCGGGCGATCAGTGCTTTCCTGCCGCCAGCAGAGCGTGCACAGCTATTGACGCCGTTGCTGAGTGACCCGGTGAAAGCCGTGCGCATTGCCGCAGCCCGGGACTTGCTCAGCGTGGCGCACAACGGTCTGGGCGGCGCCCAGGACAGCTGGAATGCCGCCATTGCCGAGTACGAAACGGTGCAGAAAAGCCTGGCCGAACGCGGCGAAGCCAATCTCAATCTGGCGATGCTGTATCAGGCCAGTGGTCGTGGTGGTGATGTCGAAGGCCTGCTGCGAATTGCGCTCCAACGCGATCCGGACTTCTACCCGGCACTGGTAACGCTGGTGCAATGGCTGGAAGCCAACGGCCGCACTCAGGAAGCCCAGGCGCTAATGGTGCAAAGTCTCAAGGAACACCCGGACGCCGCCCTGCTGCAACATACTCAAGGCCTGTCGCTGGTACGCGCGGGCAAAGCCGACCAGGCCATGCCGTTCCTGCGCAAAGCCGCGCAACTGGAGCCGCAGAGCCCGCAGTACGGCTACGTGCTGGCAGTGGCCCTGCATGACAGTGGCAAAGTGGATGCCGCGTGCGAGGAGCTGGAAAGGTTGTTGAAAGTTCAGCCGGCCAACCGCAATGCGCGGCTGTCGTTGATTCAGTACTACCTCGACAACGGACAGGAACCGAAGGCCCAGGTGCTGCTGCAAGGCTGGAAGAAAATCAACATGGGGGATCCAGCATTGAAGTAGAACCTCTTGTAGCAGCTGCCGAGCAGCGCGAGGCTGCGTTCGGCGCGGGCCGCGTTCGGACGAAGCCGTCGTAAACCCTGCGAACGCGATATTCAAGAGATACCGCGTCGCCTGATCTCACAAAGGCCTCGGCAGCTCCATGGGTCCCCATGGAGCTGCCGAAAGCGGAGATCGTTCCCCAGGCGTTTTTTCAGCCAACGCTTATAAAAATCCAATTAATTCTGCGTGATATCACAACGCCATCAGTGATAGCATCCGCGGCGCGTCAAACACCCCCGACTTTTACTTCGAGGCCTGCACGAAACACGCCTCGGCCAATGACGGCAATGTCCAGTCTCAAGGATCAACCATGCAAACCTTGCGCAAGCTGTTCACCCTGACTGCCCTGACCACCACCCTCCTGACTTCAGGCTGTGCAAGCATTGTCGGTGACAGCAAGTACCCGGTGAACGTATCGAGTTCACCTAGCGGCGCCAACTTCACGATCACCAACAAGGCCGGTGTCGTCGTGCATAACGGCTCAACCCCCAACACCGTGACACTGCCTTCCGGTCGCGGCTACTTCAAGGGTGAGGCCTACACCATCACCTTCAAGAAGGAGGGTTATGCCGATACCAGCACCACGCTGGACACCAGCATGAGCGGCTGGTATTGGGGCAACCTTCTGATTGGTGGCCTGATTGGAATGCTGGTGGTCGATCCTATGACCGGCGCCATGTACAAACTTCCCGAAAACGCCGCCGGCAACCTCGGTAGTCCGCTGGCCGGCGAAGCCCCGAAAAACCTGACATTGCTGGAAATCGATCAGCTATCGCCAAGCGACCGCGCGGCGTTGGTTCGCATCAACTGATCCCATTCGGCACCTTCATCGTCGGCATTCTTACGGGTGATCCGGCGTTGAGATGATCAGGAGCCGATCCGATGGCCCCATCGGATCGGCCAATGAAAGACTTCGGTCAACGACGTCTGAACAACGGCCGCGGCTCGATCACCGAACGCCCGTACAGCACACTCATCCCCGCCAGCCCTTTCAACGCATCCTTGGCGGATTTGTCTTCGCGCACGGCGAAGCTGTCGAAACCACATTGGCGCATGTGGCTCAATTGATCGCGCAGAACGTCGCCGATGGCGCGCAACTCGCCGGCCCAACCCAATCGGGTGCGCAGCAGATACGCCTGGCTGTAGCCGCGACCATCACGAAAGCTCGGGAAGTCCAGGGCAATCAGCGGCAGTTGGGCAAACCATGGCTTGAGACTTTCCACTTCATCGTCCGGCCCCAGCCACACACCCTGTTGCCGAGGGTTTTCCAGCCATCGGGCGAGCGGCAGGATCACGGCACCGTCTGGCACTGGTTGCTCCGGGTCGCGCACCAGTGTCCACGGATCATCCGCCACAATTCGCGCCACGCCCTCCTCCAGCCGCAACAGATTGTTCATGCCGACACCTCCAGCACTTTCGGATAGACCGCTTCCTTGAACGGCTCCAGACCGATGCGCTGCACGGTGTCGACAAACAGCTCCTCACTCTCGCGATAACGTACGAAAGTCTCGATGATCTGCTCGATCACCTGCGGCACTTCGACTGCGCTGAACGACGGTCCGATGACCTTGCCCAGCGCGCTGTTCTTGCCTTGGGCACCGCCGAGGGTGATCTGGTACCACTCGCTACCGTTCTTATCGACGCCGAGGATGCCGATGTTGCCGATATGGTGGTGACCGCAGGCGTTCATGCAGCCGGAGATATTGAGGCTGATGTCGCCCAGGTCGTGCAGGTAGTCGAGGTCGTCGAAACGCGCCTGAATGCCCTGGGCGATGGGGATCGACTTGGCATTGGCCAGTGCGCAGAAATCACCGCCGGGGCAAGCGATGATGTCGGTGAGCAAACCGGCGTTGGCGCTGCCCAGATTGTGTTCGCACGCCAGGCACCACAGTGCGAACAGCTCGGCTTTTGGCACGTCCGGCAGGACGATGTTCTGTTCATGGGCAATGCGGATCTCGCCGAAACCGAAGCGCTCGGCCCAGTCGGCCACCGCTTCCATTTGTTTGTCCGTGACGTCGCCCGGTGGCGAAGCGCTGCCCGGTTTGGTCGACAACACCACGCTGGCGTAGCCCGGCACTTTATGCGGCTGAACATTGCGCAGCACCCAGCGCGCGAACGCCGGGTTGTCGGCCAGGTGTGTGCCGTAATCGAGGCTGGTGTCCACCAGCTCGCGATAAGGCGGCGCGACGAAGGCGCCGGCCACGCGGTCGAACTCATCAAAGGTCAGTTGCGCCGGGCCGTCCTTGAGGTGCTGCCACTCCTCCTCCACTTCCCGGGCGAAGGCTTCGATGCCCAGGGCCTTGACCAGGATCTTGATCCGCGCCTTGTACTTGTTGTCCCGCCGGCCATGGCGGTTGTACACCCGCAACACCGCCTCGACGTAGGACAGCAGGTGCTGCCACGGCAAGCCTTCGCGGATCTGCAAACCGAGGATAGGCGTGCGCCCCAGACCGCCGCCAACGATCACCCGCAACAGCATTTGCCCATCGTTGCCGGGGTAAAGATAGAGGCCGATGTCATGCATCATGATCGCCGCCCGGTCCTGTTCGGCCGAGCAGATGGCGATCTTGAACTTGCGTGGCAGGAACAGGAATTCCGGGTTGATGGTCGACCACTGCCGCAGGATCTCCGCCAGCGGTCGCGGGTCGATCATTTCGTCTGCCGCAACCCCGGCAAAAGCTTCGGTGGTGATGTTGCGCACGCAGTTGCCGGAGGTCTGGATCGCATGCATTTCCACTTGGGCCAGGCGTTCGAGGATGTCCGGCACCTGGGCCAGTTCGATCCAGTTGAACTGCATGTTCTGCCGGGTGGTGAAGTGGCCGTATCCGCGATCGTAATCCCGGGCGATGCTCGCCAGCGTGCGTATTTGCCGGGCACTCAGCGTGCCGTAGGGAATGGCGACGCGCAGCATGTAGGCGTGTTTTTGCATGTACAGGCCGTTCTGCAGGCGCAACGGCAGGAACTCTTCTTCGCTCAGTTCGCCGGCCATGAAACGCTCAACCTGATCGCGGAACTGCGCAACCCGTTCGAACACCAGTGCCCGGTCATAATCATCGTACTGATACATGTAGATACCTCATCAGGATTGACCGCGCATCCCCGTAACTTCGCCTCGCCCGTAGCAGCTGCCGAGCAACGCGAGGCTGCGTTCGGCGGCGAAGCCGTCGTGAAATCAAACGACGCGGTTTTCAGGAATACCGCGTTCGCAGGGTTTACGACTGCTACGCAGCCGAACGCAGCCTCGCGTTGCTCGGCAGCTGCTACGGCCGGTGGGGTTATGGCGGCTCTTGTGTGGCATGACTATGGACTTGCGGCGCAGATCCTTACAGATTCACCTGAATACATAAAAACCGTATCAGAACGCGAGAGATGGCCGCAGGCTGCTCTCAAATCTGATCCGCATAAATGAAAGTTTCCTGAGCCTGTTTTGTTTCCATCGGGATTTCTACAGTGCACGGCATTGCAACCGTGGAAGCATTGAGCATGAGCACAGCAACTATCGGACAGACCTATAACTACAAGGTCGTGCGCCAATTCGTCGTGGCGACCGTGATCTGGGGCGTCGTCGGGATGGCGATGGGCGTGTGGATCGCCTCGCAACTGGTGTGGCCGCAGATGAACCTCGATCTGCCGTGGACCACTTTCGGTCGTTTGCGCCCGTTGCACACCAGCCTGGTGATTTTCGGATTCGCCGGCAGCGCACAATTCGCCGCCAGTTATTACGCGGTGCAGCGCACCTGTCAGGCGCGACTGTTCTCGGACAAACTCGCCGCCTTCACCTTCTGGGGCTGGCAGTCGGTCATTGTGGTGATGCTGATCACCCTGCCGCTGGGCTATACCACCACCAAGGAATACGCCGAGATCGAGTTCTCCGGCGCGGTGTGGATGACCGTGGTCTGGGTCGCTTATGCCATCGTGTTCTTCACCACCGTGGTGCAGCGCAAGACCAGACACATCTATGTCGGCAACTGGTTCTTCGGTGCGTTCATCGTGGTCATTGCGATGCTGCACGTGGTCAACCACCTGTCGATTCCGGTGGGCTGGTTCAAGTCCTACCCGGTGTACTCCGGGGCTACCGACGCCATGGTCCAGTGGTGGTACGGCCACAACGCCGTGGGCTTTTTCCTGACCACCGGTTTCCTCGGCATGATGTATTACTTCGTGCCGAAACAGGCCGGTCGGCCGGTGTATTCCTATCGCTTGTCGATCGTGCATTTCTGGGCGCTGATCACCCTGTACATCTGGGCCGGTCCGCACCACTTGCACTACACCGCGCTGCCGGACTGGGCGCAGTCGCTGGGCATGGCCATGTCGCTGATCCTGCTGGCGCCGAGCTGGGGCGGCATGATCAACGGCATGATGACGCTGTCGGGCGCGTGGCATAAATTGCGCACCGACCCGATCCTGCGTTTTCTGGTGCTGTCCCTGGCGTTCTACGGCATGTCGACCTTCGAAGGGCCGATGATGGCGATCAAGACGGTCAACGCCCTCTCCCACTACACCGACTGGACCATCGGCCATGTACACGCCGGCGCCCTCGGCTGGGTGGCGATGATCACCTTCGGTGCGACATACCACATGGTGCCGAAAATCTTCGGCCGTGAGCAGATGCACAGCACGCCGCTGATCAACCTGCACTTCTGGCTCGCCACCATCGGTACTGTGCTGTACATCGCCTCGATGTGGGTCAACGGCATCACCCAGGGCTTGATGTGGCGTGCAATCAACGACGACGGCACCTTGACCTACTCGTTCGTCGAAGCCCTGCAGGCCAGCCATCCGGGGTTTGTGGTGCGCTTCGCCGGCGGCGTGTTCTTCCTCACGGGCATGTTGCTGATGGCCTACAACGTGTGGCGCACGGTGCGGGTATCGAACGTGGTGATGGTGGAACGTGAGGCGCAGACAGCCTGATGACTGAAGTCGTGCTGAACCTGCTGGGTATGGCGTTTCTGTGGTTCGCCATCGAATACTGCCTGCGCCACCAGACTACCAAGAGCCTCGACGACGCCAGCCTGATCCCGTTTGCCGACGACCCGGAGGTGGCGCGACGGGTGGAGGTGGCTACCGGGAAGACCATCAATGCAGTGGCGCCCGAAGAGGTGAAGCCGGGCTGGGGAAACATCGATATCTGATGCAACACCGATCACTGTGGGAGCGGCGGTGCGGCGGTGCGGCGATCCGACTTGCTCGCGAAGGCGGATCGGCATTCAACATCATTGTCGACTGACAGGTCCCCTTCGCGAGCAAGCCCGCTCCCACATGGGTTATTTACTGTTCACAAAACTCTAACCCGTCAGACACGATCCCGGGGGATCAAAACCTGTAGCTGCTGCGCCAGAAAATCCGCATCGAACGCAAAGGTATCCGGGTCCTTCAAGCCATTGGTCTTGCGCCACTGCCAGGCGTTAGACGGCGGCATGCACACCAGCGAAACGCTGCCATAGCGCGCAGCGGTAAAGCCCATCACTGCCAGGGAAATCTGCCCACCGGCGCCCATCACATCCGGCACGAACTCCACCGGTTTTCCGGCAATCGCTATGGACAGTTTCTCGGTCTTGAACGTCGACGTCTCGACCGGCACGCTCGGCCCGAACGCAACATAGGCTTCACGTGTCACCTCCAGCAGATTCGGCGCCAGCACCGGCTCCAGCCATTGCTGGATCTGATCGAACAAATCGCCGATGCGCGTCGCCCACTCGGCCGATTGCGCCTCAAACACTTGTTTCTTGTGCGCTTCACTTTCTGCGTAGTGGCGAAGCATCTCGCCCAGTTGCCGTACGTCGTCCATTGCGGTGTTCCTTTGGTTGGAGCGGTATTGCGGACTTCGAGCATGGCAGATGCGCGCACGCTGCGTACGACTAATACCTGACGACAGTTTGCACCGTCACGTAATCGCGGGCACTGCAGGTGCGCACTTCACCTGACAAACGGAGCACGATATGCGCACCATCGGCCTGATCGGCGGCATGAGCCGGGAGTCCAGCGCCGAGTATTACCGCCTGATCAACCAGCAGGTACGCGAGCGCCCTGGGCGAGTGACTCAGCCGACCTTGGGCATGCGACGCAGGCGCGCCATGCTCAAGGTGTCCACCAGCACGCCGTCGCGTACGGCGTAATCACGCAACAGGCCTTCGGATTCGAAACCGAACTTGCGATACAGCGCAATGGCCGCTTCGTTGTCGGCGTACACCGAAAGCTCGACGCGCTGCAGGTTCATCCAGTTGTCGGCGATATCCAGCGCCGTAGTGAGCAGCCTGGAGCCCACGCCCTTGCCCTGCCACGCCACCGCAACGCCCATGCCGAAACTGCCGGCATGGCTGCGACGAATGCGTGAGAACTGCTCCAGGCCAATATTGCCGATGACCGTACCTTGATGCAGGGCCACCAGTTTCACCAGGCGTTCGTTATCCAGCGCCAGGCGACTGCGCCAGAGTTCGGTGGACTGAAACGGCATTTGCAGGGTTTGACGGGCTATTGCAGGATCGTTGTACAGCGCCGTAATGCCTTCGATATGGGATTCGTTGAAGCGTTCGAGGGTGATGACGGGATCAGTGGCTGGCATGGGTGAATCATCCTTGAAGCAGACATGGCCGTTCACTCTATAACGCTTCCTTCCAGCATGGCGAGAACCAATGTGGGAGCGGGCTTGCTCGCGAAGGCGCCATCACATCCAACGTTGAAGGTGTCTGGTCAACCGCTTTCGCGAGCAAGCCCGCTCCCACAATTTCATCGCGCTCAGCTTTGGAACCACTCCCGGCGCTCGCTGAAGGTGTTTTCAATCAATTCGACGATCATCCGTACCGGCGCGTCGTTCCCGGAATCGGCGTTGACCGCCATCCACACCTGACGCCGCATCGGCTGGTCAAACAGGTCCGGCAAGGCAATCAGCCCGCGGTCTAAGTGGCTCATGTAGTGCGGCAACAGGCCGATGCAGGCACTGCAACGGATCATCTCCAGCATCAGCTCCCAGGATTGCAGTTGCACCGCTCCGGCCAGGCGTTCATCCACCAGTGCATTCCATGGCCGGAAGCTTTCGACATGGCCATCCTGCCGCCATTGCACCAGGAGAAAATCTGCCAGGTCATCCAGGCGTTCCGGCCTGGAGGCAACCCGCGAATAGCGCTTGGCAATGTGCGGCAGGTAATCGAGCTGCGCCAGTCGCCGGGGTTCTGTGGTGGCAAAGCTCGGCCCCGGTAACGGCGAGCCGGTCTCGCCCAGCCACACCACCACGTCGGCGCTGACTGCCTGCAATGACAATTCGCTGTCCAGGGTCATGATGTCCAGTCGCACACTGGCGTTGCGCCGCAGCAGCGCAACCAGGTCGCGACCGAGAACGTCACGCAGGATCGAGTCCGCCACGGCCAGCCGAATCAACGGCTGCTCGATCACCGGCAAGTTGCGCTCATGGGCCAGGGCTATCAATTGTGCGTGCAAGCGCAAGCCATCGCGGCTGAGGCTCAAGCCATTGTCTGAATGGTTGAACAGCGAACACTGCAGCTGCGTTTCCAGCAGCACCAATTGCCTGCGCAGGCGGGTGGCCTTGATGTTGAGACTGCGGGCGGCCTGCATGAAACAACCGCAACGGGCACTGACGGTGAAACACAGCGCCAGTTCGGGGTCGAGCCCTGCAGCCAACTGGCGCCATGACGCATTTTTATCGATGGCTATACGATACTCGGCAGCCCCCTGGTGGGCGCTGGTTTCCATGACTGACATCGAGGACTCCCTGTCGACCTTGCAATGACAGTTGCATCCTGCGGATCATTCATGAACCTGCTGTGAAAATGACTCAGGCGCTGGGTGTTTGCCGAAAGCTCACGGCCAGGCGATTCCAGCTGTTGATGGTGGTGACGGCAATGGTCAAGTCGACCATTTCGCTTTCACTGAACTGCTCCCGGGTTTGCGCGTAGACATCGTCCGGCACGTGGCTTTCGGAGAGTAAGGTGACCGCCTCGGTCCAGGCCAGCGCGGCTCTTTCCCGCGGATTGAAAAAGTTACTGTCACGCCAGACCACGATGGAATACAGGCGCCGATCGCTTTCGCCCAGGCGTCTGGCATCCACCGAGTGCATGTCGGTGCAAAAGGCACAGCCGTTAAGCTGCGATGCGCGAATCTTGATCAGGTGCAGCAGGCCCAGCTCGATGCTCAGGCTGCTGGTCAGGGCCTCCATGGCGATCATGGCTTTCATCGCCTTAGGAGACGCGCTGTAGTAATCCAGACGGGGGTTCATGGAACGATCTCGTGCAGCCGTGAGGTAATCTTCACGGTAGCCGCTGGCGCGGGGGCATGACAGATCCAATTCGGCGATTTCCCCGTGGACCACCGCCACCAGACCAATTGACGGTTTTTCCACCGCACAACTTCTGCACCACCGGCGGATAAGGGTAATCTTGCGCGACGCACACGCGCCTCAATCGCCCCGGAGCCTCGCCGGTATGGAACTACATGTTGTCATCAACGGTCGCAAGGACCTGGCCGGCCAGCTGTACAACCAACTGCGCAGCGCCATCGAGTCCGGTCGCCTGGCCGCCGGGACGCAGCTGCCGCCCAGTCGTTTGCTGGCCGAACAATTGGGTATTTCGCGCAAGACCATATCCGATACCTACGCTCAGCTGACCTACGAAAACTTCCTCACCGGAGTGGTCGGCAAAGGCACCTACGTCAACGCGCGCACCTCAAAGGTGCAGCGTAAACAGAGCCATTGCGAGCTCGCCGGTTTCGAGGTGATCGAATCCTGGCGCAACCTGCCGGTGTTTCTGCGTCACCCGACCCTGGAAGGCTCGCTACGCTACGACTTCATCGGTGGTGCGACCAGCAAGGGCCAGTTCCCCCAGGATGACTGGCGGCGCTGCACCTCCCATGCACTGCGCCAGATTGCCGGTTCCAAGGGCTTCTACAGTTTGCCAGAGGGCCTGCCGGCCTTGCGCAACGCCATTGCGCGGCACATCGCGTTCTCCCGCGGGGTCAACTGCCAGGATGAGGATGTGGTGGTGTGCAACGGCGCGCAGCAGGCGCTGGACCTGATCGCCCGGGTGCTGATCAGTCCGGGCAGCCTGGTCGCTGTGGAGGACCCCGGCTACCCGCCGGCGCGCCTGCTGTTCGGCACCCATGGCGCGACGGTGATCGGCGTGCCGGTGGACGCCGAAGGCATCGTGGTGGACAAAATCCCGCACGGCACGCGCCTGATCTACGTCACCCCTTCGCACCAGTTCCCGCTGGGCATGCCGATGAGCCAGGCGCGCCGGGTGGCACTGCTGGCCAAGGCCCACGAGTTGGGCGCGATCATCATCGAAGACGACTACGACAGCGAGTTCCGCTACGAGGGCCGTCCCACCGATTCCCTGCAAAGCATGGATGAACGCGGAGTCGTCGCGTACGTCGGGACTTTTTCCAAAACCCTGCTGCCCGAACTGCGCCTGGGCTATGGGATTTTGCCACCGGCGATCCTTGAGGCCGTGGTGCGCGCCAAGCAGCTCACCGACCTGCACACCTCGACCCTGCCGCAATGGGCGCTGGCCAAGTTCATCGCCGAAGGCTGCCTGCTCAAGCACATTCGGCGCTGCCATACGATCTATGCCGGCCGCCGTGAGCGGATCCTGGCGCGCATGGCCGGCGACCTATCGCCCTGGCTGGAGGCCGTGCCGACCACTGCCGGCTTCCACATGGCGGTGATGTGCAAAGTGCCGCTGGATATTCCATTAGTGATCGAACTGGCGAAAAAAGTCGAAGTCGGGCTCTATGCCATCGACAGCTTTTTCTATCAGCAAGCGCCCAGGGCCGGACTTTGGTTCGGTTTTGGCGCCATCGAAACCCTCGACATCGACATCGCCCTGGACCGTTTGCGCGACATCCTGCAACAGGTGGCCTGACGGATTGGCCTGCGTCTTTATCCGGCGATTGGCTATTGGCGGTCCCGGGGTGCAGGCCTATCCTGCATAGGCGTTATCCCTCAATGAGCAGGATTCGTCCGGCCTGATTCAGGAGTGTGAGCAATGTCCCATGAAGTGATCAATACCGTACAGGTACAGGCCGCCGCCGGCCGCTCGGATGAACTGGGCAGGCAATTGCAGAAGATTGTCGAAACCCTGCGTGAACTTCCCGGCTGCGATTCCTATATGGTCGACCGCTGCCCCGAGGACACCAATCGCTGGACCGTCAGCGCCCACTGGCAATCGGAAGCGGCCATGCGATCGCATTTCAACTGCCCCGAAGTCCAGGGCTTCATCAGCCTGATCGATAGCCAACTGGCCAATGCCGTGGACTTCAACAGTTTTCCGATCGTCTGAAAGATCGCAGCCTGCGGCAGCTCCAACACGGGCTGCGATCTTTGCTTTGGTCCCCTCGCCTTCCGGAATATTGGCTGTTTAACCGCTACCGCTTGCGCACTACTGTGGTTTGCAACAACTAACCACCACAGGTAAAGAACCATGAACATGTTGCGTTTCTGTGCAGCCTCCCTCGCCGCCCTGGCCCTGACTGTGTCCGCATCGGCCTTTGCCCATGACTCTTCGGAAAAGGTCACCGTTTTACAGGACCAGATGCTGAAAAATGCCCCGGGCAAAAAGGCTTTGATGATCGAGGTTGACTACCAGCCAGGCCAATCGTCCATTGCCCACAAGCACGATGGCACGGCCATGGCCTATGTGCTTTCCGGGTCGATCACTTCTCAGGTGAAAGGCGAAAAAGCGGTCACCTACAAGGCCGGTGAGTACTGGTACGAACCCGCAGGTTCGGAACACTTGGTCTCGAAAAACGCCAGTACAACCAAGCCGGCGAAGCTGTTGGTGTTCATGGTATTGGCCCCCGACGAGAAAGTGTTGATCCCATTGGAAAACTGATGGCTGAACGTACAGCTATAAATAAAAAGGCTCGAATGGCAAATTCGGGCCTTTTTATTTCCCGAGGCAATTAACCACAGACTGTTAAACCAAACAAAACTATTGGCCGTTGCATAAGTACGGAGATTGGCTATTTAAATAAAACATCCAGGGTTTAGTCTTGAGTCACCGCCGGCACAGCACCGGCAACTTCAACTTTCGACTGATTTGTTTCACTGGAGAAACACCATGAAACTCGCACTTGTCAGTACGCTGACCATAACGGTTGTCTTAACCGGTTGCTCGATCCCTACCGCGCCCACGGCGGTCTCTTCGCTCAATGGCATTTTCACCGAACCGGTAGGCCGCAGCGGTGCCACCCTGATTACCAACGGCAGCGATGTCTCGCTGGGAATCGTCTACAGCCAGAATACCCAGACGAACCGTGCCTATCTGCGGGACTACCAGGCCAACGCCGGCACCGGTTTCGGTCAGAGCCTGCTGGTGCAGCCGATTCATGACGCCTACGTAGCCACTTCCAGGCCAGACCTGGCGGTGGATTGGGTCAAGGCCTCCCTGCAGCGGCAATTCGGCTCGGTTACGGTGTATCCGGACATGCAGAGCCTCAGGGCGGCAAAACCGGATGTGATGGCGGTGGTCGACACCCGTAGTCAACTGATAACGTCGCGTAGTTCGGATATACAGGCGGATGTCAGTGCGGACTTTTACGACAAGAACTTCAACTACATCGGAACTGCACAAGGCCATGATGCCAAGGCACTTAGTCCGGTCTGGGCTGACTACAAACGCAGTGAAGAGATAGTGGCCGATATTAATGAACAACAGAATGTACAAGTTCGGGCGTTGCAAAAGTTTGACCAGTCGCTCAGTAATTTACTGACCAGCCCGACAAGTAATGTATCGATGAACGCTGAAAAAACTTCAGTCTTCAAATAATTAATGGGTGCTTATATCCCCTTCGCGGGCAAGCCCGCTCCCACAGGATTTTGTGTCGTCCACACAACTTGTGTGCACCTTGATCCACTGTGGGAGCGGGCTTGGTCCGGGCGGCGTTCCGACGATGAGGCCCTCCTGATCACTACAAAAACTCAAACAAAAAAGCCCCGCATCTTTCAATGCGGGGCTTTTTCATTCAACGCCTGATCAGGCCGCCGGTTCCAGCTCCGCGGCGACAGCGGCAGGCACTGCCGCTTGACCGCTCAACGCCAGGTCCAGCAGTTCGCGGTTGGCCACCGCGTACATGGCGTAGTCCGTGCCGCTGGCGGCACGGATTTCCACCAGCATGACACGCCAGCGCTCGATCATGCTTTCGTGCTGCGCCATCCACAGGGAGAGCCGTGTTTCCACGTCCTGGGTGCCGTCGCCCTGTTGCAGGACCGAGATGGTGATCGCGCGTTGCTGCCAGTCGACGTCATCGCGGAACGCTTCACGGGCCAGGGCCTGCCAGTTGTTTTCAACCGGCAGAGCGCTGATCTGTTGCATGTACCAGGTGATGTCCAGCGCGCTGCCCACGGCGAAGTAGGCCTTGGCCACCTCAGCCGGATCCTGGCCGGTCACGTCGGAAGCCTCGATGATCGGCAGCAGGGTGTACAGGTGCGAGGTACCCGCCACCATACGCGCCAGCAACTCCGGCACACCGGCTTCGACATAGGCCTGATAACGGCGCTGCCAGGTTTCACGGATCTCGCCACTGAGCAGCTCGTCGAGCTTCAGGCCCAACTCTTTCAAGTGCGGACCAAAGTGCGCGACGTCACGGGCAGCGTTCTGCTCGTTGCGACGGGCACGCAGGAACCAGCGCGTAGCGCGACGGCCCAGGCGCATCAGCTCGTCCATCAGCTCCAGTTGAACGTCGGCCGAAACCTGGTAGTCCAGGTTTTCGATCTGACGGAACCAGTGCGGGAGATGGAAAATGTCACGCACGATCACATAGGCGCCGGCTACGTTCGCCGGGCTCATGCCGGTCGACTCTTTGAGTCGTTGAACGAAGGTGATGCCCATGTGGTTCACCAGATCGTTGGCGATCTGGGTGCTGACGATTTCACGCTTCAGACGGTGGCGGCGCATGGCCGCGGAGAACTTGCTCACCAGCGTTGGCGGGAAAGCGGTTTCCATGTCACGGGTCAGGTAGTCGTCGTCCGGCACCAGGGAGCCCAGCAACTGCTCCTTGAGGTCGATCTTGCTGTAGGAGATCAGCACCGACAGCTCGGCACGAGTCAGGCCATGGCCTTCGGCAATGCGCTCGTTGATTGCATCTTCGGCCGGCAGGAACTCGATGGCGCGATCCAGCTTGCCGCGGCCTTCCAGATCGTTCATCAGGCGCTTGTATTCGGCAATCCGCGGCAATGCACGGCGGGCTGCCAACGACAGGGCCTGAGTCTGCTTGTAGTTGTTGCCCAACACCAGGCCACCGACTTCGTCGGTCATGCTCGCCAGCAACTGGTTACGTTGCTTGTCGGTCATGTCGCCGGCCTGAACCACTTCGTTGAGCAGGATCTTGATGTTCACTTCGTGGTCGGAGCAGTCCACGCCACCGGCATTGTCGATGAAGTCGGTGTTGGAGCCGCCGCCATTGAGGCCGAACTCGACGCGACCCAGTTGGGTCATGCCCAGGTTACCGCCCTCGCCCACGACTTTGCAGCGCAGTTCGTTGCCGTTCACGCGCAGTGCATCGTTGGCCTTGTCGCCGACATCGGCGTGGCTTTCGCTGCTGGCTTTGACGTAAGTACCGATACCGCCGTTCCACAGCAGATCCACCGGCGCCTTGAGCAAGGCGTTGAGCAGTTCGGTCGGGGTCAGCTTGTCGGCCGAGATGTCGAAGCGTTCCTGCATTTGCGGGGAAATCGCAATGCTCTTCGCGCTACGGGAGAAGATGCCGCCGCCTTCGGACATGATGCTGGTGTCGTAGTCCGACCAGGCCGAACGCGGCAGGTCGAACAGGCGCTGACGCTCGGCGAAGCTCGACGCCGGCTCAGGGTTCGGATCGATGAAGATGTGCAGGTGGTTGAATGCCGCGACCAGTTGCAGCTTGTCGGACATCAGCAAGCCGTTACCGAACACGTCACCGGCCATGTCGCCGACACCCACTACGGTGATGCTGTCTTCCTGGACATTGATGCCGCGCTCGCGGAAGTGGCGCTGAACGCCAACCCACGCGCCCTTGGCGGTGATGCCCATCTTCTTGTGGTCGTAACCGGCCGAACCACCGGACGCAAACGCGTCACCCAGCCAGAAGCCGTAGTCGATGGCGATGCCGTTGGCGATGTCGGAGAAGGTCGCAGTGCCCTTGTCCGCGGCCACGACCAGGTACGGGTCATCGTGGTCATGACGCACGACGTTGGCCGGTGGCACCAGGGCGCCGTCCTTCAGGTTGTCGGTGATGTCCAACAGGCCCGAAATGAAGATGCGGTAGCAGGCGATGCCCTCGGCTGCGATCTCGTCACGGCTGCCGCCCAGTGGCAGGCGACGCGGCAGGAAGCCGCCCTTCGCACCCACCGGCACGATCACCGAGTTCTTCACTTGCTGGGCTTTTACCAGGCCCAGGACTTCGGTACGGAAGTCTTCTTCACGGTCGGACCAACGCAGGCCGCCACGGGCCACGTTGCCGAAGCGCAGGTGCACGCCTTCGACCCGCGGCGAGTAAACGAAGATTTCGAACTTCGGTACCGGCTTCGGCAGTTCAGGGATCAAGTGCGGGTTGAACTTGAAGCTGAAGTACGACTTGTTATGGCCGTTGGCATCGGTCTGGTAGAAGTTGGTGCGCAGGGTGGCCTTGATCAGGTCCAGGTAGCGACGCAGGATGCGGTCTTCGTTCAGTACCTGGACGTCGTCCAGGGCGCTGAGAATCGCGTGTTCCAGGCGTTGCTGCTTGTCTCCCAGATCGTCGCCGGTCAGCTTGCGCGCCAGGTAGAAGCGGGTCTTGAACAACCGGGTCAACTCGCGAGCGATGTCAGTGTGGTTGTTCAGGGTGCTGGCGATGTAGCCCAGGTCGAAGCCCAGACGAATCTGCTTCATGTAGCGGGCGTAGGCACGCAGCAACGCGACGTCGCGCCATGGCAGGCCGGCGGTCAGCACCAGACGGTTGAACGCGTCGTTCTCGGCTTCGCCACGCACGATGTGGACGAATGCGTCCTGCAGCGTGTCGTTGAGTTGCTGGATGTCGAGTTCCAGGCCTTCGGCGGCGGTGAACGCGAAGTCATGAATCCAGAATTCGCGACCATTGCTGTGACGCAGGTGATACGGGAACTCGCCCAGCACGCGCAGACCGAGGTTTTCCAGGATCGGCAGGACGTCGGACAGTGCCAGCGGCGTATCGGCGTGGTACAGCTTGCAATGCAGCTGGCGCTGACCGGCGACCTGGCCCAGCGGCTGATAGAAGCTCATCACCAGCGGGTTCTTGTCGCTCAGGCTCAACAGATGCTGCATGTCGACCACAGCGGAATGCGCGGCGAAACGCTCGCGGTAACCGGCCGGGAAGCCTTTCGGGAAATCGGCCAGCACGTTGGTGCCCTGGGCTTCACCGAAGCTCTCGACGGTCAGTGCGGCGTAGTCGTCCTGCCAGCTGCGGCAGGCCTGCACCACTTCTTTTTCCAGCAGCAGCGGGTCGATGTCGAGGCGGTTTTTCGGGTCGACGCGCAGGATCAGCTGCACGCGGGCCAGCACGGACTCGGAGAAGAAGGTCCAGAACTCGCAGTCGGTCGCTTTCAGGCGATCCATCAGCACTTGCTGGATCTTCTGGCGCACTTCGGTGGAGTAGATGTCACGCGGCACGTAGGCCAGGCAGTAGCAGAAACGGCCGTACGGGTCTTTGCGCAGGAACACGCGAATCTTGTTGCGCTCCTGGATCTGCACGATCGACATCACGGTGCTGAACAGTTCGTCCACCGGGGTCTGGAACAGATCGTCGCGCGGCAGCACTTCGAGCACCTGCGCCAGTTCCTTGCCCAGGTGAGCCTTGGCCTGGAAGCCGGAGCGGTGTTCGATTTCCTCGACCTTGCGGCGGATGTACGGGATCACCCGCACGCTCTCGCCATACACCGACGAGGTGTACAGGCCCATGAAACGGCATTCCTTGATGACCTTGCCGTTGGCGTCAACTTCACGGATCGACACGAAATCCGGGTAAGCCGGACGGTGGACACGGCTTGGGTGCGAAGCCTTGGCGAACGACAGCAGGGTCGGTTCGCGCAGGTAGTTCACGGCGTAGTCTTCGATGCGCAGGTCATCGTAGGTCAGGCCGGCACGCAGCAGCTTGGTCAGGCCGAGGAAGGAATCCTTGTCGTAGACGATGTGGCCGCCATCGGCTTCATCGCTGACCACGAACTCTTCATAACCGAGGAAGGTGAAGTGGTTGCCCACCAGCCATTCCAGGAAGCTCTTGATTTCGTTTTTCTCGTCGCCATCGACGGCGAACTGGCTGTTGTCCAGCTTGGTCAGGATCTCCTGGACCTTGGCCTTCATCGGCTCGAAATCGCCGACGGCCACGCGGACTTCACCGAGCACCTGCTCCAGCTCTTTGCTCAGGACATTGAGCTCGGCGGTGTTGGCGCAGCGGTCGATTTCCAGGTACATCAGCGATTCTTGCTGAATGTCGTCGCCCTGGGTGCCCTTGGGCAGGATTTCCAGCAACTCGCCCTTGCTGCCACGACGCACGCTGAGCACGGTGGTTTGCAGGGTATGGATGCTGTAACCGCGGCGGTTCAGCTCGGTACGCACCGAGTCCACCAGGAATGGCAGGTCGTGGTGCAGCACTTCGACCGCCGTGTGGGTCGACTGCCAGCCGTGGCGTTCGTAATCGGGGTTGAAGACGCGCACTTGCGGTTGCGCGTGATCGAAGCGCTCAAGCAGGCGCCATGCAGAAAGCGTGCAGCCAGCAAGGTCGGACAACCGACGCTGGGTCAGCTCGTCAAGGGAAATGATGCCGAAGAATTGTTCAGCGAACAGCGCCACTTGTGGCAGTGCCTGTTCACTGATGTGCTGCGCCAGTGCCGCTTGCAGTTGGTGCTGGAAGTCGGCTTTGCTGGCTGCGGTGAAGAACGCCATCTGTGGTACTCCGCTTGGGCTTGTTATTGATGAAAGCGTCGCGCGAAACCCCTTTCGGGGCTACGTTTCAAAGCTAGCCGTCACCCGGCTCCTGATTCTCGGGCAGAGGAAACAGGGTGACAGGTGGGTGAAGCTGGACGAGACACTCAGGTCACATTCACCTTCCGTGAATGGGCATCTGCAAAAACGACTGGGCTGCGTGCAGCGCAATGTCTTTACGGGTGCTCATCCGTTGCGCAGCTTAACGAGTGCGGCAAGGCCCGTGCTTGCGGTGCTGCGACATATTCGGTCAACGGCACGCAGCTTGAGGGCGGCGTATCGAACAACACTAGCATTCGTACAGGAAAATGACGGTTTTCCGTCCGGTTTTACGGGACATCCGTACCAGAAATGACCAGCAACACTTTGCTCGGTCACAACTCATCCTCTGACACCCGGACGAGCAGAAATGTGCGCGGGCTGGCAGAATCGCCCTTTACTGCGTTTACCACGCCCGTCGAGCCAGGAATTTCCCATGAAAATGAAAACCGCCCTCTTGATCGTCAACCCTTGCGACGACGAAGAAGACAACATGGCCATGCTCTGCTGCCATAGCGACCAGGGCGAAATGTTCCTGATGAGCCGCTACCCGGATGAAGACGAGCTGGAAATCACCCTCGACGGCGAACCTTCGACCCTGGATGGCGTGAAAGTCACCCTGAGCCCTTCCCTGCTGAAGATCGAAATTGCGGCTGCCGATGCCGATGCGCTCAATGGGGATGATGTGCTGGAGATCACTTTTGATGCCGACATGACGGATCTGGCTGAAGTGGAAGAAACCCTGCAGAACATTCTCAAAGGTACTGGCACCTATATCAGCCAGATTTGATGGTGCCTGAGCGGGCGCCTTCGCGAGCAAGCCCGCTCCCACATTTGATCGCATTCTTGCCGGAATAACGCGGTCGACTGTGGGAGCGGGCTTGCTCGCGAAGAGACCCGAAAGAACACCACCAGCCTGCAACCTGTAGAAAGTTCCTACAACGATTGCCAACCATTTCCTGCACATTGCGCAAAATGCCGTTAGTCGGCGCCCCCCGCGATGGATTAAAGTAACGCCCCCAGCCCTGGCGTCTTTCGAACGTCCTCGGCCACCCTTTTGCAGGAACAGTCATCGATGGAACATCGTGAAGCGCTGCTGGCGCTGCGAACCTTTCTTTCAACGCAGATTCTCGGCCAGGAAAAGCTCATCGAGCGCTTGCTCATCGCCCTGCTCGCCGACGGCCACATGCTGGTCGAGGGGGCTCCTGGCCTGGCCAAGACCAAGGCCATCAAAGAACTTGCCGAAGGCATCGAAGCTCAGTTCCACCGCATCCAGTTCACCCCCGACCTGTTGCCGGCCGACATTACCGGCACGGAAATCTACCGCCCGGAAACCGGCAGTTTCGTGTTCCAGCAAGGCCCGATCTTCCACAACCTGGTATTGGCGGACGAAATCAACCGCGCCCCGGCCAAGGTCCAGTCGGCCTTGCTCGAAGCCATGGGCGAGCGGCAGGTCAGTGTCGGGCGCAGCACCTATGAGCTGTCGCCGCTGTTTCTGGTGATGGCCACGCAGAACCCGATCGAGCAGGAAGGCACCTACCCGCTGCCGGAAGCCCAGCTCGACCGCTTCCTGATGCACGTGAAGATCGGTTTCCCGGACGCGACGGTTGAACGCAAGATCCTGCAACAGGCCCGCGGTGAAGCGCTCAACGGCGAAGCGAAGCCTGAGCGTCGGGTGACTCAACAGACGATTTTTGTCGCACGCAAGGAAATCCTCGGTCTGTACATGGCCGACGCCGTGGAGGAATACCTGGTGCAACTGGTCATGGCCACCCGCACCCCGGCCAAGTTCGATCCAGAGATGGCCGAGTGGATCGCCTACGGCGCCAGCCCGCGCGGTTCGATTGCCCTGGACCGCTGCGCCCGCGCCCACGCCTGGCTGGCCGGACGCGACTTCGTCAGCCCCGAAGATATCCAGGCCGTGTTGTTCGACGTGCTGCGCCATCGCATCATTTTGTCCTTTGAAGCCGAAGCCGCCGGCATCGATCAGGACCGGGTGGTCCAGCGGATTCTCGACGTCGTAGCCGTCGCTTGACCCTGATGAACGCCAGCCTGCCGCCCGAGCCGGGCATCCGTGTCAGCCTCGCCGACCTGATCGAGATGCGCCATCGCGTGCGCGAAGTGCAGCTGTTTTCCACGCCGAGCCAACGCAGCCCGCTGATCGGCCTGCACCATTCCAAATTGCGCGGACGTGGCGTCGACTTCGATCAGGTGCGGGTCTATCAGGCCGGCGACGATGTGCGCACCATTGACTGGCGTGTGACCGCGCGCACCCAGGAACCCCACACCAAGCTGTTCCACGAAGAACGCGAGCGACCGATTTTCATCATGGTCGAACAAAGCCGCCGGCTGTTTTTCGGCTCGGGCCTGATGTTCAAGTCGGTGCTCGCCGCCCAGGCCGCGAGCCTGATCGGTTGGGCAGCCCTGGGGCACAACGACCGGGTCGGCGGCCTGGTGTATGGCGACAATGTGCACTACGAAATCAAGCCTCGGCGCAGCAAGCAAAGCCTGTTGCAGTTGCTCAACCGGCTGGTGCGGGTCAACCAGTCGCTGACCACCGAAGGCGAACCGGACCGCGACGCCTTCGGTATCGCCCTGCGCCGCGCCCGGGAAGTGTCACGCCCGGGCAGCCTGGTGATCGTGATCTGCGATGAACGCGCCCTGTCGGACAGTGCCGAGCAACAGCTGAGCCTGTTATCGCGCCATTGCGACCTGTTGCTGCTGCCGCTGTCCGATCCGCTGGATCATGCCCTGCCCGCCGCCGGCCTTTTACGTTTCGCCGAGCGCGGTGCGCAACTGGAGCTCGACACGCTGAATTTCGACCTGCGCCAGACCTACCGGGCCCAGGCCGAAGCACGCATCGCTCGCTGGGAGCTGCTCGCGCAGAAACTGCGTGTGCTGCTGATGCCCCTGAGCACCCAGAGCGAGATGGTCGAGCAATTGCGCGAGTACCTGAACCCACAGAACTCGGGGAAAGGTCGATGAGCGGCCTTGATCAACTGCAACCACTGATATCCCCGCCACCGGTGGAATTCTGGCCTCCGGCACCGGGTTGGTGGTTGCTGCTTTTGTTGGTGCCACTGATCGGGTTGGGCCTGTGGAAGCTGCGACACTTCATTCCACGCAAACGCCCGGTGGTGCGAGCTGAACAACCGCTGGACCCGGTGCGCCTGGCCGCCCTTGCAGAGCTGGCCTTGATGCCCAAACCCTACGACGGTGCGCCGGCCGGTGCCTGGCTGCAGCAACTCAACGGTTTACTCAAGCGCCTGTGCCGCAACCACTATCCCTACAGCCAGAGCCACACCCTCAACGGCCGCAAATGGCTGGCATTCCTCGACAACCGCTGCCCGGCGGCCGGGTTGACCCGCTGGATGGTGCTGGTCGAAGGCGCCTACAAACCCGAATGCAAACTCGACGACAAGGCCATCGCCGGCCTGACCCAGGCCGTCGACACATGGATTCGCAAGCATGTTTGAGTTCGCCTGGCCGTGGATATTCGCCCTGTTGCCGCTGCCGTGGCTGATGCGCATCGTATTGCCGGTAGCCGACAGTGGCGAACCGGCGCTCAAGGTCAGCTTCCTCAGCGACCTGGAAGGCCTCGCCGGGCGTCGCGCCCGGGCCAACCTGCCGGCATGGCGCCAGCAAGCCCCCTTCATCGTGCTGTGGCTGTTGCTGCTGGTCGCGGCGGCGCGCCCGCAGTGGCTCGGCGAACCCTTGCCGATAGCCGCCAGTGGCCGTGACTTGCTGGTAGCCGTGGACGTTTCCGGTTCCATGGACTTCCCTGACATGCAGTGGCAGAACGAAGAAGTGAGCCGACTGGCGTTGGTCCAGCACCTGCTCGGCGATTTCCTCGAAAGCCGCGAAGGTGACCGGGTCGGCCTGATCCTGTTCGGT
Organism: Pseudomonas sp. GW821-FHT02A08; assembly: GCF_059422045.1. Taxonomy (NCBI): domain Bacteria; kingdom Pseudomonadati; phylum Pseudomonadota; class Gammaproteobacteria; order Pseudomonadales; family Pseudomonadaceae; genus Pseudomonas; species Pseudomonas sp. GW821-FHT02A08. The sequence goes on from NZ_JBWKWD010000025.1 coordinate 76,836, forward strand.
AGCCAGGCCTACCTGCAAGCCCCGCTGACCTTCGACCGCCACACCGTACGCGTCTGGCTCGACGAAGCACGCATCGGTATTGCCGGCAAAAACACCGCCATCGGCGATGCCATCGGCCTTGCCCTCAAACGCCTGCGCTCGCGCCCGGCAACAAGCCGCGTGCTGATCCTGGTCACCGACGGCGCCAACAATGGCGGTGAAATCGACCCGCTTACCGCAGCGCGGCTGGCGGCCAAGGAAGGGGTGAAAATCTACCCGATCGGCATCGGTGCCGATCCGGAGCAAAGTGGCACGGTCGGCTTCCTCGGCGTCAATCCGAGCCTGGACCTCGACGAGCCGTCCCTCAAAGCCATCGCCGAAGCCACCGGCGGCCAGTATTTCCGCGCCCACGATGGCAAGGAACTGCAATCGATCAAGGACACCCTCGATCAACTGGAACCCGTGGCCCAGCAACCGACCCAGGCCCGCCCGGCCCAAGCCTTGTATCACTGGCCACTGGCCCTGGCGCTGTGGTTGAGCATGTTGCTGCTGGTCCCCGTACTCTGGCCGGACAACCCCTTGCAACGCCTGGTTACCAAGGATCTGTTTTTGCAAACGCAATTGCTGCCCGACTGGCGCCAACGGCTCAAACGCCTGCGCCTGCGGAGGCGCCGATGAGTGCGCTGTGGCCTTACTGGTTCCGCCCCTGGTGGCTGTTGTTGCTGCCGGTGCTTGGCTGGCTGCTCTGGCAACTCTGGCACCGCAAGAAGCGCGCCGGGCGCTGGCAGATGATCCTGCCACCGGCCTTTCACGCGGCACTGCTCAGCGGTGGCAGTGGTCGCGACAGTAAATTGCCCTGGATCGCCCTCGGTCTGGCATGGCTGTTGACCGTGCTCGCCCTGTTGGGTCCGAGCTGGCAGCGCGTCGAGCAGACCAGTCAAAAGCCCGCCGATCCGCTGGTGGTGATTCTCGAGCTGACCCCGGAAATGCTCGCCACCGACGTCACGCCCAACCGACTGGAACAGGCACGACGCAAGCTGCTTGACCTGCTGCAGATTCGCAGCGACGCGCAAACCGCCATCGTTGTTTACGCCGGCAGTGCCCACACGCTGGTACCGCTGTCAGATGACCTTTCCACCAGCCGCAATCTGTTGGATGCGCTGAAACCGTCGTTGATGCCAGAGGCCGGTCATCGCGCCGATCTGGCGGTGCTCAAGGCCCTGGCGCTGCTCGATCAGGCTGCTTTGGGCGACGGCCGGATCCTGCTGATCGGTTCGTCCCTGACCGACCAGGAGCGGCTGGGCATCCGTCGTGCGCTGATCGGCAAATCGACTCAATTGCTGATGCTCGGCATCGGCACCGCCGAAGGCTCGCCCATCACCCAAGAGGACGGCAGCTTCCTCAAGGATGAACAAGGCGCAATCCTCGTGCCGCGCCTCGACGAGCCCGGTTTGAAAAATTTTGCCAACGACCTGGATGGCCGCTATCGCCAGGCGCGCCTGGACGATAGCGATCTGCACGCCCTTGGCTTGCTCGACGGTCCACGCCACTTGCGCAACGACGGTCAGACCTTGCGCCTGGACACCTGGGCCGATCAGGGTTACTGGCTGCTGCTGCCGCTGTTGCTGCTCGCGGCCTGCGCGGGACGTCGCGGTTGGCTGCTGTGCCTGCCGCTGCTATGGGTGCTGCCTCAACCGAGCTACGCCTTTGACCTCGCGGACCTTTGGCTTCGTCCTGATCAACAAGGTTTGCACCTGCTCAAGCAGAAACGCCCGGCGGAGGCCTCCCGACGCTTCGAAAACCATCAGTGGCAAGGCGTGGCACTCTATGAGGCCGGCGACTACGCAGGTGCCGCCGAGCGGTTTGCCGAAGGCGACGATGCCCACGCCCACTACAATCGAGGCAATGCCCTGGCCAAACTCGGGGAGCTTGAGGCGGCCCTGGACGCTTACGAGCAGGCTCTGGAACGTCAACCGGATTTGCGTCCGGCACTGACCAACAAAGCGCTGGTCGAACGTCTGCTCAAGGAGAAAAACACACCACCGGCTCCTGAGCCAGACGAAGCCGGCAATGCCCGGCCCGAAGACGAATCCCGGGAGCCACCGCCCGGTGCCGCCGCCCAGCCCTCGAGCAGCGGCGAACCGAAAACCGAGGGGCAACCGACCCGCCCGGGTGAGGAGCAACCAGCCACCAGACCGCCGAAACCGGGGACCAACGAGGTACCGGGCAGCGAACTGGGTGACGAACAACACACCACACCACCCTTGCGCCCGGCCACCGACAGCATCGAAGGTGAACAGCGCCAGGCACTGGAGCAGTGGCTGCGGCAGATCCCGGATGACCCGGGAGAGCTGCTCAGGCGCAAATTCTGGTACGAACAGCAACAACATCAGGATCAGGAAGAAACTCGATGACCCGCTTCACCGTTTTATTGCTCGCGCTGCTGCATGGCCTGTTGTTCTGCATGGTTCAGGCACACGCAGCAGAACTGGTCGCCAGTGTTGATCGCAGTCGCCTGAGCTCGGGCGAGACGGTCGAGCTGACCCTGGAATCCAGCGATGTCACTCAATTCGGCAAACCCGATCTGACAGCGCTGGAGCCATTGTTCGAAGTGCGCGGCACACGCCAGGTCAACCAGTTGAACACCCTGAGTGGTGAAAACCAGGCCACCACCCGCTGGATCGTCACCCTTCTGCCCCGGCAAAACGGCAGCGTGGTGATTCCGCCACTGCAACTGGGCGAACTGCAGAGCCAGCCGATCACCCTGCAGGTGGTCGAGAGCGAAACACCGGACAACCCGGACAAACGGGCCCCGGTATTCATCGATGCCAGCCTCGATCAAACCAGCGTGTACGTACAGGCCCAGGCGATCCTGACCTTGCGCATTTACCATTCGGTGTCGCTGTACGACGACAGCAGCCTGCCGCCGTTGCAGATACCTGATGCACGCATCGAACAATTGGGCGACTCACGCACCTACGAAAAAGACATCGATGGCCAGCGCCATGGCGTGATCGAAATGCGTTATGCGATCTACCCGCAACACAGCGGCGAACTGATCATTCCGGCGCAGGTCTTCAACGCCGCGCTGGTCGATGCGCAACCAGCACAGGACGCGGCCCAAGTGCCGAAATCCGGCAAGCAGATGCCCGTCACCTCGGCCGAACTGCTGTTGACGGTCAAGGCCAAACCCATCACTTGGCCGGCCGATGCCCCCTGGCTGCCTGCGCGCAGCCTGACCCTGAGCGAAAACTGGAACCCGGAGCCGGATCATACCCAGGTCGGTGATTCCCTGACCCGCAGCCTGACAGTGACGGCCGAAGGCTTGTCCAGCACCCAACTGCCACCGCTGCCCGGCACCGATGTCGGCGGCCTGCGCCGCTACCCGGATCAACCGGTACTCGGCAACCAAATCAGCGAACGCGGCCTGGTCGGCAGCCGTGAAGACCGCGAGGCCCTGGTACCGACACGGACCGGCGCCATCGAACTGCCCACTGTCGACGTGGTCTGGTGGAACACCTTCGAAGACCATCTGGAACACAGCAGCCTGCCGGCTCGCACACTGCACGTGGCGGCCAATCCGAGCCTGATGGTCGACACACCGGCCGGTGCCTTACCGATCGACGCTGGCGCCGACAGCGAAGCACTCTGGCGCTGGAAGCTCAGCACCTTGGTCCTGGCCTGCACCACCCTGCTCGGCTTCGGCCTCTGGTGGCGCGGCCGCTGGCAACCGGCGGTGGCACGCGTCGCGCAAACCGGCCCGAGCCCCCGTACCGTGCTCGACGACCTCAAGCGCGCCTGCCAGGCCAACGATTCCCACGCCACCCGCCAGGCCCTCGACGCCTGGGCCCGCCAACAGCCGGAAACCCTGGCCGACATGGCCGCCCGCTTCGTGCCACTGTCCAACGCCCTCGACGGCCTGAACGGCGCGCTGTACAGCGAAACCGGCCAGTACTGGCAAGGTGACGAGTTGTGGCGGGCGATCAAGGCGATCCCGATGGCCGAACGGGTGCAGGATCCGGTAGGTGACAGTGGGTTGCCGCCGCTTTACCCGAAATAACTCACCCTTGAGACAAAGAGCACAACCTGTGGGAGCGAGATTGCTCGCGAATGCGGTGTGTCAGACACATCATTGTTGCATGGGCCAACGCTTTCGCGAGCAAGCTCGCTCCCACAGTTAATCGGGTATTGCCTTAAGATCGGGGCTGCCACAGGTTGAGTGCCTGACCACCTCGGGAGCGTTTGCCAGTAAACTCTCCCCCCTTTCGCCGCCTTCATTTTTCACGCGGCCACCACCTATTTTTGTACCGGAGTCCGCCTTGCGCTTGTTTCACACCTCCGACTGGCACCTGGGGCAAAACCTGCACGGCCAGGATCGCGATTTCGAACATGGCTGTTTTCTTGACTGGCTGTTACTCCAGCTCAAGCTGGATCAGCCGGATGTGCTGTTGATCGCCGGCGATATCTTCGACACGGTCAACCCACCGGTCAAAGCCCAGGAACGCCTCTACGACTTCATCGTCAGCGCCCACGAGCAGCAGCCGTCGCTGACCATCGTGATGATTGCCGGCAACCACGATTCCGGCTCGCGGATCGAGCTGCCGGCCCCCTTGATGCGCCGCTTGCGCACCCATGCGCTCGGTCGTGTGCAGTGGCTGGATGACGGGCAGCTGGATGCCGAGCGCCTGTTGTTGCCGTTGCCTGACGCCAGTGGTGCGCTCGCCGGCTGGTGCCTGGCGCTGCCGTTCCTGCGCCCGGCGGAAGTCACCGGCGCGCATTTGGGTGACAACTACCTGCGCGGGATCGGTCAGGTGCACGAATGGCTGATTGAGGCGGCCAACGCCAAGCGCCAGCCGGGCCAGGCCCTGATCGCCATCAGCCACGCGCACATGGCCGGTGGTTCGGTGTCGGAAGACTCCGAGCGCAGCCTGATCATCGGCAACGCCGAAGCCCTGCCCGCCAGCCTGTTCGGGCCGAGCATCAGCTACGTGGCCCTCGGCCACTTACACAAGCCGCAGAAGGTCAACGGCGAGGAGCGCATCCGCTACAGCGGCTCGCCGATTCCGCTGTCGTTCTCCGAGATCAGCTATCAGCACCAGATTCTCGACATCAAGCTCGACGGCGAAACCCTGGTCAGCGTCGAGCCGAAACTGATCCCCCGCGCGGTCAACCTGCAACGCATCGGCCCGGCGCCATTGAGCGAGATCCTGCTGCAACTGGCGGACCTGCCGAACATCGACCTGTTGGCCGAGATCCAGCGCCAGCCGTGGCTGGAGGTGCGGGTGCGCCTCGATGAGCCGCAGCCCGACCTGCGCAATCAAGTGGAAACCGCCCTGCAAGGCAAGGCCGTGCGCCTGGTGCGCATCGCCGCCGAGTACGCCGGCACCGGCGGTCGTGACGGTGCCGACGAAGGCAGCACCCTGATCGAACTGGACCAGCTCACGCCTCAGGAACTGTTCAGCCGCGCCTGGCAGGACAACTACGGCAGCGAGGTCGACGCGCAAACCCTCAAGGACTTTGCCGAGCTGTTGCAGGACGTGCAGATGGAGAGCGAACAACCATGAAAATCCTCGCGATCCGCCTGAAAAACCTCGCCTCCCTGGCCGGGCCGTTTGAAGTCGACTTCACCGCCGAACCCCTGGCCAGTGCCGGACTATTCGCCATCACCGGCCCCACCGGCGCCGGCAAAAGCACCTTGCTCGATGCCCTGTGCCTGGCGCTGTTTGGCGCCGTACCACGCCTGAACAACACCGGCCGCGACGCCAAGGTACCGGACGCCGACGGCGAAATCGGCACCGGCGACCCGCGAACCCTGCTGCGTCGCGGCACCGGTGAAGGCTATGCTGAAGTGGATTTCGTGGGAGTCGACGGCCGCCGTTACCGCGCCCGCTGGGAAGCCAATCGCGCTCGGGACAAGGCCGGTGGCAAACTGCAAGCCAGCCGCCAGAGCCTGCGCGACATCGATCAGGATCAATTGCTGGCCAGCCAGAAAGGCGAATACAAGACTCAGCTCGAAGCCGCGCTGGGGCTGAATTTCGAACAGTTCACCCGCGCGGTGATGTTGGCGCAAAGCGAATTCAGCGCATTCCTCAAGGCCGATGACAACGACCGCAGCGAACTGCTGGAAAAACTCACCGACACGGCGCTCTACACTCGCCTCGGTCGTCGGGCCTTCGACAAGACCAAAGAAGCCCGCGAGGCGCACAAGCTGCTGCAGGATCAGGCCAGCGGTGTGACGCCACTGTCGCCCGAAGCCCGCGCGGAACTGGATGAGCGCTTCAACCAGGCGCAGCAGCAACTCAAGACCCGACAGGCGCAGCTCAAAGAGCTTGAACTGCAGGACACCTGGCTCAAGAACCTGCGTCGACTGCAGGACGAGCATCTGGCCGCCAGCGAACAACTGCAATCGGCGCAGACCCACTGGGAAGCCCTGACCAGTGAGCGCTTGAGGCTCACCCGCCTCGAACAACTGGCCCCGCAACGACACCAGTTTGCCCGTAAAACCGAGGTCGACGCGCTGCTGACACCCTTGGCGGCGCAAATTGCCTTGCACACGCAGCAGCATGGCGAACTCGGCGAACGTCAGACGCAGCTTGAGCAACAGCTCAGCGCCGCCCGGATCGCCTTGAGCGAAACCCGACAACGGCAAACCGACAGCGCGCCGTCGCTCCGTCAGGCCTTCGAAGCGCAAAGCACCCTCGCCCGCCTGGCCAAGGACACCGCCCTCAGCGCCGAAGCCAGGCAACAGGCGCAACAGGCCTGCACCCAGGGCCTGGGCACGATTCAGGCCTTGCTCGATCAGCAAGCCCGTGGCGCCGCGGACTTGCAGCGCATCGCCACCGGGCTGGAGCAAAGCACCCATCTGGCACCGTTGAGCGATGCCTGGAATGCCTACCGTGATCGCCTGCAACAGTTGATGTTGATCGGCAGCCGGTTGAATCAGGGTCAGGCCGAACTGGTCAGCCTCGAACAAAACGCCGCGAGCACCGAACAAGCGCTTACCGCGCAGAAGCAACAACTGGAGGTGCTGTTCAAGGAGGCCGGCGCCGAACCGGATGCCGTCGCCGAGCAGATCGGCATTCTGGGCAGCCTGTTGCAGGACAACCGCAAGCAACTGCGCGCCGTCGAAGACCTTGCGCGCCTGTGGGCCAGCCAGCAGGACCTGGACAAACGCGGTGCCGAGTTGCAACAGCGCCAGCTCAGCGCGCAACAGGAACGTGAGCGCCTGACCCAGGACGGGGTCAAGGCCAAGGCTGATCTGAGCGTTGCCGAACAGACCCTCAACATCACGCGCGAGCTGCTGGAGCGCCAGCGTCTGGCGCGCAGTGCCAGTGTCGAAGAGCTGCGCGCGCAGTTGCAGGACGATCAGCCATGCCCGGTCTGCGGCAGCAACGAGCACCCCTATCATCAGCCCGAAGCCCTGCTGCAAAGCCTCGGTCGTTTTGATGAAAGCGAACAGGCCAACGCGCAGAAGGCCGTTGACCTGCTCAAGGAAAAACTCACTGACCTGCGTGCCGAAGTCGGCGGGCTGATCGCCCAGCAAAAGGAACTGCTGCAACAGCAGGAGCAACTGGCGGCCCAGCAGCATGCCCTCGCCCCAAGCCTGGAAGCCCATCCGCTGGCTGCCCAACTGCTGAATCAGGATGCCGCCAAACGCAACGCCTGGCTCAACCAGCAAAACAGTCAGCTCAACCAGAGCATCAGCCAGGACGAGCAACGGCAGAGCGCCCTGCTCACCCTGCAACAGGATGCCGCGCGCCTGACCCAGCAACTGCGCCATGCCGAAACCGCGCACCAGCAAGCAGCCCAACACCTGAGCAATCAACAGCGCGAACTGGGCAACGACCGCCAGCGCCTGGACGAAGAACTCAAGGCATTTGCCAGCCTGCTGCCGTCCGAGACCCTGCAAGCGCTGCGCGTCGAGCCGGCCGCGACCTTCATGCAGCTCGACCGGCAGATCGCCGAGCGCCTGGCGCAACTCGAGCAACAAAAGGAAGAACTGGCCGAGCAGCAACAGCGCCAGCAAAACCTGGAGAAGGAACAGGATCGCCAGCAAAGCCGCGTGCAGCAATTGCAAGCCGCCGAACAGCAGTTCAATGGGCTGGCGGAGCAGCAACAGGCGAGCCAGCACACGCTCGGTCAACTACTCGGCGAACACAGCAGCGCCGAGCATTGGCAGCAGCAACTGGAACAGGCCGTGGAGCAGGCGCGCAGTGCCGAAACCAGCACCGTGCAGACACTGCAAAACGTCCTCACGCAGTCAGTGCAAATCGCCGCCGAACTCAAGGCCCAGCAGGAGCGCTTGCACGCACTGGAAGTTGAAGAACGTGAGCTCGCCGGCAAGATCGGCGACTGGCGTGCCCGCCATCCCGAGCTGGATGACGGCGGCCTCGAAGACTTGCTGCGCGTCGATGACACCCAGGTCAGCGAACTGCGCCAGCGCTTGCAGCACAGTGAAAAAGCCATCGAACAGGCCAGCGTCCTGGTGCAGGAGCGCGACAAGCGCCTGCTCGATCACCAGGCGCAACACAACGGCAACCTTGATGCAGAGCAATTGGCCGGTGCGCTGATCGACCTGCAAAACCTCGCCGCCACCAGCGAGCAACACTGCGCCGAACTGCGCGCCGAACAGGCCGAGGACCAGCGCCGGCAGAACGCCAATCAGGCCCTGGCGCAGCAGACTGCCGACGCCTACAACGAGTATCAACGCTGGGCGCGCCTGAATGCGTTGATCGGCTCCGCCACCGGCGATACCTTCCGCAAGATCGCCCAGGCCTACAACCTCGACCTGCTGGTGCATCACGCCAACGTGCAATTGCGCCAACTGGTGCGCCGCTATCGCCTCAAACGCGGCGGCAGCATGCTCGGCCTGCTGGTGATGGACACCGAAATGGGCGACGAACTGCGCTCGGTGCATTCGCTGTCCGGTGGCGAGACCTTCCTGGTGTCGCTGGCGCTCGCCCTCGGCCTGGCGTCGATGGCCTCGAGCACGCTGAAAATCGAGTCGCTGTTCATCGACGAAGGCTTCGGCAGCCTCGACCCGGAATCCTTGCAACTGGCCATGGACGCCCTCGACGGCTTGCAGGCCCAGGGCCGCAAGGTCGCGGTGATTTCCCACGTACAGGAAATGCACGAACGGATTCCGGTGCAGATTCAGGTCCAGCGCCAGGGCAACGGCCTGAGCACCCTGGAGGTGAAATGAACAGGCTGTATTCCTTCCGCCGCTGCCCGTACGCCATGCGCGCACGCATGGCCCTTCACTACTCGGGCGTGGCCGTGGACATCGTCGAAGTCAGCCTGAAGGCCAAGCCCGCCGAAATGCTCGCGCTGTCGGGCAAAGGCACGGTGCCGGTGCTGAGCGTCGATGGCCGGGTGATCGACGAAAGCCTCGACATCATGCGCTGGGCGCTGGCGCAGAACGATCCGCAGGACTGGCTGCTCAAGGATGATCCTGACGCTGCGGCGCAAATCGCCCCGTTGATCGAACAGAACGATCAGGTGTTCAAGGTGCACTTGAATCGCTACAAGTACGCCGAGCGTTATCCCGAGCAGCCGATGGCGGTTTATCGCGGCGAGGGCGAGGCGTTTTTGCAAAGGCTGGAGGCGTTGCTGGAGGGACGCGACTACTTGCTGGCGAACCATCCGAGCCTGGCCGATGTGGCGTTGATGCCCTTCGTGCGCCAGTTCGCCCACGTCGACCGCGAATGGTTCGCGCAGACGCCGTATCGGCGTTTGCAGGATTGGTTGCAGCGGTTTCTGGAGTCGGAACTCTTTACTTCAATCATGAAGAAATAGGCCAGGCACTTACGCCAATACCCCACACATTCCGATCGCCGAGCAATCCACCTGGAACGGCCCGAACGCCACGCCTTCATTCCTGATCGGCGGATTGCCGGCCAGCATGCCCTGGACACTGGCGTTTTCGATGCTGCGGGCGATGTTGTGGTTGGCTTCGATGGCCCGTGCCACCGAGCCCGCCGAGCCCTGGCCGATCCCCAACAGGGAGGATCCGTTGGTCATGAACGCCAGGAAGGCGATGACCCAGAGTCTGTGCCCTTTCATGCGCCGACAACTCCCGCGATTTCAGCCTGATCAACGTCCGCGTTTTGCCCGCGGTGTTCAAACTGGATGCCGGGATGAGCGACCTGGATCGGCGCTTCGAAGGTGGATTGCGACTGGGCTGACAGGCTGACCAACAGCACCATGGCAAGGTACAGACCGATCGCTACATAGGCGCCGTGTTTGGCAGAAGTGAGAATTGCGCTGGCCATGATGTTCTCCGCAGGCATGTTTCAATGCCCACAGAATCGATCAAAAAAGCCTGGGTAACCACTCAGGGTTATCCATAGTGACCATCAGCTTCATTGATCATTAAGCCAGACTATTTCAGTCTTCAATAAAACTCATCAAGCGTTCGCGGGCAGCGTCCGGCTCACTCGGAACAGGGTCGACCGCCGACAGAATGGGGGTGGAATAGAGAAAAAGAATAACCAATGCCAGACGCGTCACCATGCTGTCGATCCTTGCCGTGAGGAGGAGTCAAAAAATCAGCGTCAATTTAAACTCATGGCAATGTGATATCAAGCGCAGGATTGATGGCAAACTGATGCTGTCGCAAATGCGTTATGCAGGAGCGACATCACTCTGATCGTTTTCAACACCTGTTTTTCAACATCAGGCTCTTCGATCATCAGTGACTTCGCTCCTGCATAAAGGCAGGGTGAGCGTTCAGGCTTGGGTTTTGTGATCCAGCGCAGCGTAGAAGTTGGCGCTCTGTTGAAGGTACTTCTGGGTGTAGCTCTGGGTGTGGGCTTTTTTGTCGCTGATTTCAACGTTGGCGCTGGCTGGCAGCGCAACGGTGGCAGAAATGGCGGAAGCGGCGATGACAGAGAAGATGTTGAAGTTCATGGCGGTATTCCTCGGATTCAGTTGGCTTGCTTGCCCGGTGGGGCCGTGAAGCAAACTTAACCCTCGAGGGTTCGTGCCTTGAAATGCTTTGTAGCAGTACCAGATATCAGCGTCATTGATAAAAGCAGGCAGGCCCCATCAACCGGGGCCTGCGGCTTATTGACGCAGCAGAAACCTGAGGTCGCTCGGGGCGTCCATCGGCAGTTTTTGCAAGGTTTTGCCCAGCAGACCGGTCCTGGCATCGCGTTCGACGACGACAATCTGGTTGCTCTTCTGGTTGGCGATCAACAGGAATTTGCCGCTCGGATCGAGGCTGAATTCCCGCGGATGATCGCCTTCCACCGCCCGCCGTTGCAGTTCACTGAGGTGACCGGTGGCCGGATCGATGGCAAACACCAGCAGTTGATTGGCCGTGCCACGGTTGCTGACGTAGAGGAACTTGCCGTCAGCCGAAGCATGCAACGCCGCCGCTGCCTTGTCCGAGACCGGCTGCCCGGCCGCCAGATCGACCATCTGCGTCTGTTCGAGTTGGCCGTCGTGGTAATCGAACACCGCTACTTGCGCGCTCATTTCCATGGTCAGCCAGGCGTGTTTGCCATCGCTGCTGAACAGCAGATGACGCGGTCCGCTACCGGGCGGCAGCTGCACGAATGCCGGGGTGGCCGGGGTCAACGGCCGTTGCGGGTTGGCCTTGGGGTCGAAACGGTAGGCAAACACCTTGTCCGCCCCCAAGTCATTGACGAACACGTATTGGCCGTCCGGCGACGGGACGGTCGAATGCACGTGGGCCGAGGCCTGGCGCTCGGGATTGACCCGGCTCGCCGGATGGCTGCTCATCTGCACCACCGGTTTGAGCTTGCCATCGGCCGCCAACGGCAGCACCGCGAGAGTACCGCCGGGGTCTTCGGCCACCGAGTAATTGCTGACAAACAAATGGCTGCCATCGACGCTGAGACTGGAATGGGTCGGCTCGTTGCCCAGACTTTGTACCTGGTTGACCAGGCTCAGCGCGTGGGTCTTGGGATCGATCGCGAAACTGCTGACGCGACCTACCGGATCGGTCTGGCCCGGGCCGTTTTCGTTGACCACGAACAGGTGTCGCTGATCCTTCGACAGGGTCAGCCACGACGGGTTTTCGCTCTTGATCACTTGCAGGGGCCTGGCATTGATCTGCCCGGTGCGGCTGTCGAACGCCAGGCGGTAGATGCCCTGGCTTTGACCGGCGGTGTAGGAGCCCACCAGCAGTTGATAGTCCTCGGCGGATGCGACCTGGACGCCCATGGCGCCGATGCTGCCGGCCATCAACAGTGGCCAGAGATTACGCATCGTCCTGGTCATCATCTTCGTTGTCACCGCTGACAACGTCGCCCACGCACACCAAACGGTGTTCACCCGAATCACCGGTGATCAACCAGCTTTGCAGCGTGGTGTCGAAGGTTGCAGCCTGGATCTGCGCCGGGGTGAACTCCCAGTGTTTGGCCGCACGGCCATCCATGCATTCAATGTGCAGGTTATCAAACTCGTCAAGGGCGAATTCGAAGGCATGCAGCCCGTCGATCTCCACCATTCCGCAGTGTTCGAGGGCATTGAGCAAGGTGTCGGTTGGGGAAGTCATGGCAATCAGTCTTTGAATGAGAAAGACGCAATGATAGCTCATCGCATCCCATTTCCCTCGGTTGGAATGACCAACCTGTGGGAGCGGGCTTGCTCGCGAATGGGGGTATCATTCAACATCTCTGTCGACTGACACTCCGCCTTCGCGAGCAAGCCCGCTCCCACAGCGATTGTGGTCAGCCGTTAGAGGGCGTCGCGCGATGGTTGCCCATCCACCAGTCGCTGGATGCGCAGCGGATTGCCGTTCTTCAGTGCATCCGGCAGCAGACTGTCCGGGTAGTTCTGGAAGCACACCGGGCGCAGGAAACGATCGATGGCCAGTGTGCCCACTGACGTGCCGCGCGCATCGGACGTTGCCGGGTAAGGCCCGCCGTGGACCATCGAATCGCAGACTTCCACGCCCGTCGGATAGCCATTGAGCAGGATGCGTCCGACCTTCTGTTCCAGCAACGCCGTCAGCCCGGCGAACTGCTCGAAGTCTTGCGGCTCGCCAATGACGGTGGCGGTCAATTGGCCGTGCAGGCCGTTCAGGGCGGCCGTCAGTTGCGCCTGGTCCGTGACCTCGACCACCACGGTGGTCGGCCCGAACACTTCCTCTTGCAGGACTTCATCGCCTTCGAGCAGCAGGCGGACATCGGCCTTGAACAACTGCGGCCGGGCCTGACTGCCCTGTTGCGGATTACCGGCCAGGTGCTTGATTCCCGGATGCGCGAGGAGCTTTTGCAAGCCCTGGCCGTAACTGCTCAGGGTTCCGGCATTGAGCATGGTTTGCGCCGGCTGGTCGCCCATCAGCCCGGCCACTTGCTGCACAAAGGCACTGAACGACGCCGAGCGAATGCCAATCACCAGACCCGGATTGGTGCAGAACTGCCCGCAGCCCTGGACCACCGACGCCGTGAGGTCCCGGGCGACGGTGTCGGCCCGCGCCTGCAACGCCTGGGGCAATACGATCACCGGGTTGATGCTCGACATCTCGGCGAACACCGGAATCGGTTGCGCACGGGCCGCCGCCATGTCGCACAAGGCTCGCCCCCCCTTGAGCGAACCGGTGAAACCAACCGCCTGAATCGCCGGATGTTTGACCAACGCCTCGCCGACGCCACCGCCATAGATCATGTTGAACACGCCGGCCGGCATCCCGGTTTTCTCGGCAGCACTAATGATCGCGTCAGCAACCCATTCAGCCGTGGCCATGTGACCGCTGTGGGCCTTGAACACCACCGGGCACCCGGCGGCCAGCGCCGAGGCGGTATCGCCGCCGGCGGTGGAGAACGCCAGCGGAAAGTTGCTGGCACCGAACACCGCCACAGGACCCAGGCCGATGCGGTACTGACGCAGGTCCGGACGCGGCAACGGCTGACGCTCCGGCAATGCCCTGTCGATTCGCGCGCCGTAGAAATCACCACGACGCAGCACTTTGGCAAACAGGCGCATCTGCCCGCTGGTACGCCCACGCTCCCCTTGAATCCGCCCTGCGGGCAACGCCGTTTCGCGGCAAACGACAGCGACAAAATCATCACCGAGGGCGTCCAGTTCATCGGCGATGGCATCGAGAAACTGCGCCCGTCGCTCCGCGCTCAGGCAGCGATAGGCCGGATAGGCAGCCGCTGCTGCGTGGGCCGCCGCATCGACTTCCTGCGGTGTCGCCTGATAAAAATCGTGGGGCAAGGCCTCGCCAGTGCTGGCATCGACACTGCGCAGCTTGACGCTGCCGGCCGCGCTGCGCAGGCCGCCGATGTAGTTGTGACCAAGGATCCGGGTCATGGGTAACTCCTCAAAGTGTGCCGACGGTGCCGGGCTCGAACGCCGCCGGGACCGATGCGATGCCGTTGACCAATGGTGCGCCGAACTCGGCCTGGGTGATCTCGAACACGTCGCCCGGTTGCGTGCGAATGCCGTCGGCAAAGGACAGGGTCGCCGTGCCGAAGAAGTGAATGTGCACATCCCCCGGGCGCAGGAACTGGCTGTACTTGAAATGATGGAATTCGAGGTTGGCGAGGCTATGGCACATGTTCGCCTCGCCGCTGAGAAACTCGTTCTGCCACAGCACTTCGCCGTCACGCAGGATGCGGCTGGTGCCCGCCAGATGCTGTGGCAATTCGCCGACTCGCAGTTCCGGGCCATAGCTGCAACTGCGCAGTTTCGAATGGGCCAGGTACAGGTAGTTCTTGCGCTCCATGACGTGGTCGGAGAATTCGTTGCCCACGGCAAATCCCAGGCGATACGGCTTGCCGTCGTGACCGATCACGTACAGGCCGGCGATCTCCGGCTCTTCACCGGCATCTTCGGCAAAAGGCGGCAAGGGAAATGGCTGGCCAGGCCGGACGACAATGCTGCCATCGCCTTTGTAGAACCATTCCGGTTGCACACCGGCTTCATCCGCCGCCGGCTTACCGCCCTCCACGCCCCATTTGAAGATGCGCATGGTGTCGGTCATCGCGGACTCGTCACCATTTTTCTGGTGCATCTTGTCCCGGGCCGAAGCACTGCCCAGATGGGTCAGACCCGTGCCGCTGACCAGCATGTGTGCAGGGTCCGCATGGTCCAGGGGCGGCAGGACGCGCTGTTGCGTCAGCAGCTCGGCGTAGTCGTGACTGATGCCCAGCCCCAGGTTTTGCACCTGTTGCTCAAGGCTTGCGCCCGCCTCGATCGCCGCCAGTGCCAGATCGCGAACGGTGCGCGCGTCCTGCACTTCACGGACCAGGCCTGCCTCGACCACGCCGACACGGCGTTCGCCGTTACTCAATTCGAACTGAACCAAACGCATGGATTTTCTCCTGTAAAACAAAACTTCAAATCACCGCAGAACCAATGTGGGAGCGGGCTTGCTCGCGAAGAGGCCGTCATACCCGACATCATCGGTGACTGACACTCCGCTTTCGCGAGCAAGCCCGCTCCCACATTTGGTCGGTGTGAACTCTCAAAATCAGGTACGCGACACCCCACGCGCACTCGCCGCAAACTCATCGGCTGGCAGGACGTGCTTGCGTTCCAGCAGGCGATAGACGACGCCAGTCAGAATCAGGCCGAACACCATCACCCCGGAGAGGAAATACAAGCCGGACGCAAGATTGCCGGTGTACTCCTTCAACGCGCCGATCACGAATGGGCCGAAGTAGCCGCCGAGGTTGCCCACCGAGTTGATCAATGCGATCCCCGCCGCCGCACTGGCGCCGGCGAAGAAGCGGCCCGGCAAGGTCCAGAACACCGCCGTGCAGGAAAACAATGCGAACGCCACCAGGCACAGCGCCGCCAGTTGTAGCACCGGCACCGACAGCCAGGCGCTGAGGAACAGGCCAATCGCACCCAGCACGTAGAGCACGGCGAGGTGGCCGTAGCGGTCGTTCCAGCGGTCGGAGCTGCGTGGAATGATCAGCAGGCCGATGATCCCGAAGATGTACGGCACCGCGGAAACGAAACCGGTCACCAGGTCACTGCCGCCGAACTGCTTGATCAGCGTCGGCAGCCACAAACCCAGACCATAGATGCTCAGGGTCACCGGCAGGTAGAACAGCGCCAACAGCAGGACGCGCTTGTCCTTGAGTGCGTGCAACGGATTGCCGTGACGAGTCTGGCCGTAGGCATCCAGATCCTTTTTCAGCTCGCCGCTCAGCCAGTCCTTTTCCGCCTGGTCCATCCACTTCACTTGCTGCGGGCCGTCCGGCAGGTAGCGCAGCACCGGCCAGGTCAGCAGGATCGCCGGGCAGCCGATGACGATGAACAGCCACTGCCAGCCGTGCAGACCCAACACGCCGTCCATGCCCAGCAAGCCACCAGACACCGGGCCGGTGATCATCATTGCAATAGGTTGCGACAGGATGAACAACCCGAGGATCTTGCCGCGATGGCGCACCGGGAACCATTGGGTGATGTAGTACAGAACGCCCGGGAAGAACCCGGCTTCGGCGGCGCCGAGCAAGAAGCGCATCACATAGAAGCTGTTCGGCCCCTGGACGAAGGCCATGCCGATGGTGATGGCGCCCCAGGTGAGCATGATCCGCGCGAACCAGCGCCGTGCGCCGAAGCGGTCGAGCATCAGATTGCTGGGGATTTCCAGCAGGAAGTAACCGATGAAGAACAGCCCGGCGCCAAGACCGTAGGCGGCATCGCCCAGGCCGATGTCTGCGCCCATGTGCAATTTGGCGAAGCCCACCGCGGAGCGGTCCACATAGGCGATCAGGTACAGCAGGATCAGGAAGGGAATCAGTTTCAGCGTGATGCGACGGATAAGCCGCAGTTCCTGGCTCATGAGATCGGTCTCCGATTGTTGTTGTTATAGAACCTCGGGGGACGCCTCTCGCGAAAAACTCGCCAGGGCCATCCCTCCGTTTGAGCGGACTATATAGTAATACTATTTACCCAACAACACTTCCAAAGCGCTTAATTTGCGCTTATGTTACGCCTCAGCTCGAACAATATAGTCATACAATAAGAGAACCGATCATGTCTGATAAGAAACCCACCCTGCGCTCCGCCCAATGGTTTGGCACGGCCGACAAGAACGGCTTCATGTACCGCAGCTGGATGAAGAATCAGGGCATCGCCGACCATCAGTTCCATGGCAAGCCGATCATCGGCATCTGCAATACCTGGTCGGAACTGACCCCGTGCAACGCGCATTTCCGCCAGATTGCCGAGCACGTCAAACGCGGGGTGATCGAGGCTGGCGGCTTCCCGGTGGAGTTCCCGGTGTTCTCCAACGGCGAATCGAACCTGCGCCCAACCGCCATGCTCACCCGCAACCTGGCGAGCATGGACGTGGAAGAAGCCATTCGCGGTAACCCGATCGATGGCGTGGTGCTGCTGACCGGTTGCGACAAAACCACCCCGGCCTTGCTGATGGGCGCCGCCAGTTGCGACGTGCCGGCCATCGTCGTCACCGGCGGGCCGATGCTCAACGGCAAGCACAAGGGCAAGGACATCGGCTCCGGCACCGTGGTCTGGCAGCTCAGCGAACAGGTCAAGGCCGGCACCATCAGCATCGACGACTTCCTCGCGGCCGAGGGCGGCATGTCCCGCTCGGCCGGCACCTGCAACACCATGGGCACCGCCTCGACCATGGCCTGCATGGCTGAAGCACTGGGCACTTCCCTGCCCCACAACGCGGCGATCCCGGCCGTGGATGCGCGCCGTTATGTGCTGGCGCACATGTCCGGCATGCGCGCCGTGGAAATGGTGCGCGAAGACTTGAAGCTGTCGAAGATCCTCACCAAGGAAGCCTTCGAAAACGCCATTCGCGTCAATGCCGCCATCGGCGGTTCGACCAACGCAGTGATCCACCTGAAAGCCATCGCCGGGCGCATTGGCGTGGAGCTGGACCTGGATGACTGGACCCGTATCGGTCGCGGCATGCCGACTATCGTCGACCTGCAACCGTCCGGGCGCTTCCTGATGGAAGAGTTCTATTACGCCGGTGGCTTGCCGGCCGTGCTGCGGCGCCTCGGTGAAGCCAACCTGATCCCGAACCCGAATGCATTGACCGTCAATGGCAAGTCCATCGGCGAGAACACCAGGGACGCGCCGATCTATGGCGAGGACGAAGTGATCCGCACCCTCGACAACCCGATCCGCGCCGACGGCGGCATCTGTGTGTTACGCGGCAACCTGGCACCGCTGGGCGCCGTGCTCAAGCCTTCCGCCGCCACGCCAGAGTTGATGCAGCATCGCGGACGTGCGGTGGTGTTCGAGAACTTCGACATGTACAAGGCGCGAATCAACGACCCTGAACTGGACGTGGATGCCAACTCGATCCTGGTGATGAAGAACTGCGGGCCGAAGGGTTATCCGGGCATGGCCGAAGTGGGCAACATGGGTTTGCCGGCCAAGCTGCTGGCCCAGGGTGTGACCGACATGGTGCGCATTTCCGATGCGCGCATGAGCGGCACCGCGTATGGCACCGTTGTCCTGCACGTCGCCCCGGAAGCCGCTGCCGGCGGACCGCTGGCCGCAGTGAAAGAAGGCGACTGGATCGAACTCGATTGCGCCGGCGGCCGTTTGCACCTGGATATTCCGGACGCCGAACTGGCCGCGCGCATGGCCGATCTGCAGCCGCCACAGAACCTGATCGTCGGCGGGTATCGTCAGCTGTACATCGACCACGTGCTGCAAGCGGACCAGGGGTGCGACTTCGATTTCCTGGTCGGTTGCCGTGGGGCTGAAGTGCCGCGTCACTCCCACTGACACCACCCTCTAATGTGGGAGCGGGCTTGCTCGCGAATGCGGTTTATCATTCAACATTTCAGTTGGCTGAGATTGCGCA